>JBAXIY010000007.1:0-43097 GCA_037138135.1 Verrucomicrobiia bacterium
TTTCAATTCAGTCGTCGTCATTGCAATTCTTTTCTAGCCACAGATTGACACAGATGAAACACAGATAAAAATTCTTTTTCCCCATCTGTGATTATCTGTGGCCCAATGTTTCCCAAAACTTTGCCAGTTCTTCCGGGCCGAAATCGGCGAGGATTTTACCGTCCACATCAATCACCGGTGCGAGGCGCTGGTTAGAAAGATTGACCATTTCGGTCATAGCTTGACTATCGGCAATTACATCAAGCGTTTCGTATTTGACGCCGCGCTCGTTAAGCCAAGCTTGCGCTTTATGGCACCACGGGCAAAACGGTTTGATGAAGAGACGAATTTTCACAGGAGCAGATTAAATCCTGAAAGATGCCGAACAAAGACAAATTCTTCCCATTCCCATGAATAATCGACTTCCCCAAAGCTTCAAACCTTGAAAATGAACGTCCAATCTTCAGTAAACAACATAGATACCCGACAAATGCTTCTTCCATCTTCATAAATGAATCAAGATACCAGACAAATGTTTCTTCCATCTTGAAGATTGAATGTAAATACCAGACAAACCGTTCTTCCATCTTCACAATTCATTGTTGATACCTGACAAACCTTTCTTCCATCTTCATGTTTTGTCGTAGATACAAGACAAATGTTTCTTCCATTTGCCTTGTCAGACGAGGTTTTTTGATTAATTCTCCAAAATATGAGCGAAACGAACCCAAATTCACCTCAAACAACCGCTGCTGCGCCGGCGGCAAGCCAGCCGAACCTGCAACCCGAGGTCGTGATGGCGGCCTTGGGCAGTTCGACCCGCTGGGCCATGGTCAAAATGCTCGCCACTGGTCGTCCGCAATGCATCGCGGACATCGCGGCGACGGTTGGTGGCAGTTCCGACACCGTGAGCAAGCAGCTTTGGGTCTTGCAACGCGCCGGGGTGCTGGACTTTGCCGCCGGAGAAGATCGGCGACAGACGCTGTTTTTCATCCCCGCCGTTTATCGCGAAAATCCCGGCGTGCTGGACTTCGGTTTCTGCCAGTTGCAATTCCCCGACGTCTTGCCGATGGGCAAAGATTGAAAGCTAATCAAAGTAGGAGCCGAGGTGACGAGGCTCAAACTGAAGATGAAAAGCTAGAGACTCCTCACGTCGTCTCCTACAAATCAAAGGCTGCGCTCGTCGAGCCAGCGCTGCGCCTTGTGGCACCAGCCGCAATACGGTTTTATGAAGAGACGGATGTTCATAGCGCAACTTAACTCGAATTAGTGAATGCCCTCGCCAGACCAAGGACCAACAACTCCGGTTTTGTTTTTTACAGTGTAAAGGACATCAAAACGACATTCGTAATCTTGCCCATTTACATGATACATTATATCAATTTTGTATTGTCCGTGTTTCATTTCGCCAGTCTTTTCGGTTCTTTTTGGCGATGGCCTAGTAACGATGTTTGCCGTTGGAAATAACAACGCTTGACCATGGGCCAGCCATGTAAGCTCTAATGGCTGCGGACTTTCAGAATAGTATTGATAAGTTCCACGAACGAATTTGAAATCCGATAAATTTTTTCCACCTCTGACCGATAGAATAAAACAGTTTGCCGGTTGGTCGCCAAAGGGGCGAGGTATATAACCAAATCCATACGTTTTTGGTTCCTTCGAAAAGCCTAAATATACAAGATGGTCGTCTTGCTTTATCTCCCTTTGGCCATCCAATTGATAATAGGTAGTGACAACAGGAAGCGGAATCCATGGAGCGCAGCCAAATGAAGTTAGACCGACACAAATTAGCCAGACGAAATTTTTAAGGTTATTATTCATCCACCAATCTGTTTCTTGTAATCGTCCGGCGAAAGCAGCGCGTTCACTTCGGCGGCGTTGCTCAATTTGATTTTGTAAAACCAGCCGTCGCTGTCGGGCGCGGTGTTCACGAGCGCGGGATTGTCCACCACGGCGGAATTGACGGCAATGATTTCGCCGCTGACGGGCGAATAGATATCGCTCGCGGTCTTGACGGATTCCACCACGGCGCAGGCTTCGCCGGCCTTGACCGTGCGGCCCACGGCGGGCAGTTCCACGAACACGATGTCGGTCAGCTCGGCTTGCGCGTGGTCGGTGATGCCTACGGTGGCGGTGTCGCCGCTGACGCGGATCCATTCGTGGGATTTGGCGTATTTGAGATCGGAAGGAATGTTGCTCATAAATTGTGCCCGCAGATTACGCGGATTGAGGCGATTCTCAAATCCATTTTTGACACGGATTTCACGGATTCAATTTCCCATCCGTGAAAATCTGTGTAATCCGTGTCTCACTTCTGGTAAATCGGCTTCTTCACGACGACGGCGGCGTAGTGTTTGCCGCGAATCTCAATCTCGATTTTCGTGTCCGCCTTGGCGAGTTCCGGCGGGACGTAGCCCATGCCGATACCGAGATTGAGCGACGGACTTTGCGTCCCGCTGACGACTTCGCCAACTTTCACGCCATTCGCCCAGATCGGATAATGCGGACGCGGCGGGGCGGATTTATCAGTCATCTTGAACGCGACCAGTTTCTTTTTCACGCCGACAGCTTTTTGCTGCGCGAGGATGGAACGACCGTTGAAATCGCCTTTGTCGAGCGCGACGAAAAAGCCGACGCCCGCTTCTATGGGCGTGGTGTTTTCATCGAGTTCGTGGCCGTAGAGCGGGTAGCAGACTTCCGTGCGCAACGTATCGCGCGCGCCGAGGCCAGCGGGCTTCAAGCCGAAGGGCTGGCCGACGGCAATAAATTTATCCCACAAATGCTGGATGGATTCATCACCACCGACAATTTCAAATCCGTCTTCGCCCGTGTAGCCGGTGCGCGAGACGAGGACGCTGTGATTTTCAAATTTGAAGCCGCCGATTTCATTCTTCTTCAGATCGTTCACGGCATTCACGCGCATGGCGGAAACGGAGGCTCCAGTAATGACGGTGTTGATGAATTCTTTCACGCGCGGGCCTTGCACGGCGATGGCGGCGTAATTGTGCGAGGCGTCGGTGAGCTTCAGTTCACCGCCGGTGAATTTTGCAGCCTGCGCCTGCAACCACGCCACGTCGGGTTCGATGCGGGAGGCGTTGATGATGAGGAAATAAACGGCTTCGGAAAGTTTGTAGGCGTAAAGATCGTCGATCACGCCGCCAGCCGGATTGCACATCAGGGTGTATTGGCCTTGGCCGGGCCTGAGTTTGCGGAGATCGTTCGTGAGGAGGGAATTCAAAAATGCTTCCGCGCCCGCGCCGCTGACGGTGACTTCGCCCATGTGTGAGATGTCAAAAATACCGGCGGTGTTGCGGACGGCGAGGTGTTCATCGGTAATACTGGTGTATTGAACCGGCATTTCCCAGCCGCCGAAATCAATGAGCTTCGCGGCGAGTTTCTGATGAGCGGCGTAGAGTGAAGTGCGTTTAAGCATGAAGGAAGAAGTTAGAATGAAGAAGGAAGAAGTAAAAGCCAGAAAGACTGCCAAACCTTAGTCGGCTGTTTCTGCATTCTACGGTCTGCCTTCCGCTTTTCCGGTCAACCCCACTTCTCGGTCTTCATCTGCTCTTTCGGCAGGCCGAGGCCGTGGATGACTAGTTCCTCGGCGAAATCCACGAGCGCATTCGGGCCGCAGGCGTAGAAAACTGTGTTCGGCAAATCGGTGGCGATTTCGCGAATCCAATCGGGCGTGACGCGACCAGTGCGGCCGGTCCAATTATCTTCCGGCGTCGCGCGCGTGCAGGTGACGTGAAATTTGAAATTCGGATTTTCCTGCTCAAGCTGGCGGAATTCCGTGTTGAAGATGATATCTTTGGGCTGGCGCACGCTGTAAAGCACGGTAATTTTCGTTTCCAATTTGCGACGCGTAGCTTCGCGGGCAAACGCGCGGAAAGGCGTCACGCCGGAACCGCCCGCAATGCACACGAGGTGTTTGTTGGGTTCCAACACCGGCAGAAATTTTCCGACGGGCGGGATGACAAAAATCTTATCGCCAGCTTTCGCCCAATCCACCATACGCGTGCCCATCTTGCCGTCGCGCTTGATGGTCACTTCATAAAAGCCACGATCCAGCGCGCAGGACGAGAGCGAGTAGGCACGTTTGTAGTTCATCGTGTCCGGCCAGTAAAGCGTGATGAACTGTCCGGTCTTGAATTCGGGGTTGTGCCCGTCCGGCCATTTCAGCTTGAGCGTTTTGGTGTCCGGCAGTTCCATCGTCGCAGATTCGACGATCATCTCGAGAATTTCTTTGGCCATAAATTAAAGGTGTTCGCAGCTTAGTGGATTCAAATTGTGACGGCAAGTGACGATGCACACATCATGACTACCGCCGGTTCAGTTGGAATTTTATTGGGCCGCCAGCGTTAAACTTTCCGCTTTCTGTTATTTCATGAACAAATTTTGGCGAGTCGGCTCATGACTTCTTGCGCCAGCAATTGATACGCCGCCGCGCCGCTGCTGTATTTGTCGTAGTAAATGATCGGCTGACCGTGGCTTGGCGCTTCGGCCAAACGCGTGGTGCGAGGAATCAAGGTGTCAAAAACTTTTTCGCCGAGCAATTTGCGGACTTCCTCGACAACTTCGTTGGAAAGTTTGGTGCGACCATCAAACATCGTCATCGCCACGCCGAAAATATTCAGGCCGGGGTTCACGCCCGCCGCGCGCAACTGATCCAGCACACGGTTCATCATTGAGATGCCTTCCAGCGCGTAATACTCGCATTGCAGCGGCACCAGAATACCATCGCACGCGGCGAAGGCGTTCAGCGACAAAATCCCCAGCGACGGCGGACAATCGAGCAACACCACATCAAACCGGCCGCTGGCGCGCACTGGTTGCAGCGCGAGCGCCACGCGGTGAAGATGATTCTCCAATCGCGCGAGTTCGAGATCAGCCGCACACAAGTCAACCTCGCTCGGAATCACTTCCAGCCGCGCATACGCCGTCGGCTTGATTTTTTCGAGCAAGCTACCATCGCCCAACAAAACTTGATATGCGCTGGCGCCGTCAATTTTTTCGATACCGACGCCGCTGGTGGCATTCGCCTGCGGATCGAGGTCGAACAGCAAAACCCGTTTCCCCTCGGCGGCAAGACACGCGGCCAGATTGACGGCGGTGGTGGTTTTTCCCACACCCCCTTTCTGGTTGGCTACGGCGATGACAGTGGTTGACACTGACGCATTAAATGAAAAGCGCGGTGGCGTTTCAAGCGCACACCGCGTCAAAGTGGAAAATATTATTTTACTGAGCCGCCGGCACAAACCCAGCTGGTTGGAAAATCGGTGAACCAGCCGCCTGACCGAACAACGTAGCCGTGGGCTGCAGACTCGTTACCGGGTTCGTGCTGGCCACAATGCCAGTGGAATCCGTTGCCAACATCAAAGAAGGCTCAGCCATCGCCGATGGCGAATTGCCCAGAGCCGCCGTCGGCTCGGAAACAGACAGTAGATTTTTGGAGGCCACATCGGAACGTTCCGCGAAGACCACCACCAAAACCAACAGCAGGCACATACTGGTGGCGAAACCGCCGATCAAGCCGGGTCGGGTCTCAAAAATCCGGAGAAAGTTGGCCAGCCACGGGACTTCGGACTGAAGCCGTTCAGCAAAGGTTTGCATGCCGCCAGCCTCACCGGCGCGGATGCGGGAGATGACTTGGCCGGAGAAATTATCAAAATAGCCGGGCGGCGGAACCTCGTGTTGTTTGAATTTCAACAGCTGGGTTAGCTCGGCAAAGTTATTTTGTTCGTTTTTATTCATGCTGGTTTTGCGTATTCGGCCAGATAGCCCTGCAATTGCTGCCGCGCGTAAAAGAGCCGCGACCGCACGGTGCCGATGTTGCAATCCATGATTTCCGCAATTTCCTCATGCGACTGCCCCTGCACATCATGCAACACCACTACCATTCTGTGAGGTTCTGACAGCCTCATCAAAGCTTCGTTCAATTTTTTTTGCAACTCCGTCAGCCCCACTTCCCGCACTGGTGTTTTGTCCGAAATCAACGCCACGAGATCGGGATTATTCTCGGTATTGAAATCGATGTCGTTCAGGCTAAAATGATGTTTGTTCTTCCGCTGCTTGAGATAATTGATGGTCTTGTTGACCGCGATCCGATAGATCCAGGTGTAAAAACTGGAACCGCCGCGAAATGATTTCAGCGCCTGAAACGCTTTGATAAACGAATCTTGCGCGAGGTCATTGGCGTCCTCGTGGTTGGACGTCATGTGGTAGATTGTCGCGTAAATCCGTTGCTGATAGCGCTTCACCAATTCATCGTAAGCACTCAGATCGCCGCGCCGGGCGTGCCGCACCAAATCCGCCTCCAGCATTCCGGCAGGCGTGTTGGAATCAGGCGTGGCAATGGCTTCGGGCATAATCATTGAACCACCAAAGCCGCCGTTTGTTGCGCGAGAAAATTGGTCAAAGCCAGCAATCCAGCCTGTCCCGGCGACGCTGGCAATACCCGCAAGGCCCGCCGCGCCAATTCCAGAAACCGCTCAATCTCGCCGACGGATGGAGCGAAGGTTTCGTATTTCGCCAGCAACGCCTTGACTGGCGCAAAATTTTCCGGCTGCCATTTTAAAATCAAATTTTCCAATTCCGCGCGGTCCGTGGCGCTGGCACGTTCCCATGCGAGCAGCACTGGCCACGTTAGTTTACCCTTGGCCAGATCCGTTCCCAGCGACTTACCGGCTTCCGCTTCCGTGCCGAACAAATCCACGCAGTCGTCGTAAATCTGATACGCCGTGCCTACCGCCGCGCCAAACTCGCACAAGGCTGCGCGCTGATCCGGCTTGGCCTCGCTCAAAAACGCCGCGAGATCGCACGACAGCGTGAACAGTTCGCCCGTCTTCATCTCAATGACACGAAAATAATCTGCCCGCGCCGCCGCGAAGTTGCGACGCTGCTGCGTCTGCAAAATTTCGCCGGAACAAACCGTGTTCGTCGCCAGCGCCACCGCCCGACAAATGTCGGTCGTGGGAAATTCTGATGCCAGTTTCAGCGCCTGCGCAAACAGGCAGTCGCCAAATAATACCGCGATTTCGTTGCCCCACTTCGCCGCGACCGTCGGATTGCCACGTCGGATTTTCGCCTCGTCCATCACGTCGTCGTGAACCAGCGTGGCGAGATGCACCATCTCGATGATGACTGCCGCCGTGACATGGGATTCGTTGGGCTTACCGAAGCAACTCGCCGCCAGCGCGACGAGCGTGGGGCGCAGATGTTTGCCGCCATTATTCAGTGCGTGTTCGGCGTAAGCGACGATTTGCGGATCAAAATCGCGCGCCTGCCGCGTCAAGCGCTGCGTCACCGCATGGAGAAACGGCTCCACCGGTTCCACAATCAATTTCCAGGAACGGGCGGGGTCTGAAGAGTGTTCGCGTTGGGAGTTCCCCACATTGGATTCAGCAGCCAGCATCGCGTCAATTTTACTTTCGCCACGCAGTCGAGTCAAACTTGTTGTCATCATCAGAGCAAAATCCGCCTGCCGCCGCCGCAAGTTTGACTTGTTTCCAACGCCAGAAATCAGGATTATCCGCGCCATCTGGCAACACTGCCAACCGTAATCAGATGAAAAAAAATCGACTTATCCCGCTTATTGTCCTGTTGCTTCTGTTCGGAATCGCGGCTTTCAGCCTTGTCGTCGAGCATTCCAAGTCGCCGACCGCACCGGCACCGGTTGCCAGCACGCAAGATGCAACCCCCACAGCCGTTGCGCCTGTCATCAATTCCAGCACCACCGCCGCGCCGACCGAGCCGCCCGTTATCAGTAATTTACCGCCGTCCACCACCACGGTGAAAGCCGTCGCCGCGCCGGAGATCGTTCAGGAAACACCTGCGCCCACCCTGCCCGCCACCAAGCCCGCGCCCAAAATTGTCGAAATGCCCGCCACAGCGCCGACAGCACCCACCAATTTTTACAGCGGTGAAATGGCCGCCCAACACGCCGGCACCAACCAAAATTATTATTTCCGCACCCGCGCCGGTTACCAACACACCAGCTTCGGCGGCAACAACGATACTTATTGGTTGAGCCTGAAATTTTACGCCCACGGCGATCAGTGGCGTCAGAACGTCGGTAAAAATGCGTGGCTCGTGCCAGACATCACCGCCGAAGCTTCCCATCAAGACGTGCCGAAAAATCAAAGCGGCGACAATACTGGCACCGCCGAAGGCTTGCACGTCGAGGCGAATCTCTTCTGGCCGTGGTTTAATTGGGCCATGAAAAACTGTTGCGCCAACAACCCATCCTGTCCGTTAAGCGGCCCGGTCGCGCTGGCATTTGGCCCGACTGCCAACGGTGGTTTCGACCAGCTTTTCAACGCCGGTTCCTCGCCGGAAGCCTTCTACCACGGCGGCGCACGGTTGACACTCAATCGCGATGCCTACCTCGAATATACCGTGGGCGGCGCTCAGAATCTCCCCGGCACACGCCAACAACTTGCCGTCGAACTGCCGCTTTATCAAAGCCGTAACGGCGAGGTGCGCTACGTCGTGCGCGGGCTGTGGGATCACGTCGGCGGCAGTCATCCTGATTTGCTTCAAGGTGCCTTCTTCGTAGAAATGCCCTTTGATTTTCTCACCACGCCGTCCAAGTGGAGCAGCCTGATTCCGTTCACGAAATAAAATAACCCAAACCAAAATGCCGGATGGAAATTTTTCATCCGACATTTTTTATTTGGCTTGAAAACAGGAAGCAGCGGAAATAGGTTCCGAATATGCGGAGTGTGATTAAACC
This sequence comes from Verrucomicrobiia bacterium, assembly GCA_037138135.1. GTDB lineage: Bacteria > Verrucomicrobiota > Verrucomicrobiia > Limisphaerales > UBA11358 > UBA11358. The sequence goes on from JBAXIY010000007.1 coordinate 8,714, forward strand.
AATTTTTGCAATTAGCATCGTTCTGTTTGCTGCTAATATTTGGGCTCAAACGATAGACAGCAGTGACGATTTGATTGAAGCTGCCAAAGCAGGAACTTTATCAAAAGTTCAATCAGCCTTGGATAATGGCGCGAACGTCAATGGAACAGACCTTAAAGGAATCACCGCGCTAATGTATGCAGGAATAAAGGGGCATTGGGATATTGTAAAACTGCTGTTGGATAAGGGGGCTGACGTAAACAAAAAACAGATGCGGGCGCAACTGCGCTCATACTTTCGTCAATGCAGCCCAATACTAATATCGTCAGTCTCTTAATAAATAAGGGCGCAGAAATTAATGCTAAGGCTGTTGATTCTGAAACCTCACTAATGCTGGCAGCAAATCTTGGAAATTTTGAAGTTTGCAGGCTTCTATTGCAAAATGGTGCTGATTATAAAATAAAGACCGATGATGGCAGCACAGCCATAAATTTCGCCTCGATGAACGGTCACATTGAAACCGTTAAATTATTGGTGGATGTCGGCGCGGTGACAAATTTGCCAACTGACACTGTTGGTCGAGCTTTAGGTTTGGCAGTAAATCATAACCACATGGATATCGTTCAACTTTTGTTGGAAAACGGTGCTGACGTTAACACGAAAAATGCAGGAAAAGATGGCGCAACACCATTGATTATTGCAGCGGCAAATGGAAACGTTGAGATCGTTGTATTGTTGCTGGACAAAAAAAGCAAAATTGACTCCACTGATAATCATGGTGTTACCGCTTTGATGTTTGCGGCACAAGAAGGCCAAAAATACGTTGTGAAGTTATTGCTAGAGAAAAAGGCTGATGTTAATGCAGCCGACATTAATAGCCGAACTGCGTTGATGGCTGCAAAAGAGAATGCGCACACGGATATAATGGAATTATTGCAACAGGCCGGAGCAAAAGAGTAAATTTCCAAAAAAGGAAAAAAGCGCGGACGGCTTTCGCCATCCGCGCTTTGAATTTTTATCGGATTAAGCCGCCGCCGGAGCCGCTGCGGCTTCCTTGTCGCGATCTTCCATCGCGGCTTTGCGCGAGAGACGGACGCGGCCTTTTTCATCCACGCCGAGGCATTTCACAGTGATGTCGTCGCCGACCTTGCAAACGTCTTCCGTGTTCTTCACGCGGAAGTTCGCCAGTTCGCTGATGTGGACGAGACCGTCCTTGCCCGGCAGGAATTCGACGAACGCGCCGAATTCTTTCACGGTCACAACTTTGCCGCGGTAGATTTTTCCAATCTCCGCTTCGGCTGTGACGCCGGTGATGGCGTCCACGGCAATCTTCATGCCCTCCGCCGAGACGGAGAAAATGTTGACCGTGCCATCGTCCTCGATGTCGATTTCGCAACCGGATTCTTCGACGAGGCGTTTGATGTTCTTGCCGCCTGGTCCGATGATCGCGCCGATCTTCTCGGGGTTGACCTTGAGCGTGGTGATGCGCGGCGCGAACGGACTGATGTCCTTGCGCGGCGCGGCAATGGTTTTCGCCATGTCAGCGAGAATGGACAGACGGGCAACGCGCGCTTTTTCCACGGCCTTCGCCATGATTTCGTGCGGAATGCCTTTCAGCTTCAAGTCGAGTTGGAAACCGGTGATACCTTTTTCCGTGCCGGCGATTTTGCAATCCATGTCGCAATACGCATCTTCCCAGCCGATGATGTCGGTGAGCAGTTCGTATTTGGAGATGTTTTCGCCGCTGTATTCCGTGCAGATGCCGACGCTGATGCCAGCAACCGGACGAATCATCGGAACGCCTGCATCAAGCAGCGCGAGTGTGCCGCCGCAAACAGAAGCCATCGAAGTGGAGCCGTTGGACTCCATGATTTCGCTGACAACGCGGATGGTGTAAGGATAATTCACGGTCGGAATCATGGATTCAATCGAGCGTTCGGCGAGCGCGCCGTGACCGATTTCGCGACGGCCGGGACCGGTGATACGACCGGTTTCGCCGACGGAGAAATTCGGGAAGTTGTAGTGCAACAGGAATTTCTTTTCCGTTTTGCCGCCGGTGTAGGAATCAAATTCCTGCGTGTCGTCACCCGTGCCGAGCGTGACGAGCGAAACGGCCTGCGTTTCGCCACGCGCAAACAACGCGGAACCGTGCGCGCGCGGAAGAATCGCGACTTCGCTGGAAATCGGACGAATCTGGTCAAACGTGCGACCGTCAAGGCGCTTGCCGCTTTCGAGAATCAATTTGCGGACAGCTTCCTTTTGGATGTAGTAGAACGCATCATTGATGACGAACGGCGTGACTTTTTCCGCGCCAAACTTAGCGACGAGCTTTTCGCCGACTTCGTTCTTGATGGCGTTGCACGCGGCTTCGCGATTGAGTTTACCAGGCGTGAGCAAAGCAGGCACGAAACGGTCGCCAGCGAGTTGTTTCGCATCAGCGAGAATTTCGTCCGGCACAATCTTCAGCGTGATTTCGCGTTTTTTCTTGCCGACTTTCGCGGCGAGTTCTTTCTGCGCGACGATTTGCGGCTGGATGACTTCCTGCGCGTATTTCAACGCAGCGTTGAAGTCGGCTTCGGAAATTTCCTTGGCCGCGCCTTCATACATGACGATGTCTTTTTCATTGCCGACGTAAACTAAATCCAAATCGCTGTCCGCCTGTTCGGCGTGCGTGGGGTTGGCGATGAATTTTCCGTTGATGCGACCGACGCGCACGGCGCCGAGCGGTCCAGCCCACGGAATGTCGGAAACCATCAGCGACGCGCTCGCGCCGACGATGCTCAAAATATCGGAATCGTTCTCGCCATCCGCGCTCAAGAGCACGGTCTGGACTTGAACTTCGTTATACCAGCCCTTCGGAAAGAGCGGGCGAATCGGACGGTCGGTCAAACGGCAGGTGAGAATTTCTTTTTCCGTCGGACGACCTTCACGTTTGAAGTAGCCGCCGGGGAATTTGCCCGCCGCCGCCGCTTTTTCGCGGTAGTCAACGGTGAGTGGGAAAAAGTCCTGACCGTCTTTCGCTTTCGTCGCGGCCACGGCGGCCACGAGAATGACGGTGTCGCCCATCTGGACGGTCACCGAACCGTCGGCCTGCTTCGCGAGCTTGCCGGATTCAATGGTAATGGATTTATCGCCGACAGCGGCGGTGATTTTGTGTGACATAACTAACTTTTTTATGCCACCCCCAGAGGAACTTCAGTGAACCCCGAAAAGTTTCGGAGCTGAATGAAATTTCCCGAAGGTGGCGGTTTCTACGCGAGGTTTTGGTGGTGGAATCAGGAAGTTCGCGCGGACAACTCAATTCCAGAAACGGCGGCGGGCTTGAAGTAATGAACAGCCGCGCTCGCCGTAAATTAAATAAATTACTTGCGCAGCTTGAGCTTTTTGGTGACCGCCTGGTAGCGGCTGACATCCGTATCGGCCAGATAATCCAGCAAACGGCGGCGTTGGCCGACCATCAGCAACAGACCACGGCGGGAGCTGTGATCCTTCTTGGCCGTCTGCAAATGCTCGGTCAAATGGTTGATGCGGTGCGTGAGCAGCGCGATTTGCACGTCGGCAGAACCCGTGTCCTTCGCGTGCGTCTTGAATTGTTCAATCGTTTTCGTCTTTGCTTCCATAATTAAATGAGTGAAAGAAAATAGTTATTAACCGCCGTGCTGTAAAGCGAATTAAGCCGCGATTTTCGATTGGTTCCAGACTAATTGCCGCCTGGTTGCGGGCGTAAGCTTGAACTTTTCGGCAATCCGCAGACCTTCCACCCAAAAAATCTCCCCGCCCGCCGACGTTGCCAAAACCAGACTCCTCCGCCGCGCCAGCGGAATTTTCGCATTCACAAACAAATCCTGCAACTTCACCGCCGACTTCATGCCGATGGGCTGAAACCGATCACCCGCGCGCCAGTGCCGCAAAATAATTTCCGCGCCAACTTTATCCGCGTCAAAAAATTCCGTGTCAGTTTGTTTAGGCGGCAAAGCTGATTTTTTCTGCGACTGAACCTTCCAGTTAAAATTTGCGTCGCCAAATTCCACGCTTCCCGCCCTGCCCGATAAAATCAATTTCAGTTCACCACCTTTGAACTCTTCTGCAAAGTGTTCCTTTAAGTTTGTCAGTTGAATTTTCCCATCCGCATCGCGTGCGACAGATAAACTAGAACTGACATGCACACATTTTCCCGTCGCCACGCGCAACTGCTCAACCAAATCAAAATCTGCTACGACACCACTGGTGACCAGTTGTTCCTGCAACACTTTCCGCTGAACGGCGATCGGCAATCGCGCGAACGCCAGCGCCGGTTTGGCCAGCCAAGCTGCCGCGGTGGCGCTCACAAACTCGGCTTCTGTGCCGGTAATTTCCATCAGCCGTAAAATGGTTTTGGCCAAGCCAGACTGATATTTTTTTTGCAACAACGGCAGCAGTTCATTACGAATCCGGTTGCGAAGAAAATCCGTGGAGAAATTTGTCGCGTCCTCGCGGAACTTGATTTTTTCCGCGCGCGCAAAGTCCAAGATTTCGTTTTTAGAAAAAGCCAGCAACGGACGAACGAGCGCAATCTTTGCATCTGCAGGCGATGGCGAACGCCATTTCATGCCCGCCAAACCTTCGCCGCCGGCGCCGCGCAAAGCGCGCAAAAAGAAAAGCTCCACCTGGTCGTCCGCGTGATGCGCGAGTGCCAGGGTGGAAATTTTTTGCTCACGTGCGACGCGCGCAAGAAATTCGTGGCGCGACTTGCGCGCCGCCATTTCAACGGAAACTTTCGATTGCGCAGCCAATTTTTTCACATCTGCGCGTCCAACATAAAATGGCAACGACAGTTTTTCTGCAGTTTTCTGGACGAGTTTTTCATCGGCAGCGCTGGCGTTTCCACGCAATTGGTGGTTGAAGTGCGCGACGGAAATCTGCCAGAGATTTTTTGGCGCAAACAAATGTAGAACCTGCAGCAGCACCATGGAATCCACGCCGCCTGAGACGGCGACAAGGATTTTTTGGCCTTGCAAAAACAGGCGGCGATTCTGGATTTCGCCTTCGGCGCGTTGGAGAAATTCGCTCACGGCGTAAGCTTACATTTTTTGGCGCGACGGGCAAGCGGCACGCGGAAAAGCTCACCACCCCCCTCTACCCGCCATCAACGCCCCGCGCCTGCTTTCACCCTTCACCAATCCGTCTCGCGGTAGTCCTTCAGAAATTTTCCCCAGATGTGTTCGCCCGTGTTGAAGCCCGCGATAATCGGGTCAACGATGCGCGCCGCGCCATCCACAATATCCAGCGGCGGATGGAACCGATGCTCCGCCACTTTGCGCTCGGCGATGTGCACCGGGTCTTCATCCGTCACCCAGCCGGTGTCCACGGCGTTCATGTGGATGCCGTCCACGTGATAATCCGCCGCCGCCGTGCGCGTCATCATGTTGAGCGCGGCCTTGGCCATGTTGGTGTGCGGATGCCGCGTGGTCTTGAACTTCCGGTAAAATTGTCCTTCCACAGCGGAGACGTTGACGATGTGTTTGTCGCGCTCAGGCGTGCGGAGCATGAGCGGCTTGAGCCGCGCGTTGAGGATGAACGGCGCGACGGCGTTGACGAGCTGCACTTCGAGCAGCTCCACCGTCGGGACTTCGTGCATGAGGAAACGCCAGGAATTGCGGTCGCGCAAATCCACCTGCTGCAAATCCTGATCAAGCTGACCTTGCGGGAACAAACCCTTCTGCGCTTCGAGTTCCTCCGCGAGCAACGGCAATTGCGAGAGCGCCGCCGCGTGGGTGATACCGGCAATCGGCGAAACGTTTTTTTGCACAGCCGTCGCGCCGCCAGCTTCCGGCAAAATGTGATAACCGCGCAAACCTTCGTAAGCGCCGAGCAATTTCGCGGCCTCGGGTTGCAGGTCATGCAATGACCCGTTCTCGCGCTCCATCATGTGCGCGTAAAAATCCGGCGGACGCCGCACGGTCTGGCAGGCGTTGTTGATGATGAAGTCGAGGCGCGAACGCGTGTTGAGCAGATGTTTGCAAAACGCTTCCACGCTCGGCGTGTGGCGCAAATCGAGACCGAAAATTTCGAGGCGGCTGCCCCAGTCTTTGAAATCCGGTTCCGCGGCGTAACGCATGGCGGAGTCGCGCGGAAAGCGCGTGGACACGATGAGCTGCGCACCGGCACGCAACAGTTTTATGCCCGCTTGATAACCGATCTTCACGCGCCCGCCGGTGAGCAGCGCCACGCGCCCGCGCAAGTCGGCGGTCTCGGTGCGCTTGAAGAAATTTAATTCCGCGCACTTGGGACAAAGCTGGTCGTAGAAATGATGGATGGTCGAGTAATCCTGTTTGCAGATGTAGCAATTCTGCGGTTCCACCACTTCACGGAAATCGGGATTGTCGGCGACTTCTTCCTGTTTGAAATCGAGCGGCGGAAAAACATTGGGCGTGGTGAAAACTTTTTCGCGACGCAGTTTGCGGATGCCGGTTTCGTTGAGCTTGGTGTCGTCTTTCTGCTTCTTCTCCGCTTTGCGCTGCTTGACGGTGGCCTTCACGAGCTTGCGCCGCTGCGTGAGATCGGGGCAGTAAATATCGCCCGCCGCTTTGAGCAGACGCGTGCGTTCTTCCTGACTCAACGCACCGAGCAGCGCGCGATCGGCGGACGCCTGCTCCAGAATCGCGGCGGCGGCTTTCAATTGCGCGATGGCTTCCGCGCTATGTTTCGAAACAGACATTTATTTGGCCGCGCAGAATAGCAGCGCCGCACTGGTTGGGCGAATGAAATTAGGAAAAGGAAGGACTACACCAAAGCACGTCAAACAAAGCTCGTAATTTAATCATCTAAAGGGCTTTTGAAAATGACAACGCCTTTTCGCAAGCCATAACTGCTTTCAACTTTTAAAACGACTTTTTGACTATATGAATATTGGAAGCAGTATTTTGTCTCAATATACAAATCCTTGCCATCTACTTTATAGAGATTAGCCCCCTTGCGCGTAACTGTTACCGCATAATCGCCAGCGCTGATGACAACTGGCACTAAAATTAGTTGAGCGTCATTGAGACTGCCTAAAGCATCTACAACTTTTGTCCCATCGGCTGGTGTTATTGCTTTATAAAAATTAACAATATCATATTCATCAGCCGCTCCTGCGTAAGAGGCCAGGCAAATAAGGCACAAAAATACAGCCGCAAATTTTTTCATAGAGTTTTTTTCTTTTGGATTCCGACTGATTTATGTTTGACCAATCCGAAAAATTGTCGAGTTAATTAACACAATTCAAATTTAACTGCGGTTTCCTTGACCCGCACGCCCAAAGGCGCAAAACTAGTCACCTCGTTTATGGCCACCAAAACCATCATCAAACCCGCCAAATCTCCCGCCGCCGTCGGCCCTTACAATCACGCCGTGCGCATTGGAGACCTGCTTTTTTGCGCCGGACAAATCCCCATTGAACCCGCGACTGGTAACTTAATTTCCGGCGACATCAAGGCGCAGACCGAACGCGTGCTCGAAAACGTGAAGGCGATTCTCGACGACCAAAAACTCACCTTCACCAACGTGGTGAAAAGCACGGTGTTCATGACCAACCTCGGTGACTTCGCGGCGATGAACGAAGTTTACGCAAAATATTTCAGGGAGAATTTTCCCGCGCGTTCCACCGTGCAAGTCGCCGCGCTGCCGAAAGGTGCGAACGTAGAAATTGAAGTTGTCGCCCATTTCTAAAATGTCCAACGGCGCTTATTTATTGATAGGTCTGGTTGTCGGCGGCAGCCTTGGCCTGCTCATCGGCTGGCTGATTGGCGGACGCAAACAAACCATCGCGCCGTCTGACGCGCGGCTGGAAAATGAATTGCGCCAGCAACTCGCACAGCGCGAAACCGAAATTACGCAAACGCGCGAACAACTTTCGCAGAGCAAAACTTCGCTTGCGACGGCGCAGGCAAATCAGGCGGCGGCGGAAAAAATTCTCGCGGAACAAAAAACCTTGCACGAACAAACTTTGCGCGACGCCAAACTCGCGCAGGAAAAGGCCATCGCCGATTTACGTGAAGCCTTCAAAGCGATGAGCGCGGATGCGCTGAAACAATCGGCGCCGGAATTTCTGCGACTGGCAGAACAATCGTTTGGAAAATTTCAGGAAACAGCGAAAGGTGATTTAGCACAACGGCAAGAAGCCATCAAAGGTCTGATCGAGCCGCTCAAGCAGCAGTTAGAAACTTACCAGAAAAATTTGCAGTCGAGTTCTGCCGCGCAATCGTCTGCACTTGGCGAAGTAAAGAAACACTTGGAGACATTGGCGCAATCCAATCAGTCGCTCGCGGCCGAGACGCAGCAGTTCCGGCTGGTGTTGCACTCCAATCAGGCGCGCGGCAAATGGGGCGAGGAAACCTTGCGCCGCGTGGTCGAGGCGGCGGGTATGAGCGCGCATTGTGATTTTACGGAGCAAACTGCGTCTGCCGAAAATCGACCTGACCTCATAGTGAAATTGCCGGGTGACCGCTTCATCATCGTGGACGCGAAAGTTCCTGATTTTGATTTTCTCAACGCGTTGGAATCGGCCGAGCCAGTGAAACGCGCGGAAGCTTTGGCAGCACACGCCGCCAAACTTAAAGCGACCATTAAAGCACTGGCCGACCGTGATTATCCGCGCCAGTTTCCGAATGCGCTGGATTATGTCGTGCTTTTCGTGCCAGCGGAATCACTCTTCAGCGCAGCGCTGGAAGGTGATCACGATTTAATCATTTGGGCGGCTGAAAAAAGAATTTTACTTGCGACGCCCGCTTCCCTCATCGCGCTGCTACGTTCGGTTTCGGTCAGTTGGCAACAACACGCGCAAACGGAAAATGCGCAAAAAATTGCCGAGGCGGCGCAGGAATTATTCGTGCGCGTGGTTACCTTCACGGAACATCTCGAGAAGATCCGTGGCGGACTCGACACGGCTAACCGCGCGTTCAATCAGGCGGTGGGCAGCTACGAATCGCGCATCAAACCGTCGGGCGAAAAATTGCAAAAACTTGGCGGCGGCACGGGCGGAAAAGATTTGGCCGAGTTGCAGCCGCTGGATGCGACGCTACGTTTGCCGCCAAGTTCGTAAAAAATTTCACGCCGCGATTTTCAGATGCGTGAGGCGGAATATGGTGCCGCGAGGTTCGTTCGGCAGACAAACAATTTCCCAGCCGTGCGCCAAAACAATTTGTGAAACAACGGCGAGGCCGAGGCCGGTGCCTTTTTGGTGCGTGGTGAAATACGGCTTGAAAATTTCCTGACGATTTTCGGGCGCAACACCGTGGCCGTCGTCGCGCACTTCCAAAATCGCTTCGGTGGCACTCGCGCGGCGGACTTCAATCTTGATTTCTCCACCCTCGCTTACGGCTTGCGTGGCATTGATGAGCAGGTTGAACAAAACTTGCCGCAGTAATTGTTCGTCCGCTTCAACGGCGAGCGGATCGCCGCCAACTTCCACGCGCAATTTCTTTTCATCAATATCGTAGCTGAGCGTGCGGATGATTTCTGAACACGCGCCGAGCAAAAGTATTTTGGTGCGACGAACTTCACGCGGGCGGGAGTAATTGATAAACTCAGTTAACTGCGCGGTGACCTTGTCGGTCTCGTCCATGATGATCTTGGATTTTTCGCACACGTCGGGCGAGGCGTCCGGCAGGCGCGCGATCATCTGCGCCTGGCCGCGAATGAGGTTGAGCGGATTGCGTGTCTCGTGCGCGAGGCCGGCGGCAGCAAGATTCATTTCCTTCAAGTGTGAATTAAGTTCACTCGCACGCACGAGGCGGATTTGCAAATCGGCGGTGCGGCGGAGATTGCGCCACGCAAGGCTGGCGCCGAGCGCGGAGATGCCAGCAAAAAATGCGATGACACCGCGCAGCCAGAGGTCGTGCGTGCAGAGAGCGCGAAAATTCTCGGTGGATAAGGCGAGGACAAGGCCGTGCAGTTCGCGCTTGGCGGCCAGCGCTTTGAACTCGCTCTCGGCCATCCAGCGCATCCACGGCGGACGATGGCTGCCGCTACGCGAGCGATCGCCCACATCGGTTGGTGGCACGGGCAATTCAATTTCACCGGCGGCATTCGTCGGCGGCGCGGGGAAATTCGTTGGCAGAAATTCCAAGACATTTGTTTCGCCAGCACGCGGTTCGCGCCGTAAAAAATCACGGCTGCGTCCGGTGCCATTGGTCATATCGCGGAAAGCTGGTATGACTACCGTGGGGTTATTGGTTAAACCCTCGGGGCTGACGCTCGCGCCGGCCACGGGCAACACAAACGTCACATAGTCGTCGGTCCAGCGTTCACGGTCGGCGAGCTGCTCGCGGGAAATCAGATTCGTAGCGCCCGCCGCCACCACGGGATCACCGTCGGTATTCAGCAAACCGATGGCCAACAGGCCGCTGGTGTTGATGAAGCTGTTGGTGCGGCTGCTGACCAGTTCATTGAGGACGGGCTCAAGACGCTCCTGAAACACCGCGCCGCGAAAACGCAGCGCGCGCGTGACCGCGCTCAAGGTGCTGGCGATTTCGTGCGAGCGGTTGCGGAGGTCGGACTTGGCGGATTCCACGACACGCCAATGTTCCTCCACCTGCCAGCCGACGACCAGTAACCACGCGCCGACAATCAACCCGACGGCCATCTTGCTGTTGCGTTTCAAATCCATTGACATTGCCAGTCTGGCGAGGCGATTAAAAAAGACAATTTCCTAATTTTTCTTCACCGGCAACGCGTCGAGAAAACGATTCAATTCCTGTTCGGGAATGGAATTGGTGATGAGCGAGGATTGTCTGGTTTCGTGGCCGGCCATGGCGACCAATTGCTCCGGCGCATAGACGATGTGCGGCGTCAGGAAAATCAGCAGCTCGTTTTTCTGATTCGACTTGGCGCTGAATTTGAATAGTTGGCCGAGCAGCGGGATGTCGCCCAGAATCGGAATCTTGCTATCGTTCACAGATTTTTGGCTACCAATCAGACCACCGATGACAACCGGCTGCCCATCCGGCGTCACCACGACAGTGTTGGCGGACCGCTTGTTGATGTTCGGCGCATAGACAGCGGAGGAACCGCCCGCACCTAATGCCGTGGTCGTGCCGCCGACAATTACCTGACCCGGCGTCGAGAGATCAATGGACGTGATCTGCGGCTCCAGAATCATTTGCACCAGACTGTTTGCGCCGATGAACGGCGTAACGTCTAGCTGGATGCCGACATTCTGATAACTACCGTTGATCGTGGGAATCGTCGTGGTCGTGCCGCTGACGGCGGTGTAACTGACGCCGCTCGGCAGATAAATGCTCTGGCCAACGACGATTTGTGCCTGCTGACCATCGCGCGCCAGAATGGACGGGCGCGATAGCACCTGCGCTTTGCCGGCGGTGGCCAGCGCCTGAACGGTAGCCGTAAAATCACTGCCTATGAATTGATACATCCCACCACTGCCCGTCGCGCCCGCCAACGCCTGCGGCAGACCAAAATTATTGGTCAACGCGGTGTTTAAGTTCCCGGAAGTATTGTTGTAGCTCCCTTGCACGCCGATGGCCGATCCCTTGCTATCCTGCACTTCGACAAAAACCACCTTGATGAGCACCTGCGGCGTTGGCGCATCAAGGTTGGCGATGACGTTGCTGATCTGCTGGCTCGTCTCCTCGTCCGCGATGACCATTATATTATGCGTCACCGGATCCACGGAAATCACCGCACTGCCGACTGAGCCGTTGTTGTTGTATTGGCCAGCAGTAGTGCTGCTACCACTGCTGCGGGAAGAATTTCCGACGCCGCTAAAACCGCCAAAGCCGCCAAACCCTCCAAATCCACCGCCGCCACCGCGCGTTGGCTGCGCGTGAACCGCTAAGGCGGCGACCAACAAAAATGCCAGCGCCAGACCATAAATATTTTTGCAAGAGTGTGTTGTCATAATTTTTTCTCCAGTTGAACAATCAAGTTCAAAATTGTGGACCTCCCCCGCCAGTGCGACCGCCGCCCGTGCCGCCAAAGCTCGATGTGCCCGAACTGCTGGTCGAGCCCGTCGCGGAGGTATTGTTCTGCGCGCGCTGCATCAACGCGCTGTTCTGCGAGGAACTGCTGCCGCCACTGCGCGATGAACCGCTGGTCTGGAACATATTTTGCAGCACCTGCACCGCTTGCTGCGGATCGCCATTGTTCATGTGGAACACAACGACTTTCTGATCGCGCGTCGAGGGCACGTCGAGGTCATTCATCATGCTGGAAATTTGTTCTATCAAATCCTTCGGCGCCGTCACAATAACCGCCTGAATGCGTGCGTCCGCCACGGCGGTGACCTGCGTCGCCTTTTTGACGCGGTCATTGGAACTACTGCCACCACCGCCACCGCCCATCATCGCCGCAAAAAAACTGCTCCGGCTACTGCGCCCGCTGCTACCACCAAAACTGACGGGCGACTGCGTGCCGCTACCACTGCTCGGAAAAATACTGGCGAGTTCCGTCGCCACGTCCGCTGGACTCGCATATTTCAAACGAAACACGCGGATCTCCGTCTCCGCTTCCGCGCTGTCGTCCACTGCCCGGATAATTTCCGCCAGATGCCGGATGTTCGATTGCGTGTCCGTGATGACGATAGAATTACCTTCTTCATTCGCCACCACCGTCGCCTGCGGCGAAACGAACGACGTCAAATCCGAAACCAATTGCCGCGCCGCCACAAAGCGGATTGGAATGATTTGCGTCACGATTTCCGCGTTGTTCGGAATCTGGTCCGGGACGTTGCCGCTCTTCACCGGGATGTGCGCCGTCTTCGCGTCATTTTTGTCGAGAATCGTCAGTGTGCGCCCGTTGCGAATGGCCGCGTAGCCGTTCTTGTTCAAGACGGAATTAAGTAAATCCACCGCCTCGTCACGCGTCATCGGGTGACTGCTGATGACGCTGACATTGCCATTGATGCGCGTGTTCAAAACGATGATGAAACCCGCCGCGTCGCTCAAATAATTCAGGACCATCTCCAGCGGCGCATTGCGGAAATTCAACCGCAGCTCATCTGGATTGTTCGTGCCGCTCGCTTGGGCAGGCACGGGAAAACTGGATTCCAGATTTGCGACCGTGGCCGGCTGGCTGGCTGTTGGCAAAATCACCACCGGCTCCTTGACCGTATTTTCCTCCGGCGCCGAACCACTCACGGCTGCCTGAATGGCGGCGATGGCTTCCGGCGATGGCGGTGGTGGCAGGCCGCCAAAATCCGGCGGCGACTCCCCGCCCGGCGTCATTGGCATTGGTGCCGTCACCGCATTCGTGTCGATATTCTCGACCGCCGCCGGTTGGGCGCTGGCGCAAACCAACCAGCCCGCCGCCGCCGCCGTTACAAGGTTTAAAAATATTTTTTTCATTGTTCTTCCTTTTTGCGTAATTCCATCAGTCGTTTCAAAACATCATTCTGTCCAAGCGCCGGTGACGGTGCCGCCGCCGGACTGTCACCACCTACGGAACTCACCGTCGGCACCACTCCGCTCGTGCTAACGGGCAATTCGCCGCCGCTGGACAATGTCCACTTGCTGTTTTCCTGGCGCATCACGTCACCAACTTTTAATTCCAGCCGCTCTTTTTTGTCAGCCGATTCCAGCGTCACCCGATCCGGAGCGATTTGCGTCACGGTGTAATCCGCAATCTTCTCATTCACTGGCAGCACTTTTTTTAGATCCGAATTGTTCCCGTCAAAAAATGCGAACACGCCCTTCTCATAACTCATCGTGCCAACCAGCGTGAATGCCGGAGCCGATGGAGAGACATGCGTGCGTGTATGAGTGGTATGCGTCCGGGGCGCGGACGTATAATGCGGCTGCCGGTTCGGATCAAAGATGTTCCGCGCCGTCACGAAAGTGCTGAACGCGGCATAATCCGTCGCGCCCGGCACGCTGTTCGATTGCGCGCGCGCCAGCACACCATGCGTCAGCACCACTACCGCCAGCAAAAATATTCTAGTCGCTTTCATTTTTTATCCGGCTGGTTCAGCGCCAGACCGTTGATTTCCGCGCTCATCGTCATCTGTTGCCCCTCTTTGTCCCGCGCACTGATCTCCAACGAATCCAAACGCAACGCCACCGGCCCGCGCTCCACGTCATAAAGGAATTTGCACAGCGCGCCAAGATCACCCGACGTCTCCACGCGACAAGTCAGCGTCAGGTAATTCGTAGAATCATTTTTCCATTGCGGCATCAGGCTGGTCACCTCCGCACCGCTGCGGTGCGCCCAATCATCCACCAGCTTGAACAACTTCTGCTCGGCCAGCGACATATTGGCCGGCAACGCATTCGCCCGCATGTCCGTCCAGCGATTGCGCACGACCGACTCGCGCTTGATGAGCTGATTGCCGTCGGCCACGCGCACGCGCAGCTCGCGAATCTGTGCCGACCGCGCCGACCACAAGCCCGCCAGCGGCGTGATGATGAAATTCACCGCCACAAACAAACCCGCCGCCGCCATGGTCAGCAGCACCAGAAACTGCTGGCGATTTTTGATTTTCATTGCGCGCCTCCCTTGTTGAATTTGAAGGCGAAGACAAATTGCATCGGCGCCTTGCCCCGAATCTGTTCGAGCTTCACGTCGTTCACGCCGTCCGCCGCGCGCAGCCGCGCCTGCATCGCCAGCAGCGCCGCGTAATCGCGCGCCGTGCCGGAACACGTCACCGTGCTACCGTCGCGCACTTCGATGTTTTTTGCCGTCACCGAGCCGTCCTCCGGAAACGCCAGCGTCAACTGCCGCAAGATCGCGAGGTTAGGAAACGCGCCATCATACCACGAACGGTATTGCCGGATATTATCCTGGATTGCCTGTAACTCGCCAACCTTCACCGCGATGTGCGACCACTGCGAACGCAAACGCCATAATTGAATTTGCTGGAATAAAAATATTCCAACCAAAATCGCTGCCACGCCCACCGCCACCGCGCCCGTGGTGCGCAACCGGCCAGAAGAATATTTTGAAACAAACTGCTCGATAAAATTCGGCTTGGGCGGTAGAAATTCAAACGCCGGTTTCTGCTCCGCCAAAAATCTCGCCGCGAGACTGAACGCTGGTGACAGCGTCGTCTCCACCGGTAGCGTCAGGCCAAATTCATCCGGCGCGTAACTTGAAATGAATTCCACCTTTATGCCCATTGGCTCAAATCGCAGTTCCAATTCATCCACCAGCGGTTGCGCCAATTCGCGCGCGCCAAAAATACGAATGCCTTTTACCGCGTCACGCAATTCCGCCGGCAATTGGCCGAGCGTGATGCGTGTTTCGCGCGCCACCACATCCGCGTGCAGCGTGCGTCGGCCGGCTTCGTCGTCCACCGTGCCCTCCAGCAACCGCAAAGCCACCACGCCGCCACCCACCGTGACTTGCAACGCGACGTTTTTCTCACCAATCACCAGCGCGAGCACCCCAGATTTTTCAGCAACGGGAAATTGCAGCGCGGAAATGGCCGGCGTAAAACTGACCGGCTTCAGTTTTGCCGCCATCAAAACTTTTTCCAGCGCCGCAAGATGCGTGTTGGGAATTCCCGCGAGCATGACGTTCTGCTTGCCGTCGGCCAACGGACTGCGCGAATCGCAAACCAGCAATGTCGCCACGTCGGAATGGAATCCGCGTTCGGCTTCCATTTGCAAAAGACTTTTGGCGTCCGGTTCCGGTAGCGGCGGCAGTTCGGTTTGCGCCGTCAAAATCCATTTTGCCGGCACGCCAACCACGCAGTTGCGTTCGCGCACACCGGCGGCATCAAGCTGATTGCGGATTTCGCGGCCGACCAATTCTGGCGCTGCCGTGAGTGGATCGAGCGCCAGCGTCGCGGAAAACTTTTGCAGTACCGCGAGCGAACCATTTGTGCGTTTAAGCACCACACCATCAAGCCGACTGCCGTCCAACGCGAGACCGAGTAGCGTCGTCAGCCTTCTCCGTTTGCGGAAATTGAATTTGAAATCAGGTTTCATTGCGTGTCCTTCGCGACCAAATCTTCCCGCGTTTTTTGACCGAGCGCCCACCCAAGCCGGCTCAAATCTTGCCGGTATAAAATCTTCGGCATACCGTCACTCACATCAAAAATAAATTTCACGCGCCGGTAGCCGCGCCCGAACGACCCGACCGCCGCGATGTCCGCCGTGAATTGGTAGCTGTGTGTCGTCACAAAATTACCCTTGGCCAGCGCAGTGACGACCGGGCTGTTGTTGCCCAGCGCGTCAATCACCCACGCGATGGAACCGAGGCTAATCGAGTTCTGTTGACGATAGGAAATGAGCGATTGCGCAGCGCTAACGGCCGTTTGCTCGTCCACATTCGCTCCCATGAACATCGCCACCAGCACGTCGGCGCAGGCGGTATTTACGTTCACGCGTCCGCGAAAATACGCATTCGTGCTGGTCGTCACGTTGCTGGAGATTTTTGAGAAATCGTCCGAACTCATGCCAACAGTTTTGCAGCGCAAACAGAAATCAAGAAGGCCATTGCAATTATTCACGACCCGCGGATTATTCGGGTTCGGATGGATACTGCGGTAAATGGACTGTGCCATGCTGGTCGCACTGCTGGTGCCGGCATCCTGAAATAGGGATTTAAGCTGCGACTGTGTGGCTGAGTTCACATTTGTCAGCGTTGTGCCATCCGCATGAAAATTCGGTTCGCGCGTATAAACCGTGACATATTCCATCAAACCCGGATCCAGCCCGCCATTGCTGTTCAAATCCTTTTCGTTCGGATCCAGCACACCGTTGCGGTTCAAATCCTCGCCCGCCAGCAGATACTGCGTCGCACCATAAACCAGCCGCAATTCATCAACCGTCTCGAACGGCGCGTATTTGGGCGCGTAGCCAAGTGACATGTAATCAAGCGAGACAACACCATTCGTCCCGCGCCAGTCCAAAATCGCGTCACCAAAATCCAAAGTCATATTCGGCAGATATTGAAAAACATTCGTGCTGACGTTGTTCAGATTCAATTTCGCGCCTTCGTCCACGAGGCCGAAATACGGCGCAGTCGGATTATCCGCGTTCGGGTCGCGCCCGATGATCCAGAATTTGGCATCACCAATCGCCACGGCTTCGCACTTGAACAGAGTGTTGTCTGGCACCGCGCCGTTCGTCGCAAAATTCTGGAGCGCGTAACCGACGTAACGCGCCGCGCCCTCGATGGCTTGCTCGGCCGTCAGACCGTTCACGCGATTGTCCGCCGCGCGCAATTCATAGTTCATCGAGTTCGCGAAATACAACGCGATGCTGACGAGGCCGATGGCAATCCAGAGCACAATGATGAGCACCGAGGCGTTTTCACGCCGGTGTTGCATCTGTGGTTCTGTAATTGGCAATTGCATTTTTAATTTCCCGTCGCCGCCAAGACCATGTTCGTGCGTGACACCGAATCAATCGGCACCACGATTTCCACCGGCTGCGCATCGGCTTTTCCCGCCATCTGAATCGTCACGCGCACGGCCGTCGGCAAATTGGTATTCAGCGCCGTCGGGCTGGTTGTGTCCCACGCGTCCTGCCAGGTTGCACCGTCGAAGCAGGAAAATTTCAAGCTCGCCACGCCGCGCATCATGAGCTGGTCATCCACCGTCGGCGTCGAGACCGCCAGCAAATTTCTCAAAACACTGCGATACAAATCTCTTCCGGCTGCGCCCGCGTTGGCAGAATTTTTTAATTCATACATCACGCGTTGGATGTCGCCCCACGGCTGGCTGTCGCTCAACGCGCCCGTCGCCGTGCACATCTCAATCGCCACCGGATCGCTGATGCCGACGCTGGTGATGCCGTCGCCCACGCGAAATCCACCGGACAAAACTTTGCTCGTACCATTCGTCGGCGTTACGACGCATTGCAGGTCGCGCTTCAAAAATGTCACCGTTGCGTCAATCGGCGTGGCCGCGTCCACCATGTCCGACGTGTCATCGCGCAAATGCAGCGAGGTGAAAAACACCGCGTTCACGGCGATCAAAACAATCGCCGCAACGCCGATGGCGAGAATCATCTCGATCAGCGTGAACGCGTTTGCTTTGTTCGTTTTAATTTTCACTTTTTACTTTTGCGAATTCATCGTGGTCGTCGGCTGCGTCGCCGTTTGCTGGTTGGCCAGCGTGCTCAACTTCACCGAATAATCTTTGCCCTGCGCGGAAAACGTCACTTCCGCCGTCAGCAGCTGCATCGGATCTTCCGGCCACGTTGCGCTCATCAATTTCCACTTAAAATCCAAAAAACCTTCCGTCACCGTGCCGCTCTGATTGCCACTCACCCAATTCGTCGTCACCAAACTTTCGCTCAAAATCCGGTCGGCCACGCGCGCCGCCACACTTTTTCTCGCCGCCACTTCGCCCGCGAGGCTTGCGACGTGCAGCGCTTCCACCGCCGTCGGAATGACGATGGCCAGAAACAGCAGCGCCGCCAAAACTTCCGCCAGCGTGAACGCCGCACAACCGCGCTGCGCCGCGCATTTTTTATTGGGCGACGTTGTTAACTTCATAACCCGTGCGCGTTTTAGTTTCGACCAGCCAGCGCGCGGAGCCGGCTGAATCCTGTAATTCCAACGTCTGCGGACTGGTTTCATCCACCGTGCCATCCGCCAAAAATCTGATTGCCGGCAAATTTTTAAACGTCGTCTGCGCGCCCATTCCCAAATTCAAAACCGCAATCTTCAATGTCGAGTCCACCGTCAAATTTTCCGCCTTCGCGTCGCCATTTTGCCCGCTCGTTTCGGCTTCGAGTCCGAAAGATCCGGCTTTTTCATCCACCCACAACATCATCGGCATGCCTTCCGAAACCGCGCGGCTCTGCGCCGCGTGCAGCAGCGCCGACAACCGCCGCGCTTCGGAATCCAGCGCGCGGCCACGGATGAACCGCGACATCGCCGGCACCGCGATGGACGTGATAATCACCAATAACGCCAGCACGAGAATCAATTCGATCAGCGTGAAGGCACATCGGCGAAAATTATTTTGTCCAGTTGCCAATGTCATCGTCCGTTCCTTCCTTCGCATCAGGCCCGACTGAAAGCAGGTCGTAGGAACTCGCATTGTGTTTGCCGGGATAATAATAAATGTAATTGTTGCCCCACGGATCCATCGGCAGCTTCGGCGGATCAAAATACGGCCCGTGCCAGTTCTTCGCGTTGCCCGGCGCGACGATCAAATCCTGCAGCGATTTCGGATAAAATCCGTTGTCCACTTCATATTGACCGAGCGCGGACTTGATGCCGCCATTGATGTCCGCCTGCGCAGCGGTGACGCGTGCGCGCTCGCCCGTGCCCGCGATTTTCGGAATCACCAGCGCCGCGAGAATGCCAATGATCGTGACGACCAGCAGCATTTCAACGAGCGTAAAGGCGCGATGTAATGCGCGGCGCAGTTTATTTTTTTGAACAATCATTTTTTTGATTTCGATTTTCATAAATGTGTTTTAGTTAGTGAATGTATTCGCTCATGGACAACACCGGCAGCAACATGCCGATGAAAATGATGCCGATAAAACCAGCGATCAAAAACAGCATCAGCGGCTCGGCGAACGCCACGGCAGTTTTCAGATTGCGGTCGAGGTCGCCTTCGGTGACGAGCGCGATACGGACAAGTTCGCCGTCGAGTTTCCCGCTTTCTTCCGCGACGGAAATCATTTCCAGCGTCGAGCCGGAAAAAAGCGCTTTGCAATCGCCGAGGCTTTGGCCGAGTCGTCCGCCTTGCTGCACGCGCTCGATAGAATGGCTCACAGCGTCCACGAGAATCTGATTTCCAATCGAGCGGCGCGCGACGTTCAAGCCGTGCACGAGCGGCACGCCTGCGCCGATCAATGTGCCGAGCATCCGGCAGAAGCGCGCCATTGCAAATTGCGCGATGAGCGGGCCGACGAGCGGTGATTTCAAAACCAGACCTTCCCAAGTGCGTTTACCTTTTTCGGAAGTAAACCACGCGCGCACCAGAAAAAAGATTCCCACCAAGCCCGCGCCGACCAGCAAGCCGTAGGAGCGCATCAAATAGCTCGCACCAATAATAAGCTGTGTTATCAAGGGCAACGAGCCGTGGATGCTCGCGAACACGCGCTGGAATTTCGGAATGAAAAAGACGAGCAACACCGTCAGCACGACGAGCGCGAGCACGAGCAAAATGCACGGATAGAGCATCGCGGTCATGACTTTCGAGCGCAGTTCTTTTTCGCGCGATTGAAATTCTGCAATCTGCGCCAGCACCACGTCGAGAAATCCGCCGGCTTCGCCTGCTTCAACCATCGCGACGTAAACGCGCGGGAAAGTTTCCGGTGATTTCGCCATCGCGTCCGCGAGCGACAAACCATCCACGACATAATCGTGAATCTGTTTCCACTGCGCTTTCGATGCGGGCGACGAGGCTTCTTTCTGCAAAATCACCAGCGCGCGGCTCAACGGCACGCCCGCCGCGAGCAAACTGGAAAGCAGACGCGTAAAATTTTCCAGTTCCTTGGCGGAAACTTTTTTGGACTCAAACTTAAAGGAAATATTTCCCGCCGCCGCCGGCGCGGACGAACCATTTTTCTTCGTCGCGCCAATCTTTTCCGCCACGTTCACCGGGCGCAAGCCAAGCGTCTCAATCTGCCGCAGCGCGTCGGGGCGACTCCCAGCGTCGAGCACGCCCTCGGCAATTTTGCCGTCGGACTTCAGCGCGCGATAGGAAAACGTGGGCATGAGAAAATGATATTACGCTGCAACCGCAATGCTCGCAGCGGATTCGCCGGATTGATTTTTGGTGGCGCTCTCGACTTCTTTCGCCGTGGTGACACTCAAAACTTCTTCGACCGTCGCGACGCCGGCGGCGACCAAACGCCAGCCGTCCTCGGCGAGCGTGCGCATTCCGTCGCGTCGGGCTGCGGCACGAATCTGATCGGTGGAAGCCGATTTCAAAATCAACTGACGGATTTCTTCGTTGGTGTCCATCCATTCAAAAATGGCGTGACGACCGAAGAAACCGGTGTTGCGGCATTCGCGGCAGCCGACGGATTTGAAAATTATTGTGCTCGCTGGAATCCCGAGCTTCACCTTGAACGCCTGCGCTCGTTCGGAAGTATCAGGCTGTTTGCAGTGCGGACACAACACGCGGACGAGGCGTTGCGCGAGCACGGCTTCGAGTGACGAGGCGACGAGATACGGCTCGACGCCCATGTCCACAAGACGAGTCAGCGCGCCGGGCGCATCGTTCGTGTGTAGCGTGGAAAAAACCAAATGGCCGGTGAGCGACGCCTGCACCGCAATCTGCGCGGTTTCGGCATCGCGAATTTCACCAATTAAAATCACGTCCGGATCGTGACGCAAAATCGAGCGCAACCCGCGCGCAAACGTGAGGCCGGACTTTTCATTGACCTGAATCTGGTTCACGCCTTTTAGCTGATATTCAACGGGATCTTCCACCGTGATAATTTTACGAACGGCGTCATTGATTTCGTTCAGCGCTGTGTAAAGCGTGGAAGTTTTACCGGAACCGGTCGGGCCGGTGACGAGAATAATTCCGTGCGGCAAACCAAGAACATTTTTGAAATGCTGATATTCGCGTTGCGCCATGCCGATCTGGCCAAGACCGCGCAGCGTGGAATTTTGGCGCAGCAAACGCATCACGACGGCCTCGCCGTGCAACATCGGAATCACGGAAACGCGGATGTCCACTTCGGCATTATCAATGCGGACTTTGATGCGACCGTCCTGCGGCAATCGTTTTTCAGCGATGTTGAGATGGCTCAAAATTTTGACGCGCGAAACGATGGCGGGCTGAAATTGTTTTAATTGTCCGGGCACGGGAACTTCTTGAAGTTCACCGTCAATGCGGTAACGAATCTTGAATTCGTCCTCGAACGGTTCGAGGTGGATGTCGGAAGCGCGCAGTTCAATCGCGTCCTTCAAGACTTGATTCACGAAGCGAATAATGGAGGCCTCGTCTTCCGCGCCGTCGTCGAGATTGTTGCCCTCGGCATTTTCGTCAACGACTTGAATGCCTTTTTCTTCTTCGAGCGTGCCGATGGTGTCGGCACCGACGCCGAGATTTTTTTTGATTTCACGCTGGATCGCTTCGCTGATTGCGAGCACCGGTTTCAAATTCAATCCGGTCAAGGTTTTCAGTGCGTCGAAACCTTGCGTGGCGAAAAGTCGGCTCGTCGCGACTTCGACGGAACCGTTGTCGCGCTTGAGCGGAAGCAATTCTTCCTTCAACAAAATGCGCGCAGGAAAAAGGGAAAGTAGCTGACGATCCGGCTCGACGTCTTCGAGCGTCGTGAAGCCGAGGCCGTATTCGGTCGCGAGCCAGCGGAGAATTTCTTCTTCGCTCGCGAGTTGCGGATGCGATCGCGCAAGCGCTTCCGCGTCCAGTGCGGAAAGCTGCCGGGACGCGACCATGCGTCCCAGCAACTCTTTCGCTGAATCTTGAACCGTTGAAGCGGCCATGATTGTCAGCTTTTGTTTTTAGTTCACCAAACCGAGCAGATAAGCCTGCGCCTCCTGCTTCGAGGTCAAAATGGCTTTAAGATCCGCCTGTGCGGCTTCCAATTTGGCCTGCTTGACTTTTTGCGAAGCCTTATATTTGGCCAGCAAATCCTTAATCTGCGCGGCCGGAGCATTGTCTTCCAGCGCTTTTTCCAAAGCCTGTTGTTCTGGGCTCGTCTGGCCAAACATGCTGCTGCCACCGCGACTGCTCCTGCCTTGGTCACCACCACGGCTACGGCTGCCAAACAAACTACGCATGCCACCAACACCAACATCGCGGCGGGCGTCCATGACTTTTTGCACGAGCGGTTTCACAGCATCCCATTCGGTGTCGTTGGTGAAGCCGAGTTGCTCCTGAATGTTCTCCAAAATGCGCTGCTGCATCTGTGCAGGATCAAAACCACCGCCGGGACCACCAGGACCGCCGGGACCACGTTGACGATTGCCGCCATTGTTATTATTTTCCTGCGCCAGCAGGCTGGAGGCGCTGATGGCCAGCGTGACCGCCACCGCGCACAAGGTGATGATGCGATTCAGTTTCATTGAATTTCCTTTGTTATGGTTGTTTGATTCCATGGCGGCACCAACAAGTGTCGCCACTGGATGACGCTCATACGCAAGGAACGTGCCAGCACGAATTTTGAAAAAAATCTAATTAACTGCCCCTATCGTCCGCGCAAGCGCTGCGCAGGAGAAATTTTCCGCGCAGAAATTGCGCAACCACGCTTGAGGCTGGATTCCGCGCCGATTTTAATTAACCTGCGGACATGAAATTAGATGAAACCCAGCTACTCGCCGTCACCAAGTGGATTGCCGATGGCGCAAAACTTTCAGAAATTCAGAACCGCCTCGCCACCGAATTCGGTCTCAAGCTGACCTACATGGAAGCGCGCTTTCTTGTGGATGATTTGAAGCTCACGCCGAAAGATCCGGAGCCGCCAAAAGTTGTCGCGCCGCCAGCCGATGCCGCCAGTGCCGCACCTTTGACGACCCAACCGATTCCGACCGCACCTGTCGGCGGCAATGTGACGGTGACTGTAGATCAAATCACCAAGCCCGGCACGATGATTAGCGGCAAAGTGGCGTTCAGCGACGGCCAGCTAGCCGATTGGTATCTCGACCAGACCGGTCGCCTCGGCGTCGTGCCCAAGCAGCAAGGTTACAAGCCGACTGCCGAAGACGTGAAAGATTTCCAACTCGCCCTGCAGCAGGAAGTCGCCAAATTGGGCTATTAAAACTTTTAGTTTTTAATTCCAAAGTTTTAATTAAGCCGCCCTTGGCTGGCCTCAATTAAAAACTTAAAATTAAAAATTCAAAACCCGCTGTAAACTTGGCACATTAATCCGTAATGCGTGAAACTTTCCGTGCCTGGATTGAAGCTCTCGAAACGTTTGTCCTCCAAGTCATCTTCGAGGAACGCCACGATTGGAAGGCCAATCTCACCCGGGCCGCGCTCTTCGGCAGCTCAAAAATTTTTCAAGTTGCGGTAAAAATCCGCCGCTGGCTTTACAACATTCGCATCCTCCGCGATAAAACGCTTGGCGTGCAAGTCATCGCCATCGGCAATCTCACCGTCGGCGGCACCGGCAAAACACCCGTCGTCGAAAAATTTGCCCGCGAACTCCGCGATGCCGGACGCAACGTCGCCATTCTTTCACGCGGCTACCGCTCTAAGCCCGCGCCGTTGCACACCAGATTGGTTAATAAAATTCTTTTGCGCGAAGACCAGACGCCACCACGCGTCGTGTCCGACGGCAAATCACTTCTACTCGATTCCGAAATGGCCGGTGATGAACCTTACATGCTCGCTTCAAACTTGAAGGACGTTGTCGTCCTTGTGGACAAAGACCGCGTGAAGAGCGGCCGTTATGCGATTCAAAAATTTGGCTGCGACACACTGCTACTCGACGATGGTTTTCAATACTGGGATTTACGCGGACGCCGCCATGATGTCGTCTTGATTGATCGCCAGCAACCATTCGGCAATGAACATTTGCTGCCACGCGGCACGTTGCGCGAACCGCCATCGCACCTCGCCCGCGCCCACACCATTTTCATCACAAAGAGCGACGGCAAAACGGCGGAATTGCGGGAACGCATCGCCCGCTTAAACTCCACCGCCGCCGTCATTGAGTGCATCCATCAGCCGCTTTATTTTGAAGACGTCTTCACCGGCGAACGCAAGGGATTGGATTTGCTCACGGGCAAAAAAGTCGCGTCGTTGAGCGGCATCGCGCAGCCGGAAAGTTTTGAGCAAAGTCTCGTCAAACTCGGCGGCGAACTCGTCTACTCCAAACGCTTCGCCGACCATCACCGGTTCACGCAACAGGAAATTCTCAACGCCATCAACCGCGCCAAAAAACGGCAGGCGGAAATTATCGTCACCACGCAAAAAGACGCTGTGCGCTTCCCGAAAATCGACCGGCGCGACGTGCCGTTTTATTTCATGCGTGTTGAAATAAAAATTGTTGCCGGCGCAAACGACTTTCAGGATTGCGTGCGTAAAATCTGTTTCCGCTGATGAACACTCTGCTTTACTGGCTTGCCCGCGCGTTTGTCGCGTTCATCCAGTCGTTGCCGCTAAATCTCGTCGCTCGTATTGGACGTGGGGGCGGTGCGGTGGCCTTTCATCTCGACGCCCGTCATCGTCGCGTTACTTTAACCAATCTGACGATGTGTTTCTCGCAGGAAAAATCAGCGGCAGAAATTCGCAACATTGCGCAGGAAAATTTCCGACGGCTCGGCGAAAATTATCTGTGCGCCATCAAGACCGCCGCGATGACTTTTGAAGAATTAAAACCAAATTTGGAATTTGTTGGTAACGAATGTCTGCCAAAAAAAATTGGCGATGCAGCGCCGAAAAATGTCGTCGTCGCCATCGGCCACTTTGGCAACTTTGAACTTTACGCACGGCTGCAAACCGTTTTATTCGGTTATCAGGGCGCGACCACATATCGCGCACTCAATCAGCCCGCGCTCAACCGGCTCATGCAGAATTTGCGCGCTCGCAGCGGCTGTCTTTTTTTTGAACGCCGCGCTGACGGCCACGCGCTACGCCGACGGATGGAACAGCGCGGTGTCGTGCTTGGTCTGCTGGCCGACCAAAGTGCCAAAGGCTTGCGCGCGCCATTTCTTGGTCACGATTGCAATACCGGCCTCGCGCCCGCCATTCTCGCGCTGCGTTACGACGCGGAACTTTACACGCAAATTTGTTACCGCGTCGCGTTGGGAAAATGGCGTTTGGAATTTGGCGGAAAGATTCCGACGCACGAAAACGGTCAGCCGCGTTCGTCCGAGGAAATCATGCGCGACGTGAACCGCGCGCTCGAAACCGCCGTGCGCCGCGATCCAGCGAACTGGTTCTGGGTGCACCGCCGCTGGAAGAACTGAAGTGAATTCCCAATCTGTCATCGGCCATCAGCCATCGGCTCCGCGAATTTTGATTCGCGGCGTAAACTGGCTCGGCGATGCTGTGATGACCACGCCCGCGCTGTTGCGCCTGCGCGAAAAATTTCCCGAGGCGCACATCACTTTGCTCACGCATGCAAAACTCGCCGATTTGTGGCAGCACCATCCGGCAATCAATGAAACCATTGGTTTTAAAGCCGGTGAAAGCATTTTAGCCATCGCCAAGAAATTGCGCGCCGGAAAATTTGATCTCGCGCTGGTGCTTCCAAATTCTCCGCGCTCGGCATTGGAAGTTTTTCTGGCGGACATTCCACAACGCATCGGCTACGCGCGTGGATGGCGAAATCTTTTGCTGACGCGCGCTTTCGCTCCGCGCTCGGCCGCTGTCAAAATGCGTAAGCGCACTGCGGCGGAAATCCATCGGCTCAGTTCGCAAATTTTAGAGACAGGAAACCTGAATCAAGAAATCCCAAAATCTGCGCATCAGATTTTTGAGTATCTAAATTTGACCGCCGCACTCGGCGCAAACCCGGAACCGCTCGCGCCCCAGTTGTTCGTGACGCCAGAAGAAATTGAAGCGGCGAAGAAAAAATTCGGGTTAGAGAAAATTACGGCACCAATTTTCGGCTTGAATCCCGGCGCGGAATACGGCGCGGCCAAACGCTGGCCAGTGGAAAAATTTATTGCCGCTGCAAAAGAGATTCAGCAGCGGACAAATTGCGTCTGGATTTTGTTCGGCGGGAAAACTGATGCGGCAATCACCAACCAAATTGCCTCCCAACTCCCAACTTCCAGCTCCCATCTGCTAAATCTTGCCGGCAAAACCAACCTCCGCGAGCTGATGGCGCTGCTGAAATTGTGCCGCGTGGTTTTAACCAACGACACCGGCCCCATGCACGTTGCCACCGCGCTCGGCACGCCAGTGGTCGTGCCGTTTGGCAGCACTTCGCCAGAATTGACCGGGCCGGGTTTGCCGGGCGATGCACGGAATTATTTGCTGAAATCCGACGCACCCTGTTCGCCGTGCTTTCTGCGCGAATGTCCGATCGATTTTCGCTGTTTGAAGGGCATTAGCGAAAGCCAGGTAATCAGCGCCGTGATGGAAATTGTTAGCCCATCGCCAATTCAGTAAAACATCGCCCGATGAAAATTTATTTGATCAATCTGGATCGTCATCCGCAGCGTTTGGCGCGGATGGAAAAACTTCTGGAGGGGCTGCCGTTTCAGCGGCTTGCCGCCGTGGATGGCTGCACAATGGACGGTTTAGAAAGCCGCGACTGTCCTGTGAGCAGTGAAAACCTTTCGCGTTATGAAAAATCCTGCGTGATGAGCCATCGCAATGTCTGGTCGGATTTTTTGGCGAGCACGGAAAAATATGCCTGTGTTTTAGAGGATGACTTGTATTTCAGTCCTGATTTCTCCCGCTTCCTTTTGGATGATTCCTG
Organism: Verrucomicrobiia bacterium; assembly: GCA_037138135.1. Taxonomy (GTDB): domain Bacteria; phylum Verrucomicrobiota; class Verrucomicrobiia; order Limisphaerales; family UBA11358; genus UBA11358. The sequence continues at coordinate 35,932 of JBAXIY010000007.1, forward strand.
GATTCCAAAAGATGCCAGACTTGTTAAACTTGAGACCAGCGGCCACCCGGTTTTATTGTCGCGTAAAACTGAAAAATGTCTGGACCGTTCAGCGGCAGTGTTGTTCTCCATCCATTATGGAACAGCCGCTTACATTGTCAGCCGTGAGGGTGCCTCCAATCTGCTGGCGCGAACGCAGATTATCAATTCGCCGGCGGACTTCTTGGTTTTTGACGCCGCCGCGCTCCGGCTAAATCATCCCGTCTATCAATTATATCCGGCGTTGTGCGTGCAGGGCACGAAACTTCCAAATGGAATCGCATTTGCCGAAATGCAGAGCGCCATCCAGCCAGCGCCGGTTTCAAAACGCAAATCTAGACTGCAAAAATTTAGGTTGGAAATCACCCGGCCATTCCTGCAATTGGCAGCCGCACTAAATAATTTTTTTAAGGAAAAATGTTTGCGGGCGCGGCGTGTCACGGTGCCGTTTGCCTGATCGGGATGGCGCGACCGCCAGCGGTGCTTGCGTTTCAGAATTTGCTGGGAAATACTGCGGGTGTGCAAGCAACCGTCACGCAACTTACCAACCAGCTCGTCGCATCATACGCGAAGGCGGGCGGCATCAATCATCTCGATGGCAAAAATCTGCCGTCTAAACGCGTGGTCACTGAATTGACCTGTGGTTTGCTGCGGTTGCTGTTCCCCGGATTTTTTGACGAGAAGCTGATCCATTCTTCCGAAATCAAAATGGAGACGGCAGCGCTTTTGGATTCAATCATCGGCACGCTGGAGGACGAAGTCCGCAAGGCTTTGGAATACCAGCCGCCCGTTGGTCTCGTCAAAAAGGACATCACGACCGAGGCGCACAAGTTGACGGTGGAATTTCTGGAAAGCCTGCCGCGTATCCGCGAAGTTTTGCAAACGGATGTGCAGGCGGCGTTCGACGGCGACCCGGCTGCAGCGAGCAAAGAGGAAATTATTGTTTCCTATCCGTTCATTGAGGCGATTTCGGTGCAGCGACTGGCGCATGAACTGTATTTGAAAAATGTCGCGCTGATCCCGCGCATCATGAGCGAGTGGGCGCACGCGCGCACGGGCATGGATTTGCATCCGGGCGCGCGCATCGGGACACATTTTTTTGTAGATCATTGCACCGGCACGGTCGTCGGTGAGACGGCAATCATCGGCAATCATGTGAAGATGTATCACGGCGTGACGCTGGGTGCGAAGTCCACCGCCGCCGGCCAGTTGCTGCGCGGTAAGAAACGGCATCCGACCATCGAGGACCGCGTGACGATTTATCCCGGCGCGACGATTCTCGGCGGCGACACCATTATCGGCGCGGGCAGCACCATCGGCGGCAACGTATTTATTATGGACAGCGTGCAACCGAATTCATTGGTGATTTACGACGGCCTCGACATGCGTGTCTTGAGTAAAGCGGATAAAAGCGCCGGACTAGATTTTCAGATATGAATTCCCGACGCGGTAGCAGCGCGGATTTCGTCCAATAAATACAGGCTTTCCATTCGTTCGACTTCCGCGTAACCTTTCCATGGTGGGCGCAAACAAAATTATTTAATCACATGGCCAAACTTTTCCTCGGACTCGATTCCAGCACGCAAAGCCTGAGCGCGGTCGTCATCGACCTCGACGCCGGCAAGGTAATTTACGAAAAATCCATTAACTTTGACGAATCGTTGCCGCAGTTTAAAACCAAGCACGGCGTGCTGCCCAACCGCGATGCCCTAGTAAAACACAGTTCGCCCCTGCTCTGGGCCGCCGCGCTCGACCTGCTGTTCGCGCAGATGAAAAAGGACAAGGTCGCACTCGGAAAAATTCTCGCCGTCAGCGGCTGCGGCCAACAGCACGGCTCCGTCTATCTCACAGAAAAAGTGATTGAAGCTTTGGCGACGCTCGCCCCAAAAAAATCCCTCGTCGAAAATCTTGACGGCGTGTTCGCGCGCAAGACTTCGCCTATCTGGATGGATTCTTCGACCACCAAGGAATGCGCCGAGATTCGCAAAAAACTCGGTGGCATCAAGTTCACCGCGTCGCGCACCGGCTCGGACACGTTCGAACGTTTCACCGGTCCGCAAATCCGCAAGTTTTACAAGACCGAACCGAAGGCTTACGAAAAAACCGCCAGCATCGCGCTGGTCAGTTCGTTCATGGCGTCGTTGCTCGCCGGAAAAATTGCGCCGATTGATTTCGGCGACGGCGCGGGCATGAACCTGATGGACATCCGCCGGAAAAATTGGAACCACGACGCGCTCAAGGCCACCGCGCCCAGCCTTGTGAAAAAATTGCCGCCGCTGGCTGACTCCGGCCGCGTCATCGGCCCTGTCAGTTCCTACTTCGTCACCAAATACGGCCTCAATCCTGAAGCGCTCGCCACCGTGTGGACCGGCGATAATCCGGCAAGCGTCATCGGCCTCGGCCTCGTCAAGCCCGGTCAGACCGCCATCAGCCTTGGCACCAGCGACACATTTTTTGGCACGATGGAACAATGTCATACCGACGAGAACGGCGAAGGCCATGTTTTCGGTTCGCCCACCGGCGGCTACATGACGTTGATCTGTTTCAAAAACGGCTCGCTCGCCCGCGAAAAAATCCGTGAACTTTACGGTATCAAAGACTGGCCCGCTTTCGGCAAACTGATTGCACAAACTCCGCCCGGCAACGACGGCGGCGTTCTGCTGCCATGGTTTGAGACCGAAATTGTCCCGCGCAGCAACAAGCCGGGCATTCACCGTTTCGACCTCGACGCCAAGAATGCGGCGACCAATTGCCGTGCCGTTTTTGAGGCGCAGATGCTTTCCATGCGGCTTCATTCACAATGGATGTTGGTTGCCCCGGAGAAGATTCTCGTCACCGGCGGCGCTTCCAAAGATCTCGCCTTGCTACAAGTGTTGGCGGATGTGATGAACTGCCGAGTGCAACGCATTGAAGTCTCCAAGAGTGCTGCGCTCGGTGCCGCATTGCAGGCCGCGCACGGCTGGCTCACGGCGGCGGATAAAAATCCCAAGTGGGAAAAACTCGTCGCCGCTTTCACCAAGCCGGTGGTCGGCAGCGAAATCCAACCCGACAAAAAAGCCGCGAAAATCTACGACAAACTTCTGGAAAAATACGCCGCCTGCGAAAGCGACGCGCTGGACACGATTTAGTTCCTTTGCGAATATTCAAAGGCTGGCGCGAAGTCTGAAAATTAAATCTTGGTCTTGATGCCACAAGCCCGGGCGACGCACCAACCGCTCAAGGCCTCGTAGATTGCAAATAAGCCGGCCGCAACCAGAAACAATCCCCATAGTGAAATATCGCCGGCAACGACGATGCCGGCGACGAGACAGAGCGTGCCAATGACACCGCGCGCAATGCGACCGGTGCGCTTGAGATTGGGGCGGAAGAAATTACTCACGTCCAAAATCTATCACAGAGTTTTTTCGTGGCAAGCCGCACGCGATTGCACGGTTTTTCTTTACGAAGCGACCCAGCGACGAGAGAATCGTTGAAGAATGAGACGTGCGCTACGAAGATTTGCCCTGACTTGCCTGCCGCTACTGTTCGCCTTTTCCATTTTCGCCACCAATTCGCCCGCACCAGCTGACACGAACTTTGTTGACCCCGCTATCACCGATGACAATGCGGCGACGAAACAATTAACTGAAGTTTTAAATAAAAATGGCATCAAGACCGACAGCCTGCTGGACGAACATTTTATTTTTGCCTCCATGTTTTGGGGCGCGGTGGCGGGCGGCTATCTGCTTTACGCGCGGAAGCAGCGGGAGGTCACGCCGCTCATTGGCGGCATAGCGATGATGGCGGTGTCGTTTATGGTCACGTCGTGGTTCTGGATGTCGCTCGCCAGCATTGCGATCATGATCGCGGTGTGGCGGCTGTGCCGGCAGGGTTATTAAAATAAAAAACCGGAAGCCGCGAACGGCTTCCGGTTGGAAACTTCAGGTTGATTTTAGAACGACCAGTTGACGATGGGGAAACCGGTGGCGAGTTTATCCGGGAATTCTTTGAACCATGGGTTATTCATTGCGATATTGGCGAAACCAATCTGCACGCCGCGAAGGCTTTCCGAGTAGTTCACAAAGCCCCATTGGAGACCGTGGAACTCCTTGGCGACATTGACCATACCGGCCTGCCAACCAATGAACTTCACTTTGCTATAGTTCACCATACCCCAGGCGACGCCAGTGTAGGATTCGTCATAGTTAGCGAAGAAGCCCCAGGTGAAGCCGCTGCTGTCGCCGGTGCTGCCGTTGACCAAGCCCAGCGCGATGCCCTGCTGAGGGTTTTCATTCCAGACGCCCAGCGAGAGGCCGCGAATCTCGGTGGTTTTCGTATAGATGGCCATGTCCGGCGTCAGCGATGCCTGAAAGAACGGCGCGTCGGCCGCCTGCAGCAATCCGGCCGTGCTGATGGTGAGGGCGGCGATGATGAGTAATTTATTCATAATTTTTATTTCGTGGTAATAATTAACCCGGTTTCACTTGATGAACAATGGGGTGAACACCTTATGCCATGGGTCCCGATCATATTCTGCGCAACGGCTGCGGGTTCTAACTGCTGCCGTAAAAGAAAAAACCGGAAGTTGGTTGCCCAACTTCCGGTTTTTGAATTGTTTGGTAGGGCGGCGCTGCTGCGCCGCCTCAACTGGCTGACCCGCAGGTCAGCCCTACCTTGTCACTTGCTCTTCTTCAGCGCGCTCAAGCCCGCGTAAACCGCGTTCTTGCCGAGCAACTGCTCGATGCGCAGGAGCTGGTTGTATTTCGCCAGACGATCCGAGCGGCTCAAGGAACCGGTCTTGATCTGTCCGCAGTTCGTCGCCACCGCGATGTCGGCGATGGTCGCGTCTTCGGTTTCGCCGGAGCGGTGCGAGAGCACGGCGGTGTAGCCGCTGAACTGCGCCAGCTGCACGGCGTCGAGCGTCTCGGTGAGCGAACCGATCTGGTTCACTTTGACGAGAATCGAGTTGGCCGTGCCGGTATCAATGCCCTTTTGCAGGAACTTGACGTTCGTGACAAACAAATCGTCGCCGACGAGTTGAACTTTGTCGCCGATCTTGTCGGTGAGCTGCTTCCAATGTTTCCAGTCGCCTTCGGCGCAACCGTCTTCGATGGAAACGATGGGATATTTCGCGACGAGCTTGGCGTAGAAATTCACGAGCTCTTCGCCGGTGATGGTCTTGCCCGTGGATTTCTTGAAGGTGTAAGTGCCGTCGTGGTTGTAGAATTCGGAAGCGGCGACGTCGAGCGCGAGGTTGACCTGCTTGCCGGCTTTGTAACCCGCGTTCTTCACGGCTTCAAGGATGGATTCAATCGCGTCTTCCACGCTGTTGAGCTTCGGCGCGAAACCACCTTCGTCGCCGACGGCAGTGGAGAGACCGCGCTTCTTCAACACGCTCTTGAGAGCGTGGAAGATTTCCGTAATCGCCTGCAAGCCTTCGCTGAAGGTGTCGAAGCCGTGCGGCTGGATCATGAATTCCTGGAAATCAATCGGGGCGTCAGAGTGCGCGCCGCCGTTGATGACGTTCGCCATCGGCACGGGCAACACTTTCGCATTCGGGCCGCCAATGTATTTGAACAGCGGCTGGTTCAACGCCGTCGCGGCGGCTTTCGCGTTCGCGAGCGAGACGGCGAGAATGGCGTTCGCACCGAGCTTGGCCTTCGTTTCCGTGCCGTCGAGCTTGAGCATCGTGGCGTCCACGGTGAGCTGGTCGAGCGCGTCCACGCCGATGAGCGCGGCTTTGATTTTCGTGTTGGCGTTGGCGACGGCTTTGAGCACGCCTTTGCCGAGATAACGCTTCTTGTCGCCGTCACGGAGTTCGATGGCTTCGTGTTCGCCGGTGCTCGCGCCGCTGGGCACGGCCGCGCGACCTGCCGCGCCGCATTCGAGCGTCACATCAACTTCCACCGTCGGATTTCCGCGCGAGTCGAGGACTTCGCGCGCCTCAATGTTCTGGATTTTTGTCATGGTAAAATTCTTTTTGGTTCCTTGTTTAATACTGCGAACCGCAACGCATGATAAAAGCCGTGCGCCGCGAGTCAAGAAAGGCGTTGCGCCAAACGCAGTGTTAACCGGAAGTGAAGATGAAGATTAATGGGAAGCCGAAGCTTGCCTGTTCAACTTAGCTCGGACGCAACCCTTGTTTCTGGTCAGATACAGATTTTCTCCCTGCCTCCATTCAGCATCAAAACCATTGGTGCTGTTGTAAAAACTGCGACTGCATCCCGACTTCATTCGGTCATGGAGTTCAATAATCACGGTATCCACTTTTTCAATCCAAGCCGAAGCGAACCAAATACCTCACGTTCCGCGCCCTCAATGTCTATCTTCAGAATGTCAATGTGATCCAGCCCGTGCGCCTCCATCAGCGCCTCCACCGTCATGCCTTGCACGGAGTGAACAAACTTACCATGGCTTTTCTCAGCGTCGCTGTGCTCTTGCGTCATGAATGCCCAATTCCCCAGTTGCGGATCAACCAAGTCAATTTTGGTGTTTTCATGCCAAAGCGCGCCCGCGACCGGAGTGATTTTTTCATAGGGCGCGATATTTTTTCTCATCACCTCCAAGTTGCTAGCTTCGGGTTCAAGGGCAATAATTCTGGCTTCGGGAAACTGGTTGGAAAAATACACGGCGGCCAAGCCGATGTTAGCTCCGGCATCCACAATGGTTCTGGGCGGGCGGCTGACGGCAAATTCGTATTCCCGCCTGATAAAAATTTGCTGATACGTCGGAATATCAGAAGAGGGCGTCCGAAGATAAATTGGAAACTGAATACCCGGTCTGGTTATTTCCAGCAAGACGGGTGTCGTGGCGATTTTACCCTTGATCGCGGAGATTAGACCACGCAAGCCCGCCACCTTGAAACTAGGTTTCAGCTCTTTTCTGAGAGAACTAACTGTGCGCCTCAACGTCATAACAAATTATATTTACACCCCGACATCGCCGCAGAAAAATGCCGGCCAAATCCTGTAAAGTATCTGGCGCAAATTGGTTGGCCGAAAAGTAATGGCATAGTTTTATTGTTGTTACAATACATTTGTATGTGCGTGCGTGATTAAATCAAGGATTCCCGCCAAAATTTATTCGCTTGCCGCAAATAATTTTTGCATCATCGGCGGGATGAAATCCATGACGGGTTACGGTCGCGGCGAATGCGCGCAAGACGGCTT
>JBAXIY010000008.1:0-39436 GCA_037138135.1 Verrucomicrobiia bacterium
GCCATCCCAAAGTGGCCGAAGCCGCCGTCGCGCCCATGCCGCACGACATCAAAGGCCAGGCACTCTACGCCTTCGTGACGTTGAAAGACGGCATCCACGAAAGTGAAGAGTTGAAGAAAGAACTCGCACAACACGTCCGCAAAGAAATCGGTGCCATCGCCGTGCCGGACAAAATCCAATTCGCGCCCGGCCTGCCGAAGACGCGCTCCGGTAAAATCATGCGCCGCATCCTACGCAAAATCGCCGAGAACCAGACCGACCAGATCGGCGACACCAGCACCCTCGCCGATCCCGGCGTGGTGGATGCGCTGGTCAAGGGGAAGCAGTAAATCGTTGCCAGCCATTTCCAGCCGCGCTAGATTGCGACCATGACGACGACCGTTGAAGCCATCTACGAGCAGGGCAAAATTGTTTTGCCCCAGCCGCTCGCGTTGCCGGAACACGCTCATGTGCGCGTCACCATCGAATGTGACACCGAACATGAAGCGTGGATGAAGCTCTCCGAAACCTCGCTGCTCAAAACCTGGGACAACGACGCGGACGACGTCTATAATGAACTGCTCAAGAAATGATGTCGTTCTCCTGCCTACAGATGGACAGCAACTTGAAAACAAAATACGTTCCCAATCTGATAAAGGATAGGCGACACAACCGGACGTCCATTATCTGTTAGGCGGCTTCGCGCTATGTCCATGAAGCGTTTATTTATCATCGGGATTATTGGTGTTGCTGCTGTTGTGGCCGATGTCTGTATTTTTACGACGTTTCCACATAGGTTGATGGCGACCATTCATGCTTCGCAGGTCAAGGTTACACCGCTTGAGAGTATTCGCGCTTGGTTGCTCCAGCAGACGCCCATCGGTTCTAGTCCCGCCGTAGTTTATGCGTTCATCAACAAGCAGCGCTGGGGTTCTTGGCCCAAGGAAGAGGCCAGAAGATTTGATGATTATTATAGTTTCCAAGCCGATCTCAATTATTACAGGCTTACGAGCGATTATACGCTCACCGATGTTAGAGGTTGTTGGGACTTTGATAGCAGCAATCGTTTAGCATCAGTTACGGTTTTTGCAGCAGGTGGTCCTATGGGAGTGCCGTTTAGAGTTCTAACGTTGCCAGAAGACAAGAAGCCATGAGATATGACCCAGCCGCCTAACAAGAGGATAGGCTGCAACCAATAGCGCCGTCGGTGCGGCATCTTTCTAGTAACCAAACCAAAAAAACCGCTTGGGATGCCTCTGGTATCCTGTTTCCTGACCTTGGTATCGCGATTCCCGAGGCGGGAATCCAAAAACCGGACAGTGGAATCGTGATTCCCGACCTTGGGATTACGATTCCCGACGCGGGTATCGCGTTCCATCACGCAGGAATCACGATTCCCGACCCCGAAATCACGATTCCTCACGCATCCAACGCGTTCCCCAAGGCATATTTCGCGTTTTATTAGCCTTTTACCGGCATTTTGGGGTCATATAACGTGTTACCTAATTGTAACCGACGGCTAATTGACACTTCGGACGCGTCTGAATAAATATATTTTCGAAATTAAGCGGTAGCATCCGCAATTTTAAAAGGAGGTGAACAATCATGGCAAAAGCACCTAAAGACATTATTGCCGCCAGCGACCTCATCAAGGCGGCGTGGAAAAAGTATGCCGGAGCGGCAACGTTCGGCGGCATGACGGAGACGCAATACGAAGCCAAAATCAAACCGTCCTACGACATCCGCACGCTGATTGGCGATCTGGAGAAGCAACTCACGCAGTTGATCGCCGACCGCGACCTGGCGGATGAGGTGACCAACGACACCAACGGTTTGGTGATCAAAGGCATCGTGGGCGATGTGGCCTACGGCGATAACAGCGACCTCTACGGCGCGTGCGGTTATGTGCGCAAGAGCGAGAAGAAGAGCGGCCTCACCCGCAAAAACAGCAAGAACGCACAACCCAAATCAACCCCCGGCAAATAAACCGGCAGAAAATGATCACAAGGCGAACAGGCAACTGTCCGCCTTGCTTATTTTTACGCTGGCTGGCGGCAAAAATCCCGCTGGCGACTTGCGCGCTGCGGAAGATGAGTTATAGTCTGCGCCAATGAAATTTGCTTTAGCCATCCTGACGTTCGCGCTGTTCGCTTTCTTCATCAGTTGGGGCATCATTGAATTGCTCAAGGGCAAGCCGTGGTTGTTGCTGGCGTCGGTCGGGATTTTCCTCGGCACATTCATCAAGTTCGGCTGTCAATCTCATTAAAAGCAGATGGGAGATAGGAGTTGGCAGATGGGGGAAGTAGCGTAAAGTTGGCCGCAACTGATTTTTCCCGAACTCCCATCTCCTGTCTGCTATCTCCCAACTCCAAGCTGCTACTTTTTCGGGACGGGAAACCTCTGCTGCATGGTCGCAAAAATTTCAGACCATGACATCGTGCTGCCGCTTTTGGCACCGGCGGCGATGCCGGCGGCAAAGGCCGTAGCGGGCGAGGTTCCCTGCACTACCCATGAGCCATTGCCAATGGTCACTACACTGGTGCCCGGCAAGGCAATGGCAATGAAGGCGCCGTAGTTGGAATAGGATGCAAGTTGATTGCCATGCGTGGCGGCCACGGCAATGACGCCGGTATCCGCTGCGGGATACGTTGGCGTGTTCACCGGTTGATTGCCCGCTGCGCCAAAAAATACAATGCCCTTGGACTGCGCATCCTGAATGACTTGATTCAGGATCTCGCTGTAGGTCTGGCCGCCAGAGCTAATGCTTATCGGGTTGGCTCCGTTATTGACCGCCGCCTGAATACCACGGGCCATATTCCACGTCGTGGCGAGCGCATCCGCGCCATAGACATCCACGGGCTGAATGACAACGGAAGGATTGCCGGTTTGCATGCCAACGCCATTGAGAACGGTTGCCGCCATGCTGGTAGCGTGAGTTGGTTCGACGCTGTTGGGGTTGGCTTCGCCCGCTACGGAAATCGGCGTCAGGATGAATTTGTCCAGACCATTGCCAAGTGGCTGGATGGCGGTGTCCACAAGGCCAACAATCACGCGGCCAGTGTCGCCCGGCGGGTTGAGCGCGAGCGCGGGGGAACCGGCTGGGCCATTGGCGAGGCGCTGCGGATTCTGCGGCGGATCGAACTGGTAATTGTATTCCACGGTGGCGACGTCGGCGCGGGATTTTAATTTCGCCAGCGCGGTATCGGTGGCAGCGGCGTCATCAAATTGCAAACGATAGATGCCGAGGGCATCATCGCGTCCGGTGACTTTCGCGCCGAGGGCTTTGGCCAGCGCATCAATGTCCGTGCCGGGCTTCACTTTGATGATGAGTTCGTTGGGAACGTGCTTGGCGACGGCCGTTTTGTTGGTGGCGACGACGTTCACGCGCTGCGTGGCGGCGCGCATGGTGGTGGCAAAGACGTAAAGGTGGTCGGCCTCGTTGGTCTGCGGCACGAAGGCGAAGTTCAAATCGCCGAGCAACTTCTTGAGCGCCTCGCCGGCGTTGAGTTTTGAAAACTTCACGTCGGCCTTCCGGTCCAGACCCGGCTCGAGAAAGATATGCCAGCCGGTCTGATGGGCGATGTCGGTCAGCAACGGCCACAGTTTTTCGCCCTGAACGTCCGCACTGACGCTTCCGGTCTTCGCGTCCCATACGATGGAGTCGCCCCCGCGCGAAAAGGTCGCCGCCAGCAGCAAAACGGCGAGCAGGATAAGCTTTTTGGCGCGGCGCATGTCGTTTGGATGGTAAAACCGGCGCCGGCGTTCAACGAATCATTTCTTCAACACGGCTTGCACCCATTTCTGATTGTCCAAATACCAGCGAATCGTCTCGCGGATGCCGTCCTCAAACTTGTGCGCCGGCGTCCAGCCGAGCTCGCGCTGAATCTTCGTGGCGTCAATCGCATAGCGGCGATCGTGGCCGGGGCGATCTTTGACGAAGGTGATGAGCGAACGCGAATTGCCGCCGAGCTGCGGTGCAAATTCGTCAATGGTATCGCAAATGAGTTGGACGATATGGATATTCGCCCATTCATTGTGGCCGCCGATGTTGTAGGTTTCGCCGAGCGCCCCGCGATTCGCCACCGTCCACAGCGCCTCCGCGTGATCGCGGACATATAGCCAGTCGCGCACATTGAGACCATCGCCGTAAACAGGAACATTCTTCCGAGCGAGCACGCTCTGGATGACAACCGGAATCAGCTTTTCGGGAAATTGAAATGGGCCGTAATTGTTGGAGCAATTCGTGATCACCGTCGGCAAACCGTAAGTGTGATGATATGCGCGCACCAAAAAATCCGACGAGGCCTTGCTCGAAGAATACGGAGAGTTGGGCGCGTAAGGTGTGGTTTCAGTGAATAATCCGGTCGCGCCGAGTGAGCCGTAAACTTCATCGGTCGAGACGTGATGGAATTTTTTGCCATCAAATTGGCCATTCCAAAAACCACGACAAGCTTCGAGCAGATTGAAGGTGCCGAGAATGTTCGTCGTGATGAAATCGCCCGGCCCGGTGATAGAGCGGTCCACATGCGATTCCGCCGCGAGGTGCATGACGTGAGTAATAGCGTGCCTTTCCACTACCTGCAATGTCGCCGCCTTGTCGCGCAGATCTACTTTCTCAAAAATATATTTCGGATGTGTGGAAACCTTCGCCAGATTTTCCAAACGCCCCGCGTAAGTCAGGCAATCCAGATTGACGAGCTTGGCCACCCGCGCATCGTCGATGACATGGTGAATTAAGTTGGAACCGATAAAACCCGCGCCGCCGGTGATAAGTAGATTCATGGTAAAATTTTATTCCGGCCGCCAATTTTTCAGCGAAGCTTCCAGCGCCTCTTCCACGCCACGAATCTTCACACCTGCAGCCAAAAGTTTTGCTACATCCATTACGCAGTTCGAGCGCGGCGTCTTAGCGGCAACTTTGTAAAACTCTTCGTCACTGGACCAGTATTCAAATTTTTGTTTTGGCTTCAATATTTTGACCAGTGTTTCCACCACATGACGCGTCGTCACGAAACCGGGATTGGTCACGTTGTAAATGCCGAACGGCGCGCGCAACTCCCAAGTGTCGAGACAAGCCTTAACGTAATCGGCGCGGTGTGAAATGGAATTCACATTGTCATAAACCTTTTGGTAGCGCTGCACCTTGCTCAAATAATTCCGCTTGTTATCGAACTCGTCGAATGGAATCCGCAGCCGCCAGATGTAGCTTTCACCAATGTTAGCAATAGTTTCCTCACCTAACGCTTTGGTGCCGCTGTAAAAACTGCAGGGCTGGTCGCGAAAGGAAAAATTCGGCGTATCGTTTTCGGTAAAACCACGGATGGCTCCTGGATTTTGCTCCATGAGCGCGCGCAATTCCGGCTTGGTAAAATCTTTCTCTGTGCGGAGTTTTCCATTCTCAAACACTTTTGCGCCGGAATAAATACAGCCCGACGAAACGTGTCCCCACGGAATGTTTGCCGCCGCGCACGCATGCGCAATCGTTTGTGGCAACAATGTGTTGCCGACCAGTGTGCCAGCCTTATCCAATTCACACGCGTCCACATTCGGCTTACCAGTGTAGCCAGCAGCATTAATGACGAACGAAGGCTTTTTGGCACGCAGAAATTCTAACAACAAATCGAACCGCGAATAATCCACCTGCTTGCGCGACAGCGGAATGAATTCATTTTTGCGCTGCTGCAATTCCGTTGCAAACGCTTCGCCGATGTAGCCCGATGCGCCGAGAAGTAAGATCATAATTATTTTTGCAGGCGTTTCGCCTCGGCCACAACTTCGCTCTCAAGATATGCGCGGTATTCACAGTTCGGCATGGCGCCGACAATTTTTTCCAGTTGCGCGAGCGACACGAGCCCGCTGCGGAAAGAAGCTTCTTCAGGACAGCCAATCTTGATGCCTGCACGTTTTTCGATCGTCTGCACATACGCGCTCGCGTCGTGAAGACTGCTGCTCGTGCCAGCATCCAGCCAAGCGAAGCCGCGGTTCAAGCGCTGCACCCGCAGCGTGCCGCGTCGTAGATACTCGACGTTCACCGCCGTGATTTCCAGTTCGCCGCGCGCCGAGGGTTTTAGTTTTTTTGTGATGGCCACGACTTCATTGTCGTAAATGTAAAGTCCCGGCACGGCGTAATTACTTTTTGGCAACTTGGGTTTTTCTTCAATGGAAACCGCCTTGCCCGCCGCGTCAAACTCAACCACGCCGTAGCGCTCCGGGTCATTGACGTGGTAGCCAAAAATGGTCGCGCCGGATTTGAATTCGCCGAATGCGCGCTGGAACGAATCACCGCCGTAAAAAATGTTGTCGCCGAGAATCAACGTCACCTTGTCCGCGCCGATGAAACTCTCCGCGATGAGAAATGCCTGCGCGATGCCCGCCGGTTTTTCCTGGACACGATAATCAATCGTCACCCCAAAGCGCGAGCCGTCGCCGAGCAGTTGCTCGAAGCGCGGCAAATCCTGCGGCGTGGAAATCAGGCACAGCTCGCGGATGCCGCCCTCGATGAGCGTCGTGAGCGGATAATAAACCATCGGCTTGTCGAAAACCGGCTGGAGCTGCTTGCTCGCGACCAGTGTAAGCGGATACAGCCGCGAGCCGGCGCCGCCGGCAAGAATGATGCCTTTCATATTTTCGACAGCGTAAATTTTACCGGGACATTTCGCCAACAAAAAAGCCGCGTTTTTCAACGCGGCTTGTAAGCAAACCACAAATCAATTTGGCACCACATCTTTCGTTGCCGGTTTCTGGCTGAACAATAATTTGTCTTTGTCGGCGGTGACTTTGATTAATTCACCTTCCACCAGCGCGCCCTTGAGAATCTCCTCGGCCAGCGGGTCTTCAAAGAAACGCTCGACCGCGCGGCGCATCGGACGCGCACCGTATTGCGGGTCGTAGCCTTTTTCGACGAGCAAATCTTTCGCCTTGTCGTCGAGTTCCAGCTTGAGATTTTTCTTCCGCAAGCGTTCCAATACTTTTTCAACTTCCAGACTCAAAATCTGGATGAGGTCAGGCTTGGTGAACGTGCGGAACACGATCAAATCGTCCAACCGGTTCAAAAATTCCGGGCGAAACGTTTTCTTCGCTTCTTCCAAAACGCGTTCACGCGCTTTTTCGTATGTCGCCTCGTCTGTGATGGGCGCGAAGCCAAGCGTGGAAGATTTACGAATCGTGTCCGAGCCGACGTTCGACGTCATCAGAATAATCGTGTTACGAAAATTCACGATGCGACCCATGCTGTCAGTCAATTTTCCTTCTTCAAGAATCTGTAACAGCATATTCCAAACGTCGGGATGCGCCTTTTCGATTTCGTCAAACAGCACAACAGAATACGGATTGCGCCGCACTTTTTCCGTGAGCTGGCCGCCTTCCTCGTAGCCGACATAGCCCGGCGGCGAACCAACAAGCCGCGACACGTTGAATTTTTCCATGTATTCGCTCATGTCGAGTTGGATTAGCGATTTGCTGTCGCCGAACATCTGTTCCGCGAGTGTCTTCGCCAAAAGCGTTTTGCCGACACCCGTCGGCCCGAGTAAAAGAAAAGTTCCAATCGGACGGCGCGGATCTTTCAAATCTGCCCGCGAACGTTTGAGCGCCTTGCACAACGCGGAAACCGCCTCGCGCTGGCCGACGACAACTTTTTCCATCTCAACTTCGACAGTGAGCAGGCGTGACATTTCGTCCTGCCCCATGCGTTTGAGCGGAATGCCCGTCCACTTGGCGACGACCTGCAAAATTTCATCTTCGCCAACGACGACACGTTTTTCATCACCCTTCGCGCGCCATTCCTTGAGCAACGTTTCGAGCTTATCTTTCGCCTGTTTTTCCTGATCGCGCATTTTGGCTGCGCCCTCGAAATCCTGATTTTTGATCGAGCTTTCTTTTTTGCCCTTGATGACTTCAATCTCAGCTTCCTGCGCTTTGATTTCCGGCGGACGCGTCATGGTGCTGATGCGCGCGCGCGAACCGGCTTCGTCCAAAACGTCAATCGCCTTGTCCGGCAGAAACCGGTCGGTGATGTAGCGGTCGGAAAGTTTCACAGCCTGTTCAACCGCCGTGTCGGTGAACTCCGCCTTGTGATGCTCTTCGTATTTGTGGCGCAAACCTTTCAAAATAGCGATGGCATCTTCAATCGAAGGCGCTTCAACTTTGACCGATTGGAACCGACGTTCCAACGCGGCGTCCTTCTCGATGTATTTGCGATATTCGTTCAGCGTCGTCGCGCCGACGCACTGCATCTCGCCGCGTGAGAGCGCGGGCTTGATGATATTGCTCGCGTCCATCGTGCCTTCCGCCGAACCGGCGCCGACGATGGTGTGCAATTCATCAATGAACAGAATCACATTCTTCGCGCGACGGATTTCATCCATCACCGCTTTGATGCGTTCTTCGAATTGTCCGCGATACTTCGTGCCCGCGACCATCAACGCGAGGTCGAGTGTAATGACGCGTTTGGTCAGCAAAATTTCCGGGACGTTGCCCTTCACGATTTCCTGCGCAAGACCTTCGACGATGGCGGTTTTGCCCACGCCCGCTTCGCCGAGCAGCACCGGATTATTTTTTGTGCGACGGCAAAGCACTTGGATGACGCGCTCGATTTCACTCGCGCGACCGATGACCGGATCCATGTCGCCCTTGCGCGCAATTTCCGTCAGGTCGCGACCAAAGGCCTTCAACGCGGGCGTTTTGACTTCACCTTTCTTTTCGCCAGCGACACCAGCTTTTTCCGGAGATGGTTCGCCCGGTTGCGGTTCTTCGCCGCCAGCTTGCGCGGCAAAATTCGGATCAAGTTCTTTCAAGACACGTTGGCGCGCTTCTTCAATGTCCACATCCAACGCACGCAAAACTTTTGCGGCCACGCCGTCGCCTTCACGCAACAAGCCGAGCAGCAAATGTTCCGTGCCAACGTAGGTGTGGTTGAGATTTTTCGCTTCCTTCTGCGCGAGCGCGATGACTTTTTTAACGCGCGGCGTGTAGGGAATGTTGCCGACCATTTTCTGGTCAGGTCCGGCACCCACCTGTTTCTCAACTTCGATGCGGACGCTGTCGAGATCAATGCCCATGCTTTGCAGCACATTGACGGCGACGCCTTGCCCCAGCTTGATTAGGCCGAGCAGCAGATGCTCCGTGCCGAGAAAATTGTGATTCAGACGATCGGCTTCCTTGCGCGCGAGCGCCAGCACCTGCTGCGCGCGCGGCGTAAAATTACTCATGGCTTCATCGCTCATATTGTATCTATTTTGCTACGAGTCGGGTAATTTGTCCAATGACAACCGGAAAAAATCTATTGCGGGTAAAATTTATTTCAGCAAGGGCGAATCCGCAGGGCGCTCGACTAGGTGCAGCAGATTCCCCTCGCCGTCCTCAAAGAACAAAACTTTGCCGCCGCCTGCTGCTGGTCGCACTTCCTCGGTAAATTTTACGCCGCGCGCTTCCAGTTCCGCCATCGCCACTTCCAGAGACGGCACCCGCAATGCAATATGCCGGAAGCCGGCAAGCTTGTTGTTGCCGCGCTCGGCGAGCGACGCGTCGGCCTGATAAATCTCAAAATAGACATTGCCCAACGCGATCAGGCACGTCGGCGGCGTCTGACCGTTGTTAAAAACTTCGCATGCACCAAGAACGCGCTCATACCAGTTTTTTAAGGCCACCGGGTCAGTGGCGGGAATGGCGATGTGTTCGACGGAAATTTTCATGACGGAATTAAAAAACAAAACCGGCTAATTAAAAAACAAATTCGTATTCACTCGCGTGCGGATTTTTGAGAAACTGGGTGGCACCGATTTATGAATCTTGATTCTCTGCTCCAGCAACGGCTCATTTGCGTCGCCGTCATTGACCGCCCTGATGATGCCGTGCCGCTCACTGAGGCGCTGCTCGCCGGCGGCCTCAATGCCATCGAAGTCACCTTTCGCACGACAGGTGCGGCGGAGTCCATCGCGCGCATCCGTCAGGCACTGCCCAATGCCATTGTCGGCGCGGGAACTTTGCTGACGGCCGATCAAGTGAAACAAGCCGTGGACGCAGGCGCGCAATTTGGCGTGTCGCCCGGCTTGAGCGAAGCCGTGTCAAAGGCCGCGCACGAGAACAAATTCCCGCTGTTCCCCGGCGTCATCACGCCGACGGAAATCATGGCCGCACTGGAACTCGGCTGGAAGCATCTGAAATTTTTTCCGTCGGAAACCTTCGGCGGTGTGAACGCGCTTAAGGCACTCATTGGGCCGTTCGGACACACGGGCGTGAAATTCATTCCAACCGGCGGCATCACGGCCGCCCATTTACCAAGCTATCTGGCGCTTCCACAAGTCGCCGCCATCGGCGGTTCGTGGATGGGCGACCGCAAGCTGGTGGCGGAAAAGTCGTGGGATAAAATCACCGCGCTCACTGCGGAGGCGATGCAGATCATCGCGACGGCAAAGGTTTGAGCCATGCGCCGCGTAATTTTTGGCCGCCCAGGCTTGTTTTCCACCAACTAATTTAAGATGCAAAAGAAAAACAGAACGCCAAAATCCAGCGCCGCCGAATTAGCGTCATGGCGCTCATGGCGGCGCGGAATCGTCATTGGCGCGGCGGTGGTGGCGCTGGCGGGCGTCATGATTTGCAAGTCGCAGCCGCCGACTCCACTGGCAAAAACCGTCAACGGATTAGCGAGCAAGCCAATCGCCAGCACGAATCGCCCGGACATCTATAGCAACTACGTCGGTTCGGCGAGTTGCTTGGAATGTCATCCTGAAGCTTATAAAAAATGGGCGGGGTCGCATCACGCGGAAGCCGAACGCATGGTGCAAACCAATCGCGATCAAGTAGCGTTCGATCCGGCGCGGGAATTCAAACACGGCACACAGAAGACTTTTGTCGAGTGGCAGAACGGCCACGCGTTCATCGCCGGTTTTGGGGTTTCCAACCGTTGGGCCACCAATATCGTCGCCCGCGTGATTGGTGAAGATCCGTTGCGGCAATACCTCATTGCCTTTCCCGGCGGCCGCTTTCAGGTGCAGGAAGCTTCCTACGATCCACGCAGTAACGAGTGGTTCAACGTCTATGGCAGCGAAGACCGGATGCCGGGTGAATGGGGGCATTGGACCGGACGCGGCATGAACTGGAATGCCATGTGCGCGGCCTGTCACAACACGCGCGTGCAGAAAAATTATGACGAGGCCAAGGACTCGTATCATACCACGATGTCTGAACCGACGGTTAGTTGCGAAGCCTGCCACGGCCCGCTCAAGGCGCACGTAGACTGGCAAAAAAAATATGCCGGCACCGGCCAGAAAGATCCAGTCTTCCCCAAGCTTTCGCGCGAACAAATTTTTAATATGTGCGAGTCATGCCACGCGCGCCGCGCTGATTTGACGGGCGATTTTGTGCCGGGCGAGAAATTCGATGACCATTACGAACTGACCACCGTGGATGCCAGCGACGTTTTTTATCCAGACGGCCAGAATCGCGACGAGGATTATGAAACGACCTCTTTTCTCGGCAGCAAGATGCAGCACGCGGGCTTGACCTGTCTCGATTGTCATCCGCGTTCCCTGCACATGGCGAAGCTGCACGGCAACGCCCTTTGTATGCAATGTCACAAAGGCGGTTTCCCCAAAGCCCCCACAATCAACCCCACCGAACACAGTCATCATGCCGATGGCAACGCGGGCAACGAATGTGCCAACTGCCACATGCCGCAGACGATTTATATGCAGCGCCATTCGCGGCACGACCACGGCTTCACGATTCCTGACCCGCTGTTAACGAAACAATTCGGTGTGCCAAACGCCTGCAACCGCTGCCACGCCGACAAATCCGTCGATTGGTCGCTGACCAACACCGTCGCCTGGTATGGCGACAAGATGCAGCGCCACACGCGTGACCGCGCCCAAATAATCGCCCGCGCCCGCGCCGGCGAAGATTCCTCCCGCACCAATCTAACGCAACTGCTCCAGACCGAAGAAATCCCCTACTGGCGCGCCGTCGCGGCCAACTTGCTCAGCCCGTGGTCGGCGGATAGAAATGTCACCGCGGCGCTGCTGGTGGGATTGAACGACACGAATGCCATGGTGCGCAGTGCGTGCGTCCGCTCGCTCGCCCAACTCGTTGATAACGAAACCGTGGCCAAGGCGATTGAAGCCAAGCTCAACGATCCGCTGCGCAACGTGCGGGTAGCCGCCGCGTGGGCGTTGCGCGCAACGCTGGATCCGCATTCGCCCGCCGCCGCCGATTTGAAAAAGTTTCTGGAAATTAACGCCGACCAACCCACCGGCCAGATGCAATTGGGCGCGTTTGAGATTGCCCGGGGCAACCTCACGAATGCGGCGGATTATTTTCAAACCGCCGTGAAGTGGGATCCGTATTCCCCCGGCATCCGGCATGAACTGGCGATTGTCCTAAGCCAGTTGGATCGCCCGCAGGAAGCTGTCGCCCAGCTCGAAGCGGCCGTGAAGTTGCAACCCAACGAGGCGGAATATCATTACAAACTCGCGCTTGCTTTGAATGAAACCGGCGACTCCGCCCGCGTCCTTTCCGAACTCGAATCGGCGGTGAAATGCGATCCGCGTCACGCCCGCGCCTGGTATAATCTTGCCCTCGTCCGCAACGGCGCCGGCGATACCGCCGGCGCGCTCGAAGCTATGGCGCGCGCCGAATCCGCCGAGCCCAACGACCCGCGCATCCCTTACGCCCGCGCCACGATTCTTGCACAACTAGGCCGGCTCAATGAAGCCCGCAATGCCACCCGCCGCGCGCTCGAAATCGATCCTAATTTCTCTGCTGCCAGCAGCTTGTTGCAGCAGTTGGAGGCAAAGTAAAATCCACTGGTTTTGGCCGGGCGGCGAGCGCTGCCGCTTTTTGGCTGACCCACAAACATTGCCCAAACCCGGTTGTGTCAGCGGGGTTGAAACTGCTTAAATTGCAGTTTTGAAGATAGTTACAAACCGGTTTCTACCCAATCCTGCTCCGGTCATGGTGATTTGCAGCCGATAGTCGTGCTGCTTCGCCAACGTGCCAATCGTCATGCGCGACGGGGCAATCAACGGATTGCCAAACGCCGTGACGATGCCCGGACTCCGAAAAGCATCGCCACCAAAATTCCAGACAACTGGAGGAGAAAGCCAAAGGCATTGAGAGATTCCGCGCGCCGGCTGGTGCCCGAAGCAAGGTTAAATCCGTCAGCGTTCAATTTATTAAGGAAGCTTCTCATCGTAGGGTTTACCGTTCGCGTCCTTGAGGTTTAGTTCAGCTTTATTAATTAAATCTTCGTCTTTTGAAATTTCTCCCCGTTGATCAATCGCTGGGCGTTTATCCGGATGAAGTAGAAAATCCTGCATCCGCGCAAAGGCATCTCCCGTTGGATTCAACTTCGAATTATTTTTTACGAGCGAATCCGCTTTGCCCGTTTTTAGGGCTTTGATGGCCGGCAGATATGGCGTGGTATCAACCTCCATCCAATCGATGATATTCAATACTTTGAGCGTCACATAAGATTCCTGATTAAGCAGTTGAATCAAACATTCCTGCCCATTCTTTTTATCACCAGCCTTGATTAAAGCCCAAGCCGCCATCGCCCGCACGTCCAGTGATTCATCTTTCAAACAGCCTTGGAGGGCATTTATGGCAGCAGAATCCAAATTATTTTGCATGATCATGCCGCAAGCGCCCCAGTAGCGGATACCGGAATCCGAATCAGCCAAGTAGCCGGTGAGCGTTTTCAGGTTGGAATTATTTTTCACGAGCGCCACATCTGACGCCTCCAGATACGCTGGCAAATTGTAGAGCTTGGGATCGCGAGCCATCTGATAAACTGTTGTTTTGTTCGCTTGCGCGCGCCGGGTCATTTCATTTTCCGGCAACAGTCCAGGATCGTGAATGTATAGTTGCCAATCTTTCAGTGCCTGCCGCATGCGCGCCACGATCGGCTGATATTCCTGGCGGGTCGATAGATTCGTCACGCAATCGGAATCCGTCTGGCAATCATAAAGTTCCTCCACACAGGGTTTGGTCTTGAAGAACAGCCCAGTGATGTCATCGGTCTTGCCCGCCTTAAAATAATCCTCCCACGCCTGCATCGCCGCCATCTGCCACAAATATTCATGATGCTGCCCGGTCTTCACATAAGGCATGTAGTTTTTGATATAGATGAAACGCTTATCCCGGGCCACGCGCGTTTCATCGAAGCGCTCATCCATCCGGCCGCGATACGAAAAGCTATATTCGGGCTCCGGCTCGGTTTGCTGGCCAAGAAAAATTTTTCCCTGCATGACATCGGGAATCGGAGCCTGCGCCAGACTCAACCAAGTCTTGGGCATATCGATGAAGCTCACCAGCCGGTCCACCACCGTGCCCGGTTTTTCGGCGGGCCACATGTTTTTGTATTTTTCTGGAATCCGAACAATCAAGGGTGAGTGCAGCCCGGAATCATAGGTGTAATGTTTACTGCGGGGCATCACGCCGCCGTGATCAGTATTGAAAATGACGATGGTGTTGCTTTCCAGTCCGGCCTTCTTCAAGGCGCTCAAGGCAAGGCCGAAAACCTTATCCATGTTTTCCACCGCGTCTTCGTAAAGCGCATAATTTTTGCGGATGGTCGGAAGATCCGGGTGATATTTTTCCAGCATCACTTGCGCGGGGTCGTGCCGCGTATTTTCAACCGAACCGAACGCCCGGCTTTCATGGCTTTGCATGAAGTTAATCACACAAAAAAAAGGCTGCCCCGGCTGGCGCAGCTTCCAGCCGTAAATTTCATCACTGTTCCAACACTCCATGTCCGGCCGGCCGCCAATGTTGTAATCCGTCTTGGTGTGGTTACTGCAAAAGTATCCGGCCTTCCGCAACTCGTCGGGATAATAGTGAATCAGGTCGTGCGGAATATCATACCGGCTCCGCATCGGATCCGTGCCGGTGGACAAAGAATAAACCCCAGTGATCCAACTGCTCCGAGACGCCGCGCACACCGGCGCGGTCGCAAAGGCGTTGGCATAGCGAAATCCTTCCGATGCAAATTTGTCAATGTTCGGAGTAGTAGCCTGGGAACTGCCATAGCAGCCAAACCATTTGACGTTCGCATCCTCCGCCACCAACCACAAGATGTTGGGGCGCACCGCGTCCGCTGCGAGTGCTGAACTGGCGAGGGCAGCGGCCGCGAGAATGGTCAGCAGCGGTTTCATTTTAATGATTTAGTTAATCTTGATCCGGCTCGGTTGAAGGCCGTCGGATTCAGCTTTGAGAACTATGGTTCCATGCTGACCTACTTTCGCCCGCACCACCACCAACGCCAATCCGTTGAAAGCGTTGTGTTCTGGTGCCTGAAAAGATTCGAAGCTGGTGGCGTCGCCGTTGTCCGTCGCGACGATTTCACCCGGACCTTCAACGGAGAATTTAATGTGGTTCATTGATCGCGGCACCAGCAAACCATTTTTATCCGCCACCGTTACGGTAACAAATGAAAGATCCTGACCGTCGGCGCGAATTTTATCGCGGTCAGCCTGCAATGTAAGTTTCGCCGCCGGGCCGGTGGTATTTATCACCTCCGTCGCCCAACGCTTGCCGTTTTTGTAAGCGACCACTTTGAGTTTACCCGGCTGATAAACTACGTCGTCCCAACGCAGGCGATATTCGTATTGACCAATTTTCTTCCGGCCCAGCGATTTGCCATTCAGAAACAACTCCGCCTCGTCGCCGGAAGTGTAAACGTGAACCGGTGTGATTTGACCAATGCGATCGGGCCAGTTCCAGTGCGGCAGGATATGCGCCATCGGATATTCCGGACGCCAGCGCGCCTGATAGAGGTAGTAGCGATCCTTCGGAAAACCGGCGAGGTCAATGATGCCAAAATAAGAACTCCGCGATGGCACCTTGATTTTGCCGAGTGCATCTAGTTCCTTTTGCATCCGCGCCTTTTCAGCGGGATCGGTGAAGTTTAGTAAATTGCTTTCGTCGCGGTTGTAAGGCGTCGGCTCGCCGAGATAATCGAAGCCGGTCCAGACAAATTCGCCGGCGACAAACGGAAACGTGTCTTGGCCCTTGAATTCCCAATCCGGCGGCTGCGCCCACGGCGGCGCATACAGGTCATAGGAACTCATCTGAAAATTCGCCCGACCGCCGGCCTTGTTGGTGCTTACGGGGAAAAAATATTCACCGCGCGAACTGATACATGACGCTGTTTCGCTGCCGAATAAAGGCTGACTGGGGTTGGCCACGCGGAACCTGCCATATTCCGTCGGCTTGTAGTTGTAGCCGAAAACGTCCAGATCCTTGCGAAAATCATTATAGCCGGAGGCGATTTTGTCGCACGCTGAGGTGACGAGACGGGTGGTATCCTCGCTTTGAACGATGCGCCGCAATTCAGCGGCAATCTGCGGACCTTCCGCTGTCAACTGATCCGGCACTTCGTTGCCGATGCTCCAGAGAATAATACTCGGATGATTGCGGTCGCGCCGCACCAATGCCCGCAGGTCAGCTTCGTGCCAGTCGTTCCATAGCAGATTATAATCGTTCTTCGTCTTGCCCTTCTTCCAGCAATCAAACGATTCGTCCATCACCAGCATCCCCAGCCGGTCGCACAAATCTAACAACTCCGGAGCGGGCGGATTGTGGCTGGTGCGGATGGCGTTACAGCCCATTGCCTGCAAGATCTCAATCTGCCGCTCCAGCCCGCGAGTATTCGCCACCGTGCCGAGCGCACCGAGATCACTGTGGTCGCAAACTCCGTTCAACGGCACGCGCTGGCCATTCAGGAGAAAACCATTATCGGCCGTGAATTGAATTGTGCGAATGCCAAAAGGCGTTTCATAAGTATCAAGTAACTTCCCGCCCTGCCCCACCGAAGTGACCACGACATAACGCTGCGGTGATCCCAAACTCCACCGCTTAGGATTTTTGAGCTTAATTTGACCCGTGCTGGAATACGCTGAGTGCGCGGCGAGGCTTAGCCCGTCGGTGCTGAGAGATGCGAGGGCTTTTCCTTTGCTGCCGTTCGCGCCCAGTTCGAAGACTTCATTTTTAATCGTCACGGTCGAGTCCGTGTCCAAATCGTTGTCCACGCTGACCTGAATTTTCACCGTCGCGGTTTGGTCGCTCACTTCTGGGGTGGTGACATAAGTTCCCCATTGCGCCACATGCACCGGCGCGGTCTTCACCAGCCACACGTTCCGGTAAATGCCGCCGCCCGGATACCAGCGCGATGAGTCCGGCGGATTATCGAGCCGGATGGCCAGGACATTTTCGCCGCCGAATTTCAAATACGGCGACAGGTCCACGCGCCACGAGGCGTA
Organism: Verrucomicrobiia bacterium; assembly: GCA_037138135.1. Classification (GTDB taxonomy): domain Bacteria; phylum Verrucomicrobiota; class Verrucomicrobiia; order Limisphaerales; family UBA11358; genus UBA11358. The sequence goes on from JBAXIY010000008.1 coordinate 17,232, forward strand.
GCCATAAGGCCAGCCGCCCACAAATTTGCCGTTCAACCAGACCGTCGCATAGGACATCGCACCATCCATATCCAAATAGATTTTTTTACCCGCATCCGACGCCGGAATATTTAAGTGATGGCGATACCACGCCACTCCCCACCACGGCAGCTTGCCAGTATTGCCAGGATATTCCTGCTTAAATGGGCCTTCGATGCCCCAGTCGTGCGGCAGGTTGAGCAACCGCCATTGACTGTCGTCAAATCCGGATTGCGCGAACGAAATATTTTCCACTGGTTCGGCCGCTGGACGAGCTGCCGGCGCGTTGGTGGTGAAGGCATTTCCAGCCGGCGAAACCCATGCACGCAGGGCCGGATAGGCCAGATTAGTGCCCGCTTCGGGTGCTTCACCCTGGTGAAAGCGCCAGTCAGCATTGAGCGAAATCCGTTCACGTGGCGAATCAGTTGTTACCGCATAGGCTGCGGTTTGCACCAGCAGCAGCGCGGCCAAGGGGATGATTTCAAATTGAGTCATAGATTTATTGTGATTTAGCGATTTCATTGAATGCAAGTCATTCAGGAATGACGCCACGGATAGCTGCGGGGTGACAACATTCAAATGAATCTTGGTTTCGACCGATTTTAAACCATCCACTTCGGCGCGCAATGTAATATCCCCCCGACCATCACCGACAGGGCGAACCCAGCCGCCGCCGTTAAACCATCAGCCTGCGCTTTGGCGGACATGGTTCCAGCCTCCGGAAATTGACCTTCAAAATCCCGGATGCCCCGAACGTCCATCTCGTTTTACCATTAACATATAGGTTCATAACTTGTTAAGAAGGTTATTTGCCCATCCAGAAAAGCTTTGAGTTTATCAGGCCAATCCCGCACATCGGCCGGCATATTTGCTTTGAGGCCAAAGCCATGCCCACCTTTCTCCTTCTGCTAATAAACACACGGCACCTGCACGGCTTGGCAACCTTTTCGGCTAAAGCCAAAGCCACGCCGAGGCTTGCGGATGAACGCGGGCTGACCGTTCGATGAATTCAAGGTAGGGCTAACCTGCTGGTCAGCTTTTTGATTTGGGCGGCGCGGCAGCACCGCCCTACCTTCAGATGGGCAACCGCACGGTGAAAGTTGTCCCGGAATTTTCCTGACTCGCCACTTCAATCGTTCCGCCGTGCGCCTCGATAATGGCTTTGGTGATGGCGAGGCCAAGACCGGCATTGCCAGCACCGGTGCGCGACTGGTCGGCGCGATAAAATCTGCCGAACACCAGCGGCAAATCGGCGGGGGCGATCCCCTGCCCCGTATCCGTCACGGTCAGCACGGCCAGACCATTTTGCGATTCCAGCTGCACGCGCACTTCGCCGGCGGGCTGGTTGTATTGAATCGCGTTGGTGAGCAGATTGGTGACGACTTGGGCGAGGCGTTCGGAATCGCCCGTGATTTTAACGGGTTCGATATCAACGGAAATTTTCACCGCGCGCTCGTCGGCCAGCGGTTGCACCAGTTCCGCGGAGTCGGCAATGGTTTCAGAAAAATCAAAATCTGTCCGGCGCAAGACTTCCTGACCGGCATCGAACCGGGCCAGCGCAAGCAGCGATTCAATGAGCTTGCGCATCCGCTGCGCCGCCCGCTGACAAGCTTCAACGGTCTGTTTGTAGCTGGCCGCATCGCGCTCACGGTTTAACGCGGTTTGTGTCTGCGTCAAAATCACCGTGACGGGCGTGCGCAGTTCGTGCGCCGCATCGGAGGCAAATTGTTTCTGCTGGGCGAAGGCGGTTTCCAAGCGCGCGAAGGTGGAGTTCAAGACGGCGGCGAGCTGGCCGAGTTCACTTTCTGCTTCGGCCACGTTGATGCGTTGCGCCAAATCGCCAGCGGAGATTTTTACGGCAGCGGCGCTGATGCTCGCAATTGGTTTGAGGGAACGGGAAACGAGCCACCAGCCGCCGGTCAGCCCGACGAGCAAAATTAAACCACCAACCGCCGTAAGATTCAGCGCGGTGCGCCGCAGTTCCTTCAGTTCAGGAGCGATGGAACAGCCGACCAAAATCATTTCACCGGAGGGCAGCATATTAAGGGTCTCTCGGTAATTGTCGAATGTCATCATGGAAGATATCTTCGAGGAGTTTTTAAAACGCTCGGTTTCAGGAAAAATTTGATCCACTCGATTGACATTATGTGCTGACCTGAATTCCACGTCTGGCGCGCTTGGATAATTTGTCGAACGCGCAATCTCCTTATGGCCGGACATGTTTACAGCAGTGATGCTGAAATAAAATCCATGCGCATCACTGCCATCAAATAAATGGGCGCTTTCCGCCGGCAGTAGAAATTTCGGCAGTCGATTGCGCTGTCCTTCGGGCGGTCCCTCGTCGGGAAACTGGCCTTGGGGCAACCCGTCCATGGGCGGTTGGCCAAAGTCCGATTCGCGTGGCGGCTGATCGAAGGGCGAACGGTTGCCATTCTGTCCGCGTGGCGGTGGACGATGCAGCGCACTGGCCAAAACGCTTATTCGTCGGTGCAATTCATCGTCAACCTGGCGGAACTGGCGGTTGCGCTGAAGTTGATAGGCCGTGAAACCAAACCCCGCCAACACGACCACGAGAATCAGCCCATACCAAAGCTGCAAACGCCACTTGATGGATTTGAAAAGTTTCATCCTTCGATGCAATAGCCGTGGCCACGCCGTGTGACGATGAATTCCGCGCCCAGTTTTTTGCGGACGTTGGAAACGTGAACGTCAAGCAGGTTGGAAAACGAATCTTCATTCTCGTCAAAGAGATGCTCGTAAAGTTGCGTGCGCGTGACAACTTCGCCGCGATGCAATGCCATGAATTCAACCAGTGAATATTCCATGGCTGTGAGTTCAATTGGTTTGGCCTTCAGAAAAACACTCCGCGCCGCCGTGTCCACCTTCACATCGCCAACCTCGATTATGTTTGTGGTTTTATTTGCGCTGCGTCGAATAATGGCGCGGAGGCGGGCGAACACTTCATCGAGATCAAACGGCTTCACGACATAATCGTCCGCGCCGGTGTCGAGGCCCTTCACCCGGTCACGCGTCTGGTCGCGCGCGGTGAGCATGAGGACGGGAGTTTTTTTTGTTTTGCGGAGGCGCTTCAAAACCTCCCAGCCGTCCATGCCGGGCAACATCACATCAAGCACGATGGCGTCGTAATCGGTGCCCTCGGCGTTGAAGAGACCGTCGTCGCCGTTGTCGGCGGTGTCCACGGCGTAGCCCTCCTCGCGCAACGCTTGGGCGAGGCTTACGAGCAAATCAGGTTCGTCTTCGACAATCAGGATTCTCATGCGGTGCGACGGAGTTTTAGCACGAAGTGCACAAATTCGCCAGCGCGCGAATTTTCGCAAGTTGCACCTTAAGGTGAGATGAAGATAAATTTTGCTCGCGCGAACGCAAAAAATGGCCGACTTAACGTTTGCTTAAGGTTCACTCACGTAGAGTCGCGACATGAAAACTCAAATTCATACCCAATGGAAGTTGAAGTTCGCCACCGTAACGTTCGGAATTATTTCTGCACTCGTTAACCTCGCGAACGCCGCCGACCCGCATACGAATTCATGGCTCACCACTTACGCCGGTCAGTATGCGCGCGTTTACCTGACCGACACGGACAAGACCAACGGCACTTCCGCCACGACGTGGAGTCGCGGTTCCTTGAGCCAGAGTTTGCCGGTCTATTCTGGCGTGCGGGAAGTTTATTATTCCGCGAGCTGGGTTTACATTCGCTCCGCCGGACTGGGCATTCACACGATGGGGCCGTGGTATACAACCACGAATCACACCGCTTTGTTTCAAAATGTGCCCGTCAATACGAAAGTCTTTTACCGCATCCCGCGTTCGCCAGCGACCAACGGCACGCACGCACTGACCGGTCTCGGCGCCATCGGCTACTTCGTGGACGGCGTCGCCATGTATGATTCGCGCGACGCATTTTATTGGAACGGCACGACGGAAGCAAACGGCGCGGGTAGCTGGAACCGTGACGCATACGTGAACGAATCCCAGACTTTCGATCCCGCCTACGCCCATCAACCGGGTGCTGGCCAGTATCATTACCATGCCAACGCGCCCGCGCTCCGGTATCTGTTGGGCGATCACATGGATTTCGATTCCACGAACAAGATGTATACGGAAAGCACGAATCCAGTGACGCAACATTCGCCTATTCTCGGCTGGGTGCGCGACGGATTTCCCATCTACGGTCCATATGGTTATTCCAACCCGACGAATCCAGCCAGTGGTGTGCGTCGGATGGTCAGCGGCTACGTTGCGCGCAACGGCTTGAACGGCACGGACAATCTTTCCAACAACGGCGCGAACCGCTCCGCCATTCCCGCGTGGGCAACGCGCGCCAGCGAAACCGCCATGGCCGGTCCGACCGTTTCGACGACGTATCCGTTCGGGCGGTATCTCGAAGATAACGCTTATCTCGGTGACCTCACCAATTCCGCCACCGGTTCAAATTATGTTCTCGGCATAGACTTTGATCTCAACGAATACAACACGCGCTGGTGCGTCACGCCGGCATTTCCCGCCGGCACCTGGGCTTACTTTACCTGCATCACGTCCAACGGCGCACCGGCATTTCCCTACAACATCGGCCGCACTTATTGCGGCAATACTGGCGTAAACGTTGGCGGCGGCACGGTCACGACCTTGGGTGAAACCGTCACGACTAATTACCTTGGCGGTGCAAATTCCATGCTGACGATTGCCGCGCCCGTCGTCAGCAACAACGTCGTCACGCTCACCTGGAGCGCCACGGAAGGTGGCACTTACTCCGTCGCAACCAGCGGCGATCTCGCAACCTGGTCAACCAACTCCACCGGCATTTCGGCTTTGCAGAATCAGGGCAAAACCACCGCGGCCATGGTAGCAACCAATCAGTTCTTCAAGGTCGCCCGCACCGCGCTAACTACTTACGACACCAACTAAAAAATATCGCATGAAAAATATTTTCCTCGCCGTGGTTTTTACCGCATTGAATTCCTCGGTGTTGGCTGACCCGCAAATCATCTCATGGTTCACGCGGGATTCCGGCAAAGTTGCAAAAATATACCGCACGGTCGCGGAGAAGAATTCCAACCAGCCGGAAGCGACATGGAGCAACGGCCGCAACACGCAGTCGCAGCCAGCCTGGTGCGGTGTCCAAGAAATCTTATCGTCGGCCAACTGGATTTACATTCGCAGCACCGGTCTCGGCAGTCAGATTATGGGGCCGTGGCAGAACGGATACTTTCCCAACCTACCGACGGACCAGCATTTCATTTACGCGATCCCGCGCCATCCGACCGTGCAGACAGGAAACGATTTCAACCGACTTGGCGAAATCGGGATGTTCGTGGATGGCGTGCGGATGTTCGATGCGGGCGATGCGTTTTCCTATTCGCACGCGAATAATCAGGACGCGAATCCGCGCGCCGGCATCGGTCAGGGCGATCACATTTGGAACCGTGATGCATTGGTGAATGAGGGTAAAACTTTTGACGCCGCGCTGGCGCATCAGCAGAATCGAGGCACGTATCATTACCACACGCAGCCAATTGCACTACGTTACGCGCTCGGTGACCATGTGGATTATGACGCAACGACGCAGACGTATCACGAGAGCAGCGCCGTGCCGGTGCAACATTCGCCGATCCTCGGCTGGATGCAGGATGGCTATCCACTTTACGGGCCGTATGGCTATTCCAATCCAACGAATCCCGCCAGCGGCGTGCGCCGTATGGTTTCCGGTTTCATTATACGAGACGGCAAATATCGCACGGATAATCTGGCGCTGACTGGACGGAGAACGTTGCCGACGTGGGAAGCACGCGAACAAAATCATTCCGTTAAGTTGCAAAATTATGAGACTGGCCCAAACGTCAGCGAAAATTATCCGCTCGGTCATTACATTGAGGACTACGCTTATCTTGGTGACTGCGGCAAAATCTCTGGCAAGGATTTTGACCTCGACGAACTGAACGGTCGCTGGTGCATCACGCCAGAATTCCCGCACGGCACGTTCGCATATTTCACGACGATTGATGCGAACGGCCAACCCGTCTATCCTTACAACATGGGCCGAAAATATCATGGTTATCCCAACGGATGCCTCGTCACTGCCATCCATGAAACGGTTACGACCAACTTCATCGCCCATCCCGTCACGCCGATGAAAACCGCTGCAGCCAAAACCACGACGCTGACTTGGAATGCCCGGAACGGCGATTATGATCCGAAATGAACGGTCTGTGGAAAATCATTTTGACGCTCGGCATTTCGGCGATGTCGTGCGCGGCGTTTTCCGCCACGCTACAAATTCAAATCACGCCGAAAGTTTCCGGTGAAACGCTCCAGCCCGCGTCACTGCGTTACCAGACATCAGCCGGTGAAACGTTCTCCATCACGCGCGTCAGCTATCTCGTCAGCGACTTCGCCTTACAACACAACGATGGCTCATGGCTGGAGATTTCCAATTCAATCGCCTGGCTGGACTTCGATGCGAACCGTAATTCCATCTGGCTCGAACAAATTCCGGCGGGTGAATTTTGCTCCGTCCGTTTCACCGTCGGCCTGAATACAAATCTAAATCACGCAGACGTAGCGAAATTTCCCGCCGCGCATCCACTGAACCCGAATCTGAACGGATTGCATTGGAGCTGGCAGGGCGGATTTATTTTTCTCGCGCTCGAAGGTTTGTGGCGCAACGCTGCTGGAGAACTCGACGGCTGGGCGTATCACCTCGCGCGCGATACCAACGCCACGCGCATCACGCTCGCCGCGCCGCTTATCGTCACGAACGAAACCAAACTGGAACTGGATTTTGACTTGGCGACTTTGCTAAACGCGCCGCGTCCGCTGTCGTTCGGCAAAGACGGTTCATCCACACATTCGCGCGATGGCGACCCGATTTCCGCCGCGCTCATTGCGAATCTGCCGGGCGCGTTTCGCGTCCGTAAAATCACGGCGTTGACCGACGCCGAAATCGCCGTAGTGCATCCCAAGCCGCTTTACTTGCCAGTGAAATTCACGCCGTTTCCGTTTCAGATGAGCGCGACGTTTCCGACGCCCGAACTTCCGCGCGACAATCCACTCATCGTCGAACGCGTTACGCTGGGCAAAACTTTATTTTTCGACAAGCAGCTTTCCATCAACAACACGCAGTCCTGCGCAGATTGCCATTTGCCGGCGAAAGCCTTTTCTGATGGACAGCGGACGGCGCGCGGCGCGGAAGGCGCATTCGGCCCGCGCAATTCCATGTCGTTGTTCAATCTCGCGTGGAAGAAAGAATATTTTTGGGATGGCCGCGCGAAAAGTCTGCGCGAACAGGTATTACAACCGATTCAAAATCCCCTCGAGATGCACGAGTCGCTTACCAATCTTTGCAGCAAGTTGAGCACTACGGACAACACAGATTACGCCGCGCTGTTCGCCGCCGCGTTCGGCTCGCCGGAAATCACTTCCGAAAAAATCTCGCTCGCACTGGAAAACTACCTGCTCACGCTCACTTCGTTCGACGCTAAATTCGACCGCGTGCTGCGCGGCGAAGTGAAATTTACAGCGGAAGAACAGCGCGGCTTCGAATTATTTTCTACGGAGTATGATCCACGTCGCGGACAATTCGGCGCGGACTGTTTTCATTGCCACGGTGGACCGCTATTCCAGAGCCAGAGTTTTGCGAACAACGGTCTGGACGACGCATTCGCGGACATCGGCCGCGAGAAAGTCACCGGCAAGGCGGCAGATCGTGGCAAATTCTCCGTGCCGTCGTTACGCAATGTGGAACTCACCGAGCCCTACATGCACGACGGACGCTTCCGCACATTGGAAGATGTGATACAGCACTATGCCTCCGGTGTGGTGCGCAGCGCGACGCTGGATCCAAATCTCGCCAAGCATCCCGACGGCGGTGTGCCACTGACCGACGCCGACATGCAAGCGCTGGTGGTCTTCCTCAGAACGTTAACAGACGCAAGGTTTTCTTCCGCTGAAAAATAATTTAAAAAAGATTCCGGCTTAACGTTCGCTTAAGGTGGACTGAGGTAAGGTGGCAGCATGAAAGTTGAGATGACACGCAGCACCAAACGAATCACGGTCGCCGGGGATGCGCCGGTGTCGTTCGCGGTGCGCATCTTCTTTAAATCCAACCGGAGGCATTATGAATTCGGAATTTGAATCATTTTCCAAAAAAACTTGGCTGCTGGTGGACGACACTAGCGAGGTTCTTTCGCTCATGTCCGCGTTGCTGTCGAACTTGACCGACGCGAAGATTGAATGCTTTGGTTCGCCGGCGGATGCGTTGGCGGCGTTTGCAAACGCGCCGGGCAAATATGAATTGGTCATCACCGATTACGAAATGCCGGGACTGGATGGCTTGGAGCTTTGCCGACTGATGAAGGCGCTCGTCCCAACGCAAAAAATCCTACTCGCCACGGGCAGCGGATTTTTCACCGAAGCAGCGGCACAGCACGTCGGTTTCACCGGACTTTTGAACAAGCCATTTTCGATCGCGAAACTTTTGGAGGCACTGGCTGGTAAGAATGTTGAAGTCGCCGTCCCCGCGCTCGCATAAAAATTTACACCCGCACACAAACAACAACAAAACTATGAAAACAAAAACATCAATCGCATTGCTAGCCGCCATCGGCGCGCTCGCATTCGCTGCTAATGCTCAGGACAACAACCCGAACGCGGGCGGCCCGCCGACCGGTGATGGCGAACGGTCAGCACATCATCAAGGCGGCCCCGGCGGTCAGGGCGGAATGCACCTCCTACCACCGCGCGCAGTGGAAACACTCAAACTGACCGATGATCAAAAGACGCAGATCACCGCCCTCGAAGCGGAGACTAAGGCGAAATTGGAAAAAATCCTTACGCCGGAACAGATGGAGCAGTTGAAAAATATGCGCCCGCCGATGCGTCCAGGTGGCGCAGGCAATGGCCAGATGCGGGGCGGACCCGGTGGTCACGGCGACGACAACGGCGCACCTTCCGGTCCGCCACAAGAAAACAACTAAACAACTTCCGTTCGTGTGAACGGCAAGGCGGCGGGCTGACGAAAACTCTGGGTGTGAACGTCAGTCCGCCGCTCCTTTTTTGAAAACGATTTGGCGGTGAAAGAAATTTCGCCGCCGATTTTTATTTTGCCAGCAAGCGACGAACCGACAGCAGTCCGGCGAGAATCGCAATGCCGCCGCAAATCCAATACGGCAGTGCGCGAGTGGAATCGTTAAGACCGTATAGTGTCGCGGCAAAAATCGGGCCGACGATGCGCGCGAGCGCGCCCGCACTTTGAGCGACGCCGATGGTTGCGCCCTGCTCGGTCGCGGGCGTGAGATTTGAGAGCAGCCCGAAAAGCGGCGCACGCGACAAGCTCGAACCGAGCGAGAGCAGCACGAGCACGGCGAGCATGAGCAGCCACGGCTTATCGGCGAGATGCAAAACCGCCGACCATTTTAACGCACCGTCGCCATGGATCAGGGGCAGCAACACTAGACTCGCTCCGGTCATCACGAGACTAGCGGCGATTAATTTTGGTTCACCGAAGGCTTTTACTAATTTTCCAATCATGCCGCCTTGCACGAAGGCAGAAATCAGACCGCAAAAAATGAACAGCGAAATCACGGTGCTGGCAGGTGCAGCGGCAGATTTGTCCAGGCCAAGATTGAAATTATCGTTGATGAGCAGCGGCAAGGTGCTTTCAAAACAACTGAAGGCAAACGTGGCTAGAAAGAACACCAAGACGAGCAAACCGATTTTGGGCTGCGTGAGCGTGTGGGTCCATTGCGCTAAACGCGGGCGGTTGGCAACGGGCGTCGTGCCGGGTTTCCAGCTTTCCGCTAAGATGAAATACGCGAGCAGAAAATTCGCTGCGCACAAGGAGGCCGCCGTCCAACCGGGTGCGGTGACGCCGCCAAATTTTAGCGCGACGCCGCTGATGGCCGGACCAAAAATAAAGCCGAGACCAAATGCCATGCCGATAAGCCCCATCCGCTTTGAACGATTTTCCGGCGGCGTGATGTCGGCGATGTAGGCTTGCGCGACGGTGATGTTGCCGCCGCACGCGCCCGCAAAGATGCGCGATACGAGCAGCGCGCCGAGTGCGAGCGAATGATTTTCAAATCCAGAACCGACGGCAAAGAGCACATACGACAACGCCGCACCGGCGGTGCTGATGAGCAGAATCGGGCGACGACCGTGGCGGTCGGAAAGTTTGCCCCAGATGGGCGAGAAGATGAATTGCATCGCGGAGAACGAGGCGATGATAACGCCGATCATCCAACCGCTCGCGCCGTAGTGGCGGCTGAACATCGGCACGAGCGGCACGACGATGCCGAAGCCGATGAGGTCAATGAAGACCGTGAGAAAAACCACGAGCATAGAAGGTTTGCGATTCATGTTCAAAATAAGCTGCGTGAGTTTAGCCCTGAAAACTGGAGAGTCAAATGTGTTAGCCACAGAGACACAGAGAACACAGACATAAACTGCATTCTGAATAACCGGTGAATTGTTTGCGGAGATGTTCCGAAAGTAATTTCTTTTGTTCTCCAAATGACAATTCATTCTATGCGCCATGATTGATTCCGTTTCCGACCCGTTGTCCGGCGGTTCCGCCGACGCGGGAGCTGATTTCAAAAAATCTCGCCGTCAAAAAGGCGATCGCCGCTCATCTTCTGCCATGCCCACGCTCGACCGTCTGCCGCCGCATTCAAACGAAGCCGAAATGGGCGTGCTCGGTTGCGCGTTGCTCGACCCGAACCAGTGCATCGGCGAGTGCATAGAAAAACTCAAGGACGACGGCAAGTCGGCGTTCTACGATCTGCGGCATCAGACGATTTACGAGACGGTGTCAGAGATGTTCAACACGCGAGACGCGATTGACCTCATCACGGTGCAGCAACATTTGAAGGATCGGCAGTTGTTGGAACAGGTCGGCGGGATTGCGTATTTGAGTCAGTTGCAGGACGCAGTGCCGAGCGCGGCGAACTTGAGTTACTACCTCGACATTGTCCGAGAAAAATATCTTTTGCGGAAACTGATCGCGACTTGCTCCGGCGTCGTCGGCAAAGTTTATGACTACGAGGGCAACGTGGAAGAATTGTTGGATGAAGTTGAGAAAGAAATTTTGCACGTCAACGAGTCGCGCGAACAGGTCGGGATGCAGCCGATCAATGCGCTGGTGAATGGCGCGATCGCGACGATTGAAAATTATTTTGGCCGGCAGGGCCAGCTCGGCGGTCTCTCGACGGGCTTCGTGGATCTGGACAAGATAACGGACGGGTTACACGGCGGAGAAATGATTGTCATTGCGGCGCGCCCCTCAATGGGCAAAACGTCGCTGGCCATGAACATTGCGGAGCACGTGGCCGTGGAATTAAAGCTGCCGGTGGGGGTGTTCAGCTTGGAAATGAGTTCGCAGTCGCTCATCCTGCGCATGATGTGTTCGCTGGCGCGCGTGAATTTGCGGAGCATCCGCGAGGGCTTCATGAGCGAATCGGATTTTCCAAAATTAACGAATGCGGCGGGGCGGTTGTCGGGATCGAAATTGTTCATTGACGATACGGCGGGACTTTCCATTTTGCAGTTGCGGGCACGGGCACGGCGCATGGCACAACAGCACGGCATCAAGCTGTTCGTGATTGACTATTTGCAGTTATTAAACTCTACTGCGCGACGATCGCAAGACAACCGTCAGCAGGAAATTGCCGACATTTCCAGCGGCATCAAGGCGCTGGCGAAAGAGTTGAATGTGCCGATTATCGTGCTGGCTCAGTTAAACCGCGAAATCGAGAAAGATAAGAGCCGGAAACCACGGATGAGCGATTTGCGCGAGTCGGGCTCCATCGAGCAGGACGCGGATTTGGTTGGTCTGCTTTACAAGCCAAATGCTGGTGATGATGAAGACGGCGCAGCAGTCGAAGAAAGCGATGGGCTGCCGGTAAATTTAGTGATCGCGAAGCAGCGTAACGGTCCGACCGGCGATGTCCATTTGACGTTCTTAAAACCATATACACGATTTGAAACCGCAACAAAATTTAGTGACGAAGACGTGCCCGGTGGCCGGTAAATCATGAAAGCCATTTTCCGGTTAGCCGCCATATTGCTTTTGGTGAGTTGCGGCACGGCGGCGTGGGCGCAGAGCATCGGGTCAAAAATCAGCCGCGTGGACATCAAGTTCATCGGCCCAGCCTCGGTCAGCGAGGCGCTCATCCGCGACAACATCAAGCTCAAGGCGGGCAGCACCTACATTCCCGGCGGCACACAGGACGACGTTCATTCCCTCTACGCAACCGGGCAATTTTATAACATCCGCATCTCAGTGGATCAGGCGGATGACGGTGGTGTAATTCTCACTTACATCGTGCAGGTTCGTCCGCGCATCACGGAAATCAAAATTGAGGGCAACGTCAAACTAAAGGATTCGAAGCTTAAGAAAAAAATCACGATCAAGGTTGGTGATCCACTGGACGAGCAGAAGGCTTTTACCGACGTGCAGGAGATGAAAAAGTTGTATGAGAAATACGGCTACTCGGACACAAAAGTAAAATATGTCTTGAGCATTGACGAAGCCAGCGGTCACGGCACGGTAACTTACCAGATTCAGGAAAGCCTTAAGGTCAAGATCACCAAGGTGAATTTTATAGGCGCAGAGGCTTTTCCACAAAAGGAACTACGCAATGAAGTAAAGACCCGCGCCCACTGGATGTGGTCGTGGCTGACGGGCAGCGGTTATTTTAAGCAGGAGGAATTTGACGGCGACACCGACCGATTAGTGGAATTTTATCACAGCCACGGCTACTTGGACTTTGAGGTGAAGGATGTGAAGCTCGATTATCCGACTACAAATACGATGATCGTGAAGTTTTATTTATATGAGGGACACCAATACAAAGTTGGTTCCGTGAAATTCAGCGGCCAGAAAATTTTTGCCGACGCAGAAATCATCAAGGGTCTGAAGATCATTCAGCGATACGAAAACTCCAAGGCCAAGCTGGGCACGAATGGTTTGGCGATGGATGTGACGAGTATTTTTACGCCGGATGGATTGAAGAAAGATACCGAGGCAGTGCAGGATTTTTACGGCAGCAAAGGCTATATTGAAATCGCCCAAGGCCAGGCATTGCGCGTTCTGACTGTGCCAAACATTGAGCGCGGCACGATGGATCTGGATTTTCAAGTCGGCGAATGCCCGATCTCCTACGTCCAAAAAATTGAAATCCACGGCAACCTCAAGACCAAGGACAAGGTGCTACGCCGCGAACTCGCCATCAGTCCCGGCGACGTCTTCAATATGGTGCAAGTCAAAGTCAGCAAGCAGCGTCTGGAAGGCTTGCAGTATTTTAGTAAGGTTGACACGCGCCCCGAACCGACGGATCCGCCGATTGCCGGCCGCAAAAATCTTATCGTCAGCGTCGAAGAGCAGAACACCGGCAATTTCAGCGTTGGCGCCGGCTTTAGTTCGGTGGATGCCCTCGTGGGCTACGCAGAAATTTCGCAGGGCAACTTTGATTTGTTTCATCCGCCTTACTTCACCGGCGGCGGCCAGAAACTCCGCTTACGGGTTCAACTTGGCACGCAGCGTCAGGACTACGAACTGTCGTTTGTCGAGCCGTGGTTCCTGAATCGCAAGTTGTCACTCGGCGTTGACCTCTACCGCCATCAGCTCAACTTCGAAAGTCCCAACGGTATTTATGATGAAACCCGCACTGGCGGCAAAGTCAGTCTCACCCGCGCACTCGGCAGTGATTTTCTCATCGGCAGCGTCAGCTACACGGTGGAAGATATCGGTATCACTCTGAACAATGGCTGGCATGGCTATCAAACGGTCGCCAGTCCCGACCCAAAACAATCCACGCCGAATGTGCCCAACGCCATTCTCGCTCAGGTTGGCAACAACATTTACCAACGCGTCGGCACCTCGTTGGCCTATGACACCCGCAACAGCACGCAACTTCCCAACCACGGCCAGCGCACGGAAGTTTCGACGGAAGTCAGTCAGGGCAGCACAGATTTTTACAAAGTGGAACTACACACCGCCTGGTATTTTCCGGGACTGTTTAAGGGACATGTGCTCGAAGCCGTCGGCCGCACTGGCGTGGCTGACAGCTTGCAAGGCGGCGATGTGCCGTTTTATGACCGCTACTATTTGGGTGGACTTTATTCATTGCGCGGTTTCAAGTTCCGCAACGTAGCACCCCGTCAAGCTTTCAACCCCCAAACGCCCTATGTTTCCAACGAACCCATCGGCGGCGACACCTATTGGTTTAGCTCGTATGAATACAGCGTGCCCATTTTTGAAAAAGACGGCGGCGTGAGCCTACGGTTCGCACTTTTCTACGACATCGGATGCGTGGACGCGCGGTCTTATTCCTATTCTTTAAATTACAGCGACGACTGGGGTATGGGCATGAGGTTGAACATTCCGCATCTCGGCCCGTTGCGGCTGGACTACGGCATCCCCATGAAGCACGACAAATATAACTCCAGCAGCGGCCAGTTCCAATTTGGCGTCGGCTATACCCGCGAATTTTAATATGAAATTTTCTGTCAAAAAAATTCTTGGTGTCGGCCTCGCCTTTGGTTTGACCGCCTTAAACTTGGGCGCCCAAAGCGCGACTCAATTCGGTAATCTACCGCTGTGGTTTGAAGCCGAACGAGCCGGTCAATTCACCGCCCACGCCAGCGACTCGGAATTTACCATTTCCTCCGGCGGTGCGGAATTTGCGCTCGCTAAAAAGAACGGGCAGAAGGCTAGTGGCCACCTTCAGTTTGTCGGCGCCAATCCCGCCGCCCGCATTATTGGCAGCCAACAACTCTCGGGCACAATCAATTATCTGTTCGGCAGCCAGTCCGACCAATGGCGCACCGGCGTCTCAACCTATGGACGGGTGCAGGTGGAAAATATTTATCCGGGCGTTAACGTGATTTATTACGGCAACCGGCAAAAGCTGGAGTATGACTTAAATCTCGCCGCTGGCGTCAATCCTTCCGTCATCGCCCTACGTTTTGACGGCGCGGAGAATATTTCTCTGAACCCGCAAGGCGAATTGGTCATCCATTTCCCCTCCGGCGACATGCGGCAACACCCGCCTGTGGCTTACCAGACCATTCGCGGGAAACGACAGGAAATTGCCGCCAGCTATAAAATTTTGGACACACACACCGCTGCGTTCGCGCTTGGCCCATACCAACAGTCGGAACCACTAGTGATTGACCCAGTGCTGACTTATTCCACCTATTTTGGCGGCAACGACGGCGACATTGCTTGGGCAGTCGCCGTAAATCCGATTGATGGCTCCATGTATGTGGCCGGCTCAACCTTTTCCACCAAGAATACCAACAATCAGCCGACGATGACGGTTTCCACTCCTGGCGCGTGGCAGACCAATTATCTCGGCGGCAAAGTCACCGGCGATGCTTTTATTGCACGCTTTGATAATTCGGGAACCAATTTGATTTACGCCACCTATCTCGGTGGTAACGGCAATGACGGCGTGTCCAGTCTGGCCGTAGATAACGCCGGCAATGCCTTTTTGGCTGGCTACACCGATTCGACTAATTTTCCGACGACCAATGCACTATACCCACACATCAGCGGCAAGGTTAATCAGCATACCAAGTCTTATGCAGAAGACGCCTTCGTTACCGAATTAAACCCCGCTGGCAACGGACTGGTCTATTCCACCTACCTCGGTGGCAATAGCATGGACGCCGCCTTTGGCATTGCCCTCGACGACGCTGGCGATGTGTTTGTCACCGGTTATACCTTCTCCACCAATTTCCCCGTGACGCCCGGCGCCTATCAGCCCCAGCTCGGATGCAGCAACACGGTTTACATTAACGCCAACGCCTTTGTCGCAGAAATTTCCGCCGGCGGCTCTAGCCTGAATTATTCAACCTTTTTGGGTGGAACTAATTTTGATAAAGGCCGCGCCATCGCTTACAACAATGGAAAACTTTTTGTGGCGGGCTACACGGCTTCGACCAATTTCCCGATCTTTAGCGCCATTCTGGGAACCAACATTGTCTGGACCAATCACCTTTCCAAAAAAGTCAGCGGCACGAATCAGCCTTATGATGTGGTCATCACCAATTATTTCACCGGTGATTTGTTGAACGGCGTTTCCACCAATAAAGACAAAAAATACTATTTGGCCGACGATGCTTTCGTCACCGCGTTTACCGTCGCCGCGCCGACCAACTTGACGCTGCTCTATTCCACGTTCCTCGGCGGCACGAATGGCGATCAAGCCACGGGCATCGCTGCTGATGCCGACGGCAATGCGTATGTGTCTGGTTTTACCACCTCCACCAATTTCCCCGATACGGTTACTGAGGTGATTGGTTCATATATTCATACCAACACGGATCGGAATGCGCTAAATTATGTCACCAACGGATTTCTCACCAAGATTCAATGGGACGGAACCAACGCCAGCTTCGGCTATTCCGCCATGTTCGGCGGCAAAGGCGGAGACGTCGCCAACGGCGTCGTGCTGGACGCGGATAACAATGCCTACGTCATTGGCACCGCCAACAGCACCAACTATCCGACCTATAACACCTACGGCGATTTGTCGCCGACGAATCATTACATTAAGAAACGATTCAAGAACGACGTCGTCGTCACCGCCTTCAATGCGGATGCCAGCGCCCTGCTCTTCTCCGCCTACCTCGGCGGCTATGATAACGACTACGGCAACGCCATCGCCGTGGATCCTGTGGGCAATCTTTATCTCGCTGGCCAGACTATTTCGACCAATTTCCCGACCATCAGCGCGTTTCAGAACCGCATCAACGACAAAAAGAAAACCGATATGTTTGTCGCAAAAATCACTCAGTTCGTCCCGCCGGTTCCAAATTTGGTAATTGCGCCAGCAACCATCAAGCCATCCGTGCAAAGCAAAGTTGGCGGCGCACAACCGCCGCTTAAATCAGGCATCCATCTGCAATGGCAGATGTTTCCAGCTAACTACGCCGTCGAAAGTTCCAGCGACATGTCCCACTGGCAGCCTTCACCCGTCAGTCCTACCTACAGCAACGCCTGGTATCACGTCGTCCTGCCCACAACGAATAGCGTCGGCTTTTTCCGGCTGCACAAACGCTGATTCTCTGTAAATGCTCCCGCAGTTAAAACAAAGGAAGTAAGAGTCTTCGTAAGAAAATATGTTTTCTGTTTGGTAGTGAATGAATCTTTAACGAGGTTGGACTACGCTACCCATGAAAATTGCCAAGCTATTGCTTGCGAAGTATACGACTTCCATTTTTTTACACCGAAGCCATTCACCCTCGGCATTATTAAAAAGGCATCATTTCCCGATGCAGAAGGCGCTGAAGATGGAGTCGAGTAAATCTTCCGTAGTGGTCTTGCCAACGATTTCGCCGACGGCGTTGGCCGCGATGCGTAGATCCATCGCCACGAGTTCCAAAGTGGTTCCGTCGCGTAAGGCATCGGTTGCGGCGCGCGCGGTGGCGCGCGCACGGTTCAGCGCCTCCTGATGCCGTGAGTTGATGGCCACCTGCAACATTTCGGCTTTAATTTCGCCCGCCCACACGAGCGATTTGATAGCGTCTTTCAGCAGCTCAATCCCCTGCCCGCTCAAGCTTGAAATGGTAATGAGTGGCGAGTGGTCAGTGACAAGCGGCGCCGGAAGTTTAAGTTTTTCCGGCAAATCAGTTTTGTTCAGGACGAGAATCCGTTTTTTGCCGGCGAACTCATTCAAATAAATTTCGTCGGCGTTCGTAAGCGGTTCGCTGACGTCGAGGACATGTAAAATAAATTCCGCTTTGGCCAGCGATTCGCGGCTGCGGCGGATGCCTTCGACTTCAATCTCATCGCGCGCCTCGCGCAAACCGGCGGTGTCGATGAAGATCACGGGCAGGCCGCGGATGTTCGCGGTTTCCTCAATCGTATCGCGCGTGGTGCCGGCAATCGGCGAGACGATGGCGCGGTCGTGACCAAGCAGTTGATTGAGCAAACTGGATTTGCCAGCGTTCGGCCGGCCGACGATAGCGGCGCGGATACCGTGGCGGAGAATCTGGCCTTCATTGGCGGTGCGCAACAGTTCGTCCATGAACGCGATGCCTTTTTCCAAGCGCAGCAATAAATTTTCTTTGGTGTCCGGCGCAATATCTTCGTCCGGAAAATCAATGTGCGCTTCGACGTGCGCCAGGGTGAGCATCAAATCGTCGCGAAGCTGGTTGATGCGTTGCGATAATTTCCCAGCGAGTTGTTCGTTGGCGGCGGCCAAAGCCAGTTCGGTGCGCGAGTGGATCAAATCCGCGACCGCTTCCGCCTGCGCGAGATCAATGCGCCCATTCAGAAAGGCGCGCTTCGTGAATTCCCCCGGCTCGGCCAGCTGCGCGCCGTGCACCAACAATGTATCCAGCACCAGCTTCGCGGGTAGAATGCCACCGTGGCAGGAAATCTCGACCGTATCCTCGCGGGTAAACGTGCGCGGCGCACGCAGGACGGCGAGCAGAACTTCATCAACGACGTTTTCATCCCGAACGATTTTGCCGTATTGAATCGTGTGGGTCGGCGCGGCGGAAGGTTTCATTGAACTTTTGCCAATCGGCTCAAAGCATTTATCCGCGATGGCGAAGGCGTGCGGGCCGGATAGCCGGAGAACCGCGAGTCCGCCTTCGCCGAGCGGCGTGGCGATGGCTACAATCGTATCGTCAAACATGGCGGCAGTTGCCCATTTGATTTTCCGCCTCGCGCCCCAGCAGAAACAACCGCGCCTTCTCGTAACTTTTCTTGTGCAAATAATGCAGCAACGTCGGATCTGTGGCGCGCGGCAATTGCGCCGTCAGTTCGTCAATGCGCGCGAAAAGCGGCAGCAACGCCGGTTTGGGATTCGCCGTCGCCATGGATTTTACGGTTTCGTCCAAATGTGTGAGCGCGGCGAGGATTTGTAATTCGGCGGCAGAGTTCATCGAAATAAATTGGGGAAGTTATTCGTAAGCCAAGAATTATGAAAGTCAACTATTCCGAGTAAATACAATCCTGTCAGCACCCGTGCCATACCCGCCATCATGATCACCACAAATATCATCGATAAAAAAAGACCAAACGTGTGCGTCGGGTCGGGTTGCATGACGCGCGGAATGCCCTGATAAAGAATCCAGACGGAAAGCAGGATGCCCAAGGCCAGACTAAGCCACGGATGCACCAGCGGACCAATGTCCATCAGATGCATCAAAAACAACGGACTAAAACCGTAGGCCATGGTGGTGAACGCCTGCAGATAATTATGACGGCTTTCAAAAGTCTGGCTGATTTTTAGCAAAAGCAAGGCACTCACCAGCACCATTATCAAAAATAGTCCCGTCTGGATGATTTCAAACGTAATAATGCCGGTCAGGGTTATTTCTTTGAATTTTTCGAAGCTCGGCTGCCATTTTCCCCACCGTTGAAGCCCCCAGCCTTCTACCAAAGAGCTGATTACAATCGTCGGCATCAGATAGAGACAGAGAACAAAGGCAAATCCCCTGCGTCTACGCGCAATTCGATCCCAGTTAGGGCCTGGCTCAAATAATAGAAAAAACACCCTAATCATCGGGTGCGAACTCTAATCCGCCATCCGGCAAATGTCAGTAAAATCCGCTTTCACTTTTGCGCCACGCCGCGCAGACTGGCAAGGTGAAAGTCGATCTCGGCATTTGGAGCAAGCTCACCCAGGCGGTTGTCGCTCTGGTGGTGGCGGCAATCTTGATTTTGATTGGCATGACCTACCTTCCCCTCATCCATCAAAACGAACGGATGCGCCGCGAAGTTTTCCGTCTCGACACCGAACTCCAAAAACAAGAAGCCATCACCCACCAACTGCGCGCCGAGATTGACGCGCTCCGCAACGATCCCGCCACCGTCACCCGCCTCGCCCGCGAAAAACTCGGCTACGCCAAGCCGGATGAAACCGTTGTGCGGTTCGAGACGAATTCTGTTAGCAGCATGCCAAGATGAATACTCCTGTTCCGGCTTCAGTTTTTCTGACGGCGGAATGGCAACATCTGGTCATGCTCAATTACGAAATTGAGCCGGAAATATTAAAGCCGCGTCTTCCTACTGGAACAGAATTAGATTTCTGGAACGGCAAAACTTTTGTCAGCGTGGTGGGATTTAATTTTCAAAATACACGCATACGCGGAATCCCGATTCCTTTTCACCGCAACTTTGAAGAAGTAAACTTGCGGTTTTATGTCCGACGCAAAACCGCAGATGGCTGGAGGCGCGGCGTGGTATTTATCAAAGAATTGGTGCCGCGTCTTGCCATCGCCTGGACCGCGCAGACATTTTACAACGAGCCATACCTCGCACTGCCTATGTCGCATCGGATCGAAAAATCCAGCAGCCAGCCATTCGAAATTAAATCCGCCACATATTTTTGGCGGTTTAAAGGAAATGATAATTCTGTGAAGCTTAACACGCACGGCAACCTGCGTCCATTGGTCGAAAATTCCGAAGCGGAATTTATCACCGAGCATTATTGGGGCTACACTTCCCAGCGCGATGGTTCGACCCTAGAATACCAAGTTGAACATCCACGCTGGCGGATTTGGGAAGCACAATCGGTGGAACTGCATTGCGACATCGCTGAACTTTATGGTGAACAGTTTGTCAGCGCTTTGAATATTACCCCCGTGTCAGCTTTTTTGGCCGAAGGTTCAGCGGTGAAAGTTTACAAAGGCGTCCGGCTCTAATCATGAGCACGGAAAATAAAAAACTGGCGGGCTGGATTCTTTACGATGATTCCTGCGGGATTTGTCGCCGCTGGGTTCCATTTTGGGAGGACACGCTGCGGGCACGAGGATTTGAAATCGCTCCACTGCAAGCCGATTGGGTCAGACAAAAACTATCTCTCAACGAGACCGAGTTGTTGCAAGATTTACGGCTATTACTCGCCGACGGAAAATTAATTTCCGGCGCGGACACTTATCGCTACGCCCTTAAACTAATCTGGTGGGCGTATCCCTTTTATCTTTTTTCCATTGCCCCGCTTGGAAGGAATATTTTTGATTGGAGCTATCGGAAATTTGCCGCCAACCGCCACCAAATTTCGGGTGCCTGCAAGTTGCCCAACTAACTCACACCGTCATGATTTCTTTTTCTTTGTGCACCACGTGCGCATCAATCTTGCCGATGTAATCGTCCGTCAGCTTTTGCAAATCTTTTTCCGCCTGCTTCTTCGCGTCCTCGGTGATGCCGCTGTCGTGTGCGTGTTTCTTGAACAAATCCATCGCGTCGCGGCGATGATGACGGATGGCTACGCGCCCGTCCTCGGACATTTTCTTGATGAGCTTCACAAATTCCTGACGGCGCTCCGTGCTCAATTCCGGAAACGAGAGGCGCAACAATTTGCCTTGGATCACCGGTGAGAGACCGAGGTTCGCCTTCTGGATGGCCTTCTCGATCGGCTGGAGTACGGCCACATCCCACGGCGTGATGACGAGCATGCGCGGTTCCGGCGTGGAGATGCTGCCCAGCTCGCGGATGCGCATCATGGAGCCGTAAACTTCCGCCTGAATATTTTCCACGAGGCCGGCCGAGGCCTTGCCCGTGCGCACGCCGAGAAATTCATTCGCCACCGCCGTCTCGGTCTTCAACATTTTGTCTTCCGCTTCCAAAAGAATATCGTCGAGTGTCATAATGAAATCAGATTAACCAATTTTATTGCGACTGTAAAAAGCTTTCGGCCTGCTCGTTCGTAAAATTATGTTTCACCCGCACCACCGCCATGCCCACAACCGGCGGATACGCTTGATCTGCTTTCATACGCGGCTCGACGTATTCAATAATCTCGAACAGCAGCGCGTTCGCCGCGTCGTAATCCATGCCGGTGAGCTTGGTGATGTAGCGCGTGGCGCGGTCGATCAACTTCAGATTGCTCGGCACGACCCACACCATGTAATTGCCCATCACGCGG
Organism: Verrucomicrobiia bacterium; assembly: GCA_037138135.1. GTDB lineage: Bacteria > Verrucomicrobiota > Verrucomicrobiia > Limisphaerales > UBA11358 > UBA11358. Next base: position 39,152 of record JBAXIY010000008.1, read on the forward strand.
CCCAACCGCACCATCGTGCAGGTGGAGAGCGCGTTCATCACCAGCTTCACGGCCACGCGCGTAATGCCGTTGAGAAGGAAATCATCCGGCGGCAATGGAACGGAAACTAATATGGTTTCTGCTTTCTGCTTCCTGCCTTCCGCTTTTCCAAAGCAAATCATTCCCGTCTGCGCGCCGGATTGTCGCGCCACTTCAAGCTGCGAAATCTGAAACGTGCCGGCTTCGAACTCGCTCACCACGGCAATCGCCGAATCGCCTTGGCCCAACGGACGATTTTTTACTCCG
>JBAXIY010000009.1:0-37520 GCA_037138135.1 Verrucomicrobiia bacterium
AACCCTCGACATTCACGTTGGCAACGTGATGCTCTACCAACTGAGCTACGCTCGCGTCCGAAAGTGGCATTACAATAGACTAGTTGCCGCCGCTGGCAAGCCTGAATTTGCGGTCACTTGACCGCTTCACCCAGCGTAGCGCGAATGACCTTGAGCAGATAATCGTGCTCCAAGGGCTTTTGGAAATACGCCACCGCCCCAGTATTGGTCGCCCGCTGTTTGGCCAAGGGATCGTCGGTGCCGGTGATGACGATGATGGGGATTTTTTTGACCGTGTCCAACCGGTGAAACCATTCCATGATGCGAAAGCCGTCCCACGCCACGCCATCCGTGTCCGGCGGAAAGCTCAAATCCAGCAAAATCAAATCCGGCGCTTCCTTGCGCGCCGTTGACACCGCCGTCGCGCCGTCCATAGCCGTGAGCACCTGATACCCCGCGCCTTGCAGCTTCAGGGAAATGGTCTTGATGACAATCTCGTTGTCATCCACTACCAGAATTTTTTTAGGCGTTGCACCGATGCTCATAATGCTGATGTTTAAATAACCTTTTGAATGTCGGCACGAACCTAGCAAAGCGGCTGCCCAGCGCAAAGACATTTCTCGGCTTTGCCGCACCCGCAGTTGCCGCTAGTCTGTCCGCGTGAGCAACGCCTATTATGCGCCCGGCGATCAGCGCGCCGCGAAGGTCAATGACCTCTTCGCGCGCATCGCCCGCCGCTACGATTTTTTGAACGATCTCCAAAGCTTCGGCCTGCACCGGCTATGGAAACGCCGCGTTGTCAGGCTGGCGCAAATCAAATCCGGCGACCGCGCGCTGGATCTCTGTTGTGGCACTGGCGACATCACTTTCGCCCTCGCACGCGCCGGTGCAGACGCCACCGGCCTTGATTTCAGTGCACAAATGCTCGAAGTCGCAAAAAATCGGAGCGAAAAACTAAAATCTCCAACTGCCAACTCACATCTCCCATCTCCTAATTTTATCCAGGGCGACGCGCAGCAACTGCCGTTTCCGGAAAACTCCTTCGACGTGGTCACCGTCGGCTATGGATTGCGGAATCTCACGAGCTGGGAACGCGGGCTGGACGAAATGTTTCGCGTGGCACGACCGGGTGCGCGGCTGATCGTCTTGGATTTCGGTAAACCGGCGAACGCGCTCTGGCGTGGCCTATATTTCACGCACTTAAAAATGTCCGTGCCGCTGATGGGCTGGATGTTTTGCGGTGACGCCTCGGCTTACGCCTATATTTTGGAATCGCTGAAACATTATCCAGCGCAACTCGCCGTGGCGGAAAAAATGCGCCAGCTCAAACTGGAAAATGTCCGCGTCATCAATCTGCTCGGCGGGGCGATGGCAATCAATTACGGGGAAAAAGCGAATTGATTTTGCAGCCTTTGCTGCAGCCTTTGTGGAAAACAAATCATCTGATGTCATGCTCCGAAAAACAGGCTGGACAAGGGTTTACGTCCAGCGCAACCTCGTTTCCATGAAACCTGATAGGCCACAAATACTGCGGTCTAATATATGTTAGGCAGCATCGAGCGCATGAGATTTTACCACCACCAACCGGCTGCGAGACGAGAAGCAGGCTTCATCAATTCTGAGGCGTTGATTCTTGGCGGCATTTTGATAGTGCTGGCAGGGCTTATTCTTGGAGCCGGAGTTCATGCCGGTTCACACACTTTGATAGTTGCTGGTATTGTCATTGGCTCGCTTGGTTTGATTTTTTATTCGTTTGGAACTATTCAGATTCTTCGTTATCGGAGTAAGCTGAAGAAGAAGCCAAAGCTGGATTGAGAGATGCTGCTGCCTAACAGCTTGATAGGCTGCAAAACTTTCTTCGCCAGCTTCGTGCGCTAGAAATTTTCAGCGCGGACTTTTCCCGCCCAGCTCAATCACCATGCCTTCGCGCGCGGCTTCCACTTTCAATTTACCATTCCGTTTTTTTACCAGCGCACGGGCGTGCTTGAGGAAAGCGTCGATTTTCCGGTCGTCGTGGTCGGGATCGTGGTGGAAGAGAACCAGCTTTTTGACGCCGGCTTTAAGCGCGAGCGCCACGCAATCATCCACGCAGCCGTGACCCCAGCCGGTGTGCTTTTTGTATTCCGCCCGGTCGTATTGCGAGTCCAGAATCAGCACATCCGCGTCGCGCACAAAATCAATCATCTCCTGATCGTCCGCACCAGCACGCGGTTCGGTATCAGGGAAAAAACAAACGATGCCATCCGGCGCGAACAGCCGGTAGCCCACGGTCACGCCGGGGTGATTGGCGCGATGCGCGCGCACGAGCACGTGGCCGATGGCAAAATTAAAATCTTTCAGTTCCTCAATCTCAATGTTGCTGGGCAGCCGTGAGAACGGCACGGGAAAATAAGTGCTTTCCATCTGACCCGTAATCGCGGCGACAAGACTTTTACGCGCGCCTTCGCTACCGAGGATGTGCAGACGGCAGCGAGATTCGTAGATTGGCGCAAAGAACGGCAGACCCTGAATATGATCCCAGTGGGTGTGCGAAAGGAGCAGGGATAAACTGAGCGGACCGCGCTTGAATTCTTCCAGCAACGACTGGCCGAGTTTACGCAGGCCGGTGCCAGCATCGAGGATGATAATGTCGCTGCCATGCCGGACTTCGACACAAGTGGTATTACCGCCGTAACGCGCTGTTTCCGCGCCCGGCGATGGAATTGAACCGCGAACGCCCCAAAACTTTATGTGCGTGACCGTCTTGATGGACTCACTCTAGCGCAGGCGCTGGAAAAGACAAATTTGAAAATTGCGCGGGGAAGAATCAGGGCTGACGTCCCGCCATGTGGAAAGTAAAAACTGGTGGGTTGGGAGAGACTCGAACTCTCGACCAATGCCTTAAAAGGGCACTGCTCTACCGACTGAGCTACCAACCCAACAGGGCGCAGAAAAATAGATTAAAACCGCGCGAACGCAAGATTTTTCCCCGCTGCAATTGGGTTGGCAGAAAAGCGTCCGCCGTTTAACCTGCGCCATGCGGTTGCACGACCGATACCTTTTTCGCGAATTACTCACGCCGCTGGCCTACTGCCTCGGCGGTTTTCTCGTTTTCTGGATCGCCTATTTTTTCTTTAGCCAGATTGACGAGATGCAACAGCACCAACTCCGGCTGATTGACTGCGCTGAATATGCCGTTGCCATGATGCCAGGCTTTCTGATCCTCGTTTTACCCATCGGGCTGTTGCTGTCGCTGCTTTACGCGCTCACGCAGCACGCGCGGCATCACGAACTCACTGCGCTCCGCGCCGCTGGCGTGAGCCTGTGGCGTTTGTGTTTGCCATATTTTATCGTCGGTCTTGCGGCGGGTGGAATTTATTTCGGCATGAATGAACTCGTCGTGCCGCGCTGCGCCAACTGGACGGAGGAAATCCTTTCGCGCCACGTCCAGTCGGAAACCAACCCAAAAATAAAAACCCACTTCACCAAAATCGGCTTCCGCACCACGCACGCAAATCGCATCTGGCAGATTGGCGAATACGACAGCGTCACCAAAATCATGCTGAACCCGAATGTGGCTTGGTCCAGCCCGGATGGCTCGACCCACATGCTCAAGGCTGGCCGCGCCGGGCGCACGAACGGCGTCTGGATCTTTTCAGATGCAAAAATGTTTACCCAATTGCCGCACGGCAGTCCCGTGCCGACGTTCACCACGAATCTCATCGCCATGCCGGAGTTTGACGAGACGCCCAAACAAATCTTGAGCAACCTCAAGATGAGCGACTCCCAAACCGTCCGCGGCTCGCGCAGCGCGGACATTCCGCTGAAAGATTTGCGCGAGTATCTCAAGCTCCATCCCGATTTGCCACGCGACGACGCGAACGCGCTACGCACCAAGTTTTACGGCCGCCTGGCTGCACCGTGGACGTGTCTGGTCGTCGTGTTCATCGCGATTCCGTTCGGCGCGCAATCCGGCCGGCGCAATTTATTTTTCGGCGTGGCGGGCAGTATCTTCATCTGTTTCGCGTATTTTGTGCTGCAACAAGTCAGCCTCGCCTTCGGCATGAACGGCATTTTGCCGGCGTGGCTCGCGGCATGGCTACCGAACATGTTGTTCGCCACCGCCGGAGCGGTTTTGATTTTGCGGACAAGATAATTTTAAGTTTTTAAATTTAGGTTAAAAAACTGAACCCGTGAGTGAGCAACTGGAAAAATTAAAATCAAGCCACGAGCGATTGCGCTTGTTGTATCAGGTCAGTAACGTCATTCATTCCACGCTCGATTCGCAGGAGGCGCTGCAGCTCATCGTCAGCGAGGCCGTGCGCGTGATGCGTGCGTCGTCCGGCTCGCTGGTGCTCATCAATCCCACGTCGGGCTTTCTGGAAATTCACGCGGCGCAAAATCTTTCTTCCGCCGCGCGCAAATTAAAACTTCGCGTCGGCGAGGGCGTCACCGGCTGGGTTGCGCAAAACGGCAAGCCCGTGCGTGTCGGCGACGTGACGCAGGACAAACGTTACGTCAGCGTCCGCCGCGACGTGCGTTCGGAACTGGCCGTGCCGCTCGAAGTCCAAGGCGAAGTGCGCGGCGTCATCAACGTGGATTCCGACCGCGTGGACGCGTTCTCGGCGGATGATCAGGAACTGTTGCAGGAGCTGGCGATCCAGGCAGCGAAGGTGATTCATAACACCTGGCTCTACGAACAACTGCGGTTGAAAGTCATGTTGTTTGAGTCGCTTTCCAGCGTGAGCCGCACGATCAATTCTACTTTGAATTTGGATGAAGCCTTGCGCGCCATCACGAAGGAAGCCTGCGAACTCATGCGCGCGCGGATGTGTTCGCTCATGTTGCTCGACGAGTCAGGCGAGTGGCTTGACCTGCGCGCGAGTTTTGGCGCGGGCGACGCTTACATCCGCAAGCCGCGTTTGAGTGCGGACGAAAGTCTGATTGGCGTTGTCGTGCGACGTAAAAAACCGTTGCAGGTCGCCAATGTGCAGACGGACACGCGCTATCAAAACGTCGAGCTGGCGCGGCGAGAGAGTTTGGTTTCGCTGTTGAGCGTGCCGCTGATTTTCGCAGGGCAAAGCATTGGCGCATTGAGTGTTTACACGGCACGCCCGTATAGTTTTTCCAACGAGGAAATAAAAATTCTTTCCGCGCTCGCCGAACTTTCCGCCATCGCGATTGAAAAGGCGCGGCTTTACGAGCGCGTCGTGGACGTGGAAGAACAGTTGCGCCAGAACGAAAAACTTTCCGCGCTCGGCCTGCTCGCGGCGGAGGTGGCGCATGAAATCCGCAATCCGCTCACGGTGATGAAACTGCTGTATCACTCGCTCGATTTGAAATTTGAGGCGAAGGATCCGCGCAACAAAGACGCGCAGATTATTGAGGCGAAGATCGAGCACCTGAATAAAATCGTGGAGCAGATCCTGGATTTTGCGCGCACGACGGAGCCGAAGTTTGCGCCGGTGAACATGAATGATTTGGTGGACGAATTAAGTTTGCTCGTGCGCCATAAACTCGCAAATCAGGACATCAAGCTCGTGCACGATTTGCAAAATGATTTGCCGCTCGTCTCCGGCGATGCGCCGCAACTAGAGCAGGCATTTCTGAATCTGATTCTCAACGCGGCCGAAGCCATGGGCGAGGGCGGCACATTGACCATCCGTTCGCGCGTCGTGCTCGGTGCGGACAAAACTATGCAGGTCGCCGTGGAATTTAAAGATACGGGCGGCGGCATGACGATAGAGCAACAGCAGCAGGCGTTCAAGACGGTGCTGGCGACGACGAAAGCCAAAGGCACCGGCCTCGGCCTTGCGATTGTCGGGCGCATCGTGGAAACCCATCACGGAGAAATTCGCATCCGCTCGCGCCTCGGACGCGGCACGACCATGCGCGTGGCGTTGCCGGTGAAGTAGTCTGGCGGCTAGAGCGAGACGGCCAAAATTATTTCGGCGGCGCGCCCGCCGCGCGCAATTCCAGCGTGCCGTCTTTGTGTAAAGAGTAGTGGCGGCCAGCCCAACAAATTTTGTTCCCCAAAAAAACTCCGAAAAAAGTTAGCCCTTCTACAATGTCCACCACGGGCAGCAACCACCAAGCGCGCGGCCATTCGGGTAGATTTACAACCCGTTGCAGGCTGGCAGCAAATAGCCAACGTATAACCAAAACCAGGCCCAGCACACTCCACACCCAAGCGGCCAGCGGGTGGAGCAAGGCCAAGATTAGCGCCCAAAAAATGGGATAGGTGACCACCACGCCGAGAAATTGCCAACCACGAGAGCGATGTATGGTGCGTTTCCAGCGTTGCATTCGGGAGAAGGCTCGGGCGAATGATTCTTCCGGCATCGTGCAGTCCAGCAGGATGGGCGCGACGATGACGCGCAAACCGAGTTGGGTTACCCGGTGCCCCAGCTCGTAGTCATCGGCGAGGTGATTCAGAAATTGGCTGAAGCCACCGAGTTGCGCCAGCACGGGGCGCGGAACAGCCATCGTGTGGCCAACCGCCCAATGAATCCCAGTTGTCTGCTGCGCGAGCATCCATTGCGGGAGGTAATTAAATCCGTAGTGCAATGCAATCATTCTGCCACCGGGCGTATCCGCATTGATACCGCGAGGCAGGCAGGTGAGACAACCCACGCCAGGCCGGGCAAGCAGCGGGACAAGTTGTTTGAGGTAATCAGTCGGCGCAAAAACATCGGCATCGGAAAAAAACAGGAATGCGCCGGAGGCGTTGTGCCACAGGGTTTCCATGATGCTCGTCTTGCGGTTGACGCCAATCAAATCGGCAAAGACCAACCGGACATCGCGTTCGGGAAATTCCTTTTGCAGTCGTCCGACCAGCGACACCACGGAATCGTCCGCCGCGATGGTGCCAATGAGGATTTCCATTTCGCCAGGATATTCCACGCGGCAAAAGGAGGCGAGGGCGTCATAAGTGTCTGGGCTGGCACCTTCCACCGGCTTGAGAAGACTCACTTTGGGAAAGGGCGGATTCAGTGCGGGTGAATTTTTTTTGGAAAAATGCCGACGGGCGGTGGCGTGGCTGAGAACAATCGTGGCCAACCCGGCGAGCACGAGCAGACCGATGAGCGCGGTCGCGCCATGCCATAACCAAATCATGGTATTTTTGACGGTGCCGCCGAACGCGCGATGCAAAAGACACCGAAGATTACCAACGCAATGCCCAACCAGCGAAGGGCGCTCACCGGTTCGTGGAGCAGCCATTGGCCCAACAGCGCCGTGCCCACATAGCACAGTCCCATGACTGGAATCACGACGCTGGCATCCCAGCCCCATTTGAAAAGAATCAGCGTGCCAAAAAATTGAACCATCATCAGCACCACGCCGGCGGGCAATTGCGGCGATTTCACCAGTGCTTGCAAAACCGGAACGCGCGCAGCGGTCAACGCGCCGAACCGATCCATGCCCATTTTCAGGAGAATGCTGCCCAGCGAAAGGCTGGCGATGGAAACTGCAAACACCAACACGGCTTGAGACAGAGGTTTCATGAGGTTTTGATTTTTCCAATTCCGGATACCAAACATCACCGATCACCGCTTCCGCTGCGTCATTGACGCAGGCGAATTATTACCACGTCACCTTATGGCATTAAATGAAATCAGGATGATTTTTATCCATCTGCCCTACGAAAATTTTCGCACTTCAGATGCATCAACCCTCAAGCCATCGCCCGCGCCGCCGCCAGATCGCGCCGGCGTTGGTGTAGGCTCCGGAAAAATTCAACCCCTTCGCGCGTGCGGCGCACGAGCACGGACTTGTCCTCGAGCATCTGCTTGATGATGCGCAGAATCGGTTTCGGCCGCATATAGTAGGCGCGATAGAAACGATCCACCGACTCGAAAATCTCTTCCTTGGAAAGTCCGGGATACTCAATGGTGCTGTCCTGCAAGCCGCTGTCGCCGAGCAGGGCAGTTTCGTCTTTTTTTACGAACCAGCCGTTTTCCTTGGCTTGGTCGTAAAGTTCCGTGCCGGGATACGGTGCCGCCAGCGAAACTTGTAGCGAAAAGATGTCGAGGTCCTTCGCAAAGTTGATCGTGTTCTCAATGGTCTGTTTGGTTTCGACCGGCAGGCCGAGGATGAAGCAGCCATGGATATCCACGCCGGCCTTGTGACAGTCCTTGGTGAACTGGCGCATCTTCTCAGTGTTCACGCCTTTTTTGATGCGCTTGAGGGTCTCGTCGTTGCCGCTTTCGTAGCCGACCAGGAACAGGTGCAGGCCGTGATCCTTGAAAAATTTGATGTTCTCGTAATCAATGTTGGCGCGGCTGTTGCAACTCCATTCCACGCCGAGCGGGGCGATTTTTTTGGCAATTTCGCGGGCGCGCGGCAAGTTGGCAGTGAGCGTGTCGTCATCGAAGAAAAATTCGCGCACCTGCGGAAAAATCTGCTTCACGTAGGCCATTTCGTCCGCGACATTTTGCGCCGAGCGGACGCGGTAGCGATGGCCGCCGATGGTCTGCGGCCAGAGGCAGAAGGTGCATTGCGCCGGGCAGCCACGGCCGGTATAGAGCGAGATGTAAGGGTGCTTTAGGTAGCCATTGAAATAATTTTCAATCTTCACGTCGCGCTTGTAGACATCGGCCACCCACGGCAGCGCGTCCATGTCGTGAATCAAATCGCGCTCGGCGTTGTGAATGATTTTCCCGTCCTTGTCCTTGTAAGACAAACCGACGACGGACGAAAGCTCACGGCCTTCCGCCACTTCTTTGCAGGTGTAATCAAATTCCTTGCGCCCGACCCAGTCAATCGCCCACGACGCCTTCAAGGTTTCCTCCGGCAACACCATCGCGTGCGCACCGACAAAGCCGATTTTGGTGTCGGGCTTCTGCTGTTTAATGGCCTCGGCCACCTTACAATCGTTTTTAAGCGAGGGCGTGGACGTGTTAATAATGACGTGATCGAAATTCTTTGCCTCGGCCAGACACTCGGCCATGCCGATATTGTGCGGCGGGCAGTCCATCAACTTGGAATTGGGCGTCAGCGCGGCGGGCTGCGCCAACCAAGTCGGGAACCAATAGCTGGTGACCTCGCGGCGGGTCTGGTAACGCGCGCCAGCACCACTGTCAAAGCGTTCGTAACTCGGGGGCGAAAGATAAAGTGTTCTGCTCATAATAATATCAAGTTTTCTGCTGGGGCGAAAAAACCTTTATTGCCTGTAAAAGAAATCTTTTGCCCTCCTTTACACCCGCTAATTTGTCAGTGCTTCTCCAAAAATCAAGGTCAAGTTGAGAAAAATTCCCGTCGCGCGCGCCTGCCAGCGTTACCGCCAATTCTGGGGCGAGAGATTTGGCTTTTGCAGACGCGCCGGGTCGTGTTCAATCAGCAAGCTATGAGCAAAACCCATCCGCTGACGACGACGGCCTTTGAACTGCCGGGCTATCGTATCACGAAGTCATTTGGCGTCGTGCGCGGTATCATGGTGCGGTCACGGTCGATCGTGGGCAATTTCGGCGCGAGCATTCAATCCATTTTTGGCGGCAACATTTCAATCTACACCAGCCTGTGCGAACGGGCGCGCGAAGACACCTTCAACCAGATGCTCACGCACGCGGGCGAGCTGGGCGCCAACGCCGTGATTGGCGTGCGTTATGACGCGACGGAAATCGCCCCGGGCATCACCGAAGTGCTGTGCTACGGCACGGCGGTGTTGGTAGAGCCGGCGTAAGACACAATGAATCCGTTGAGTTCAGACAGTTTTCTGGCGCGGGCTTTAGGCCGCTTGACGGCGGCGATTCTCCGCCGCCCAAGCTGGTTTCTTTGGCCGCAAGTATTGCTGTTTCTCCTCTGCATCGGGGTGACCGTGAAATATCTCCGGTTTGAAACTGACCGGAATAATCTGGTGGGCGGCAACCAGCGTTACCACCACAACTTCCTCGATTTCCAAAAAGAATTTCCGCAACAGGACGATTTGGTCGTCGTGGTGGAAAGCGAGAACATCGAGAAAAACCGGCAATTTGTCGAACGTCTCGGCGCGCGGCTGGAGGCGGAAACGAACTTGTTCAAAGATGTCTTTTATAAAGGCGATCTGGCGATGATGGGCAACAAAGCGCTTTTGTTCGTGCCGGAAAAAGATCTTGTCGGCCTGCGCGACACGCTGAAGGATGATCTACCGTTCATTCATAAATTTTCGCAGACAACGAATCTGGTTTCGTTTTTTGAGCTGGTAAACACGCAGTTCCGCACGGCGAAACGCGAGACGAACGCACAAAATGACGCGTTGCTGAAATCACTGCCAGCGCTGGAACGGATTTTGCAACAGGCACACGAAAGTTTGGAGCGTTCGGGCGCGCCGCCATCGCCGGGGGTGACGGCATTGTTCAGCACGGGTGACGAGGCGGCGGCGGGAACTTACATCACCTTTAATCACGGCAAGATTTTTCTCGTCACGACGCACGCCCCGAACCACGACTTGGGCAATGCCGCCGTCGAACGCATCCGTGAACTGGTGCAACAAACGCGCCTGGAAGTCACGGGCGTCAACGCCGGACTGACGGGCGAATCCGTTTTGGAGCACGACGAAATGCTGCAATCGCAGAAAGACACCACGGTGGCAGGCATCGTGTCGCTCGTCTTGTGCGCACTGATTTTTATTTACGGCTACAACGAAACTGGGCGGCCAATCAAGGCGATTATCTGCCTGCTACTCGGGCTGGCCTACACGTTTGCGTTTGCGACCGTGACCGTCGGCCATCTGAACATTCTGACCATCACTTTTTTGCCAATGCTGATCGGGCTAGCGATTGATTTTGGTGTGCATCTAATCACGCGTTACGAAGAGGAGTTGCGCCATGGAAAAACGGAAGCCGAAGCGCTGACCAAGGCGATGGTGTTCACCGGACAGGGAATTTTTACCGGCGCGCTGACGACAGCGGGGGCGTTCGCGGCAATGGCGTTCACGGATTTTAAGGGCATCAAGGAAATGGGCATCATCTGCGGCGGCGGCCTGATGGTCTGCCTCATCCCCATGCTGACGCTGCTGCCGGTGTTGCTGCTGCGCGGCAAACAAAACGTGATTGATCACACGGTGCGCGAAGACGACCGGCGGGCGCGGATCGAGAGCTATTGGCTGGAACGGCCGGTGCTGGTGACGCTGGTGATTGTGGTGATCAGCGTGGCGGCGACCATCGAAGCGCGGAAGGTTTTCTTTGATTACAATTTGCTGAACATGCAAAGCGCCGACTTGCCAGCCGTGGTGTATGAACAAAAGCTGATTGATTCAGCGGACAAATCCGTATTGTTCGGCGCGGTGGTGGCAGACAATTTGGAGGAAGCCGTAGCGCTGGAGAAAAAAATCCGCGCGCTGACGAACGTGGTGGCGGACGTGGAATCCATCGCCGGTTTTCTGCATCAAGATCAGAACGCGAAGTTGCAGTTGATTTCCGACATTAAGGCGACGGTTGCGCCGCTGGATTTCAGCACGCCGGACATGCGGCGGGTAGATATTTACACATTGAGCCGCACGCTGTATTCCTTCTCCGGCTATCTGGGCGCGGCGTTGGAGGAAGTCAGCAAAACCAATGCGACGCTATTGCGGCAACTGGTGTCGTTGCAAAAAACGGTGCTGGAACTACGACGAGCGATGTTGGCGGGCGACGAACCCGCGCTGGCGGAACACGCCGAAAAACTAAGCGAATATCAAACGGCGTTATTTGACGACCTGCGCGCAACCTTCCAGACCCTGCAAAAGCAGGACGATCGTGCGCCGCTGCGGATTGAAGATTTGCCGCCAGCCCTGCGCGACCGATTTGTGGGCGTGACGGGAAAATTTTTATTGCAGGTCTATCCCAAAAAAAATGTCTGGCAGCATGAAAATCAAAAAGAATTTGTGGCCACCTTACGCCACGAACTAGATCCGCAGGACAGCAACCGCCCGAACATCACCGGCACGCCAGTGCAATTGCTTGAATACACCACCCTGCTAAAAGACAGCTACATCACCGCAGCTTGGTATTCGCTTGGCGCTATTGCGGTAATGGTGTTTTTCCATTTCCGCAGCGTGCCGGCGGTGATTTTATCGCTCATCCCGGTTGGGTTGGGAACATTGTGGCTTGTGGGCTTGATGGGCTGGAACGCCGTGCCATTCAATCCGGCAAACATCATGACGTTGCCGCTGGTCATCGGTATTGGGGTGACGAACGGAATTCATATTTTGAACCGTTATGCCGAGGAGCGCACGCCAGGGATTTTGGCGCGCAGCACGGGCAAAGCAGTGCTGGTGTCGGGATTGACGGCCATCGCGGGATTCGGCAGTCTGATACTCGCGAAGCATCGCGGCATTCACAGTCTGGGTTATATCATGGCCGTTGGAATTGCGATGTGCATGGTGGCCGCGCTGACATTTTTACCGGCGCTGCTCAATTTGATTGGTCGATGGCAACCGTTAGTAAAAAAACCCGATGCTGGCAATGAATCACCAACACCGGGTCAGGAGGAACCGAGGTAAAACCTCAAGTGAACAAAATTTTAAGCACAAAACCCTAAAAGTCAATCTCTATGTTAAATACGCACGACTTAAGGCTAAAATAATGATTCCAACGCATACAATAACGATAACGAGATATCTTAGCCGCCCAGCTTTTGGCCGGTGGTTGTTTTTGCGGCTGCTTTTCGTCCTCGCGCTAGTAGGCTTATTCCATCAGGCCAACGCCGCCGAAACGAACAGCTTTGGGTTTATTTTTGATCGGTTCAATCTCACGTTGGAGCAGGGCTGGCGCACGGAGGCGGCGGGGCCGCTTTATTATTCACAGCAAACCGAGGATGAACACACGATTGCCTTCCCGCCGTTTTTTTCGCAGACCGCCAATCCTTCCGTGGAATACAACGACTATGATTTTTTGTATCCGCTGCTGACACGGATGCAATATGGCAAGGAGTGGCGCTGGCAATTTTTCCAACTCCTCAGTTTTTCCGGCGGGCAGGAGCAGAATGAAGCGGAGAAAACCCGCCACACGCTGTTTCCATTTTATTTTTCGGGGCGTTCCTCTACGGATACTAATCTGAACTACACTGCGCTCTTCCCAGTTTACGGCACGATCAAAAACCGGTTTGCCCGCGACCAGATTCATTTCGTAATGTTTCCCATTTACAGCGAAACGAAGAAGAAAGATGTCGTCACCGACAATTATCTTTATCCCTTTGGCGCCATCCGCAACGGCGATGGCCTGCATGGCTGGAAAATCTGGCCGATTGCTGGCCGCGAAAATAAAATCGTGACGGTGCGCACAAATGGTTTTGGCGAAGCTGAAACGACTGCTGGCCATCAACACTTCTTTGCCTTGTGGCCGTTTTATCTACGGCAGGACAACGGGATTGGCACGACTAATCTGGAAAAATTCCGCGCCTCCATACCGCTTTTCGCCTACACGCGTTCGCCCAAATTGGATTCCACCACTGTGCTCTGGCCGCTTTTTACTTGGATGGACAACCGGGAGAAAAAATACCGAGAATGGCAAATGCCATGGCCAATCATTATCTTCGCGCGCGGTGAGGGCAAAACGACCTCGCGCGTCTTCCCGCTCTTCGGCCAATCGCACAACGCCGTCAAGGAAAGCGATTTCTATCTCTGGCCAATTTACACCTTTCGCCGCACGCATTCTGATCCGCTGGATTTGCGGCGCACGCGCGTCGCTTTTTACCTTTACGAAAACACCCTTGAAAAAAATACCCAAACCGGCGCGTATAAGCGGCGGGTGGATATGTGGCCGTTCTTCACCTGGCACCGCGACTTGAATGGCAGCGAACGCCTGCAGGTGCTCGCCCTGCTCGAACCGGTTTTGCCGGGCAACGATGCGATTGAACGCAACTGGTCGCCCCTCTGGTCACTTTGGCGCGCCGAGAAAAACCAAAAAAACGGTGCCGCCAGCCAGTCGTTGCTGTGGAATTTGTATCGTCAGGAAACGGCGCCGGCACACAAAAAAGTCTCGCTCCTGTTCGGCCTTTTCCAGTATCAATATGACGGAGAAGTTAAACGGACGAAGCTGTTTTATCTCACCGTTTCCAAGTCAACCGCAGCCAAATGAACCGCGCCTGAATCATGTTTGAGAACATTGGAGAAATCGTCCTTTTGTTCTGGCGCACGCTGCTGGCTTTGCCGCAGGCGTGGCGGCAGCGCGACAAGGTGTTTGACCAGTTTTTTGAAATCGGCAACGCCAGTTTGCTGATGGTCTGCGTGCTATCATTTTTCATTGGGGCCGTCATCGCTTTGCAAACCGGCCCGGTGCTCGTGGAACGCGGCCTGCCCAATGCCGTCGGTGGCGTGGTGGGCATCTCCATCGCCAAGGAACTGGCGCCGGTGTTGATGGCCATTCTCATCGCTGGTCGGATTGGCTCGGCCATGGCGGCCGAAATCGGCTCCATGCGTGTTTATCAGGAAATTGATGCGCTCCGCACAATGAACATCAATCCTATCCATTACCTCGTGCTACCACGAATCCTGTCCATCGCCGTCGCCCTGCCGATGCTGGTGGTTTTCTCAATTTTGGTTGGTTGGTTTGGCGGTGCTATCGTGGCGGAAACCAATCACCGGATGGAAATTCCGTTCCGCGTTTTCTTCGCCGATTTGCGCGACATCGTGGATTTAAAAGACGTCTGCAACGGCGTTTTCAAAAGCTTCTGCTTTGCCATCATCATCGGCGTGGTGTCATGCCATCAGGGGCTGGTGACCATTGGCGGCCCGCGCGGCATCGGCCGTTCCGTCACGAAAGCGGTGGTAAACTCTATCGTGCTCATCGTGATTTTCGACTACATCCTCACGCGTTTCCTGCTGAAATAAATGAGCGAGAATCAAAATAGTTTTTCCGGCGTCGGCCTCGTGGTGCGTGGCCTGCGCAAAAGCTTTGGCGGTCAGGAAGTGCTCAAGGGCGTGGACATAGAGGTCAAGCCCGGCGAAATTTTTGTCATCATGGGGCCGAGCGGCAGCGGCAAAAGCGTTTTGCTTAAGCACCTCATTGGACTAGAGGAGCCGGATGCGGGGGAAATTTTAATCAACGGTGAATCCATCACGACCCCGGAAATCGCCGCAAAATACCGCATGGCACTGGTGTTCCAGTCCGGCGCACTACTAAATTCACTCACAGTTGGTGAAAATGTCGGCCTGTATCTCACCGAGCATCGGCTCAAGACGCCGGCGGAGATCGAAAAAATTGTCAGCGAAAAACTCGGCGATGTCGGCCTGAAAGATGCCGTCAACAAAATGCCGAACGAACTTTCCGGCGGCATGAAAAAACGCGCCGCGATCGCCCGCGCCCTGGTGATTGAGCCGCAGTTGATTCTTTACGATGAACCGACGAGCGAGTTGGATCCGATGTCTGCCGTCGTCATCGGCAACGAAATCCTCGACCTCAACCACCGCATTCACGTCACGTCGCTCGTGGTTTCACATGACCGCGATCTGGCGTTTGGCGTGGCCGACCGCATTGCCGTCATCATTGACGGACAGATTGTCACCGTCGGCACCCCGGACGAGGTGAAACAATTTAACGATCCGCGCGTCAAAGAATTTTTGCACGCAGATTTCAAACGTGACAAATAAACGATTCCGCCTATGAAAAATTCACTGGAAACCAAACTCGGCTTTTTTGTGGCCATCACCGTGTGCGCCGCCGTCATCATCATCGAAACCTTGGGCAGCGCCGACCTCTTTAGCCGCGGCAAACACGTCAGCGCGCTGTTTGACACCGTGCAGGACTTGAAAGTGGGCGACCGCGTCAAGATGGCCGGTGTGGAAATCGGTCGCGTGGAAAAAATTGCCCTCGCCGACAATAAAGTCAGCGTCACGCTCAAACTCAAGTTGGATGCTAACGTGAAGACCGACAGCAAAGCTGTTATCAAATTCACCGGTTTGATGGGACAAAATTTCGTCAACGTCTCGTTCGGCGCGCCGGGTTCGCCCACGGCAGATGAGGGCGCGGTGCTACAAACCGATGAGCAGCCGGACCTGAGCGCCATCATGGCCAAATTGGATAACGCTGCCGCCGGAATTCAGAATCTCACCAAGAGTTTTACCGGTGATAAGATTGATAATTTGCTCGGACCGCTTACCGATTTCATCAAACAAAATGGCGCGCCCATTACGGCGACCATTGCCAACGTAAAAAATGTTACCAGCCAGATTGCCGCCGGACAGGGCAGCGTGGGCAAAATGATTTATAACGACACGCTTTACAACTCGGCGCTGTCCACGGTCAGCAATCTCCAGGACACTGCTATTCTGGTGCAGGGGGAAGTGAAGAACATTACCTCTGGCCAAGGCACGATTGGAAAATTGCTTACGGATGATACGCTTTATCATTCGACGACGGCCTCGATGACCAACCTTGAATCCATCCTCATCAAGGTGAATCAGGGTCAAGGCAGCGTGGGCAAACTGGTGAATGATCAAGACTTCCTGAAGAATGCCAAACTCTCGCTCCAGAAGCTGGATAAGGCGGCGGACAGCTTGGAAGATACGGGACCATTGAGCGTCATCGGCATCATGGCCAATCAGTTCGGATTGTAAATTTACGATTTACGATGGGTGATTTACGCGCCGTCCGAAATTTTGGAGCGGCTCGTAAATCGTCAATCGAAAATTGAAAATAATCAGGCCCGTCCTAGATTCTTCACAACCTGCAAGGTGGAATACGCCTTGTTGAGCGTATAGAAATGCAGGCCGGGCGCGCCAGCCCGCAAGAGTTCCTCGCACTGGCGGGTTGCGTATTCGATGCCGAATTTCAAGGCCGCTTCATCGTCAGTTCCAATCGTATCGAGTTGTGCGCGAAGTGCTGGGGGAATTTTTGCGCCGCACATCTGGGTGAATTTTACGATTTGCGTGGCACTGACGATGGCGACGATGCCGGGCACAATCGGCACGTTCACACCAAGTTTTTGGGTGACGTAATCGCGAAACTCAAAATAGTCCGCATTGTCGAAAAATAATTGTGTGACGACAAAATCCGCGCCGGCCTCGACTTTTTCCTGTAAGTGCTGCCAATCGGCGTGTTTGCCATTTTTGTTGGCGATGTGGCCTTCGGGAAAGCCGGCGACGCCAACGGAAAAGTCACCTGATTCGCGGATGAATTTCACGAGCTGCGCGGAAAATTCAAAGCCGCCGGGCGTGGCTTGAAATTCGCCGCCGCCGGGTGGATCGCCGCGCAAAGCCAGAATATTTTTACAGTCCAACGCGCGGATTTTTTCCAACAGCGCGCGAACTTCTTCGCGCGTGTGGTTGACGCAGGTGAGATGTGCCAGCGCCGTGAGATTATGTTCGCGTTGAATGCGATCCACGATCATCAGGGTCTTATCCCGCGTGCTGCCGCCGGCACCGTAAGTGACGGAACAAAAATCGGGACGCGCGGCCATCAGGGCGGGAAGGTGCTTTTCGAACAGGGCGCGTTCGCCTTCGGCGGTCTTCGGCGGAAAAAACTCGAGAGAAATGACGGGCTGACCGGTCGCCTGCTTGGCGGCATAGATGTCGCGGATGAATTTCACGGGGCGGGATTATGCCGGAAGTTGGCAGAAGTGAAAACAAAAAGCCCCTGCCAGCGAACCGGCAGGGGCCAAGGATTCTAAATCAGATTAGAATTTGTAGATCAAGTTGGCGTAGATGCCAACGGAGTCAAGCGAGGTGACTTGGACGCCGGTAGGCAAAACATGATAGCCATAGTCACCTGTCATGACTTTGTCGTAGCGCACTTCCAAGCGGCTGACAACATTCGCCCAGAGGTCGTATTGAACAGTTTCCGTAAGCGAAACGCCAGCGCTGCTACCCAGAGAGGCATTGCTCTTAGCATCCACTTCCCAGTATTCAGCACGGGAGTTAAAGCTCAACTTGTCCGAGGCCTTAATCGTGTTATAAAGGCCAAAGATGTAGTCGTCCAGATGCACACCAAAGCTTGGAGACACGGCATACTGAACGCCGGCCAAGTTTTGCACATAATCAAACGCAGCACCAAAGGTGACGTTCTTCCACGGGCTGTTCAAAGTCGCACCAGCGTAATAGTTGACCTGATTGCCACCTTGACTGCCAGTTGTAGCAGCTGGACCAGTAGGATAGCCTTGCTGACCGCCAGCAAAACCATACACCATGCCCGCATAGAAAGCGGAGCCAGAGGCCCAACCCCAGTTGCTGGGAGCGTTAAAGGTCACAGATCCCATAACGGTCTTGTGCCAAGGGCTACCATTGCTGGTGTTGTAGGTGTTGCGGGTGTTGATACCACCCGAGAGGGTGTTGGCGACGCCAGCGGAGAATGACAATTCGTCATTTACCTTGTATGAGCCGAGCACACCAGTGTGGGTGGTCGGTTCAGCCGCCCAAGCCCATGAACGGGTATAGTTCGGGTTACTGCCAGCGTCAAAAGATTCGTAGCCGACAATGGTGTTAAATTGACCAATTTTCCAATCAATGCCATTGCCCACAGGCGTGCGCAGCGCGAGATAAGCCTGAAGAATGCCGAAGTCGGAAGCGCTGTTAACACCACCATTGTTGCTCGAGGTGGCAGGATCATAGCTGCCAGCATCGGGACCAAAGAGCAAATCAACTTGGTAGCCAGAGGCCCAAGGGGATTCGTCTTGCGGTTTGGCGATCGAGAGCTTGACGACGTCAAGATTGAAGCCGTTGGCTTTGCCGCTTTGCAGGGGAATATTGCCTCCCGGTGAGCTTCCAACGCTGCTATTGCCGGGGTTTAATTCCCAGTTCATCGATGCGCTAACGTAGCCGCTGATGGTGGTGTTCGAGAGCGCGGTTTGCACGGCGCTCGGTTTCGCTTCGTCCGCGCGAACGGCGGAAGCCATGCTTACGGCTCCGACGGCGGCGAGACCCAATGTCCATTTATTAAACTTCATCTGTTCCTCCGATGTTGTTTGGTTGTTTGTTTATCTACTTGAGCGGGATAAAAACAGTTTATCCCTACACCTTGCAGGTGCGTTTGATTTCAAAATTAGGGAAAAACACATCAATTGACAACAATTTTTTTTTCTTAATTTTATTTCATTAACTGTTTAATAAAGAGTTGTTTGTGCAATAATGCCTGAAATCTCACCTGATAAATCTTCAGTCAAATAAAGAAAAAATGAGGTTTTCCAGTTTTTCGGGACGGGAACATTAAATTCTTTAGGCACCATATAAAATTTGTTGGAATAGATTGTGCTGACATTTTCAGTCGCGGTAAGAATTACGCTTGCAATTCTGCCGTATTGAATTATTCACGAACAAAGGTATGCCATTATTTGCTTACACCGCCAGGGAAACGACCACCGGCCGCGAAATCCGCAGCTCCGTCGAAGCCGCCACCGAACAGGCCGCTATCGCCGCGTTGCTTAACCGCAATCTGCTGGTTGTGGAAATTCGCGAGAAGACCGCCAAACGTGGCCAAACGAAAGGCGGCAAGGTGGCACTCAACGACCTCGTGGTCTTCACCCGCCAACTTGCGACAATGATTGACGCCGGTATCGCCATCGTCCAAGCCCTGCAAGCGCTCGCCGATCAGACCTCGAACAAAGTCATGCGCGACACTATTCGCGATGTTTGCTCGCGTGTGGAAGCTGGGGAAAGTTTTTCCGAAGCCCTGACGCGGCACCCAAAAGCTTTTAATAAGCTCTATGTTTCCATGGTGTCTGCCGGCGAAAAGGGCGGCTTGCTCGCAGAAATTCTCGGCCGCCTTGCCACCTACCAGGAAAATACTGAGCGGCTTCGCAAAAAAGTGAAGACCGCTCTGATGTATCCTACGGTAGTGACCGTGGTGGCGATTTGCATTACCATCTTTTTGCTCGTTCGCGTCATTCCTACCTTCAAGGAGGTTTATTCTGGCTTCGGAGCCAAGCTGCCAGGGCCGACTGAATTTCTGATTGGTGTGAGCGAAATCGTCCAGAATTACTTAATTTATCTCGTGGTTCTGGCTGGCGCCGCCGTTTGGGGCTGGCTCTATTTTATCAAGACAAAAACCGGGCGGGATTTTTGGGATAAGCAACGCATCCGCCTGCCCGTCTTCGGGGTTATCGCCCATAAAATATGCCTAGCTCGTTTCACCCGCACGCTGGCTTCGCTTGTCCGCAGCGGTGTGCCGATTCTCGAAGTTTTACAAATCGTTTCCCAGACTGTCGGCAACACTGTCATGGAAAAAGCCATCAAAGCCGCCTCCACCGACATCGAACGCGGGGAAGGCATTTCCACCGCACTTGGCAAACACCCCGTTTTCCCCAGCATGATCATCCGCATGTTGAGCGCCGGCGAACAGACCGGCAACATCGACAACATGCTCGAGCGCGTCGCCAATTTTCTTGACGAGGAAATCGAAGCCACACTCTCCGGCCTCATGTCGCTAATCGAACCGCTCCTCATCGTGTTCCTCGGCATCGTCATCGGCGGCATGGTCATCTGTATGTTCCTGCCGATTTTCAACCTCGCCAACATCGTCAACGGCGGCCACTGAAATTCTAAAAAACAAAAACCGCCGGAAGATTTTTTCTTCCGGCGGTTTTGTTTTAAAATTCCTCAACTTAAACCGAAACCACCTTTGCTGGTTCCGGCTGGAACACTTTGATTTTCGGCCAGCGCAAATTGATTTGCTCCTCAAACCATTTACGCGCTGCGTCGTCGCCGTGACCCAGCAGAATCGCGCGCGGCGACACCTGCCCGACAAACTCCAGCAAATCCTGCCGGTTCGCGTGCGCCGTCAGATCGAAATCCTGCACGTCGCAACGCTTCGTCACCTGCCCCGCGCTCGGGCTGAACACAAACGTCTCGCCCGGTTTCGCCGCCTTCAAATGACCCGCCGGTGAATCCGGATCCGCATAGCCTACGAAGAAAATGCTCTGCTTCTCATCGCCGATCATCCGCGTCGCCAGCGTATGTGCCGCCGTGTTCTCGCTCATCATGCCGGCGGTAATGACGAAAATTTTCCCGCCCGTTAACTTCATGCTGTCTGCCTGACCTTTTTCCAGCACGACCAATTGCAGCGCGTCGTTCAGATGCAGACCCGTATGCTGCCGGTGTGTCCGCGCTGCTTCGATGTCGTAAATCTCCGTAAACACGCGACCCAAACCGCCAATGTAAACTGGCTGTTTCTTCAATTTCCCTTCGCGCATCAGTAACGCCAGCAACGCCAGCATTTCCTGTGTGCGGCCAAGCGCAAACGAAGGGATCATGATCGCGCCCTTCTTTTTTTCCGCAGCGTGAATGGCTTCCACGAGCCGCTCAATTTCTTTTTCGCGCGTAAAGCCGGCTGGCACTTCGCGATTGCCGCGCGTCGTCTCCATGATGAGCACGTCCGCCTTCACGTCCTCAAACCGCGCACCCTTCAAGATTGTCTGGTCGTGGAAACAGACGTCGCCCGTGTAAAACATTGTCTCTTTTTTCCCACGGAGCAAAATTCCCGCCGAGCCAAGCGTGTGACCCGCGTCGAAAAATTCCAGCGTCGGCGACGGCAACCCCGCCCGCGCCTTGTGTTCCGCCGACCATTCGATTTCGCGATTGTATTTGAAGCCCTGAAAATGTGGCGCGATTTCGTCCAGTTCGTCATGCGTATAGAGCGGGTATTCACGGATGCCCAGCTCGTCGCGCTGACGCGTCATCACGTTCACCGAATTGTGCAACACACGTTCCACGAGCAGATAACTCAGCTCCGTCATCAAGACGTGCGCCTTGGGAAATTGCCGGCAGGCCAACGGCAGCGAGCCAACGTGATCATGGTGACAATGCGAAAGTGCAATCGCGTCCACGTCATGCATGCCCAATTTGCCGTATCGCGGCACCGCGTCGCGCCCCTCGCGTTTCGGATGCATCCCCGCGTCCAGCAAAATCCGGTGCTCCTCCAACTCCACCAGCCACGCACTCGCGCCGATGTCCGTGTCCGGATTCAAATTCGTTATATTCATGCGTCATTTCAGCACAAAATCACGAAACCACGAAGCAAAAAGAATTTTAGAAAAGCTACCGGCTTGGTTGTCCGACATGGATTCGAACCATGACTAAAGCCTCCAAAGAGCTCTGTGCTACCATTACACCATCGGACAGACGCGGCGAAAAACTGACGCCTTAAATTACCAAGCCCGCTTTCCCCGCACAAGTTAAGAAACCAGTTCAGATGATTTCCACCGGACATTTCGGCAGCGCCTCGAGAAAAGACTGACCGTATTGCTTCGTCAAAATCCGGTTGTCCAGCACCACAATGATTCCTGTGTCCGTCTTCGTGCGAATCAACCGACCGACACCCTGACGAAATTTCAAAATCGCTTCCGGCAAAGAAAATTCACCGAACGAATTTCCGCCGCGCGCCTCAATCGCTTCCAACCGCGCCTCGATGAGCGGATGGTCCGGCACCGCGAACGGCAGCCGCGTGATGATGACGTTGCTCAACGCTTCGCCCGGCACATCCACGCCCTGCCAAAAACTATCCGTGCCGAACAAGACCGAATCCGTGTCGTCCTTAAATTTTTCCAGCATCGTCGAGCGCGGCGTGCCCGTGCCTTGCACAAACAACTCCAGTTTCAATTCCTCAAAAAAAGACCGCATCCGTTCCGCAACTTCCTGCATCAACTTGTAACTCGTGAACAAAACGAACGCCTTGCCGTGCGTTTGCCGGACAAAATGTTCCACCCAATGAATCAGCGCATCCGCGTAACCAGCGTCGCGCGGATCCGGCATTTTTTTTACGGCGAACAATTTCATCTGCCGCTCATAATCAAACGGCGTGCCGACTTGCAGCATCGTCGCGGATTCGCAGCCGACGCGCTTGGAAAAATAATTCAAGCCGGATTGCGAATTTGAATTTGTCGCGAGCGTCGCGCTCGTCATCACCACGCTGGTATCGCTTTCAAAAAGCCGCAGCCGCAAATATTCGGCCACATCCACCGGCGCCGCGTTGAGTGAAAGATTTCGCTGCGTCTTACCGCTGCGCTCGACCCAGTAAACATGGTCGTCCGCCTGCTGGCTCAAAAATTCCGCGACTTCAATTTTCAGCTCGCCCAGCCGCCGGTTGCACTCGATAAGTTCCTGTCCGATGTCTTTGTCATCGCTCAATTTCACCAGCTCGCTCACGGCCTCACGCAATCGCTGAATCGGTAGCGTGACATTGTCCTTTACCAGTTCCGCGCGGCGAATCCGTAATTCCTTCCACGCGCGTTTGCGTGCGCCTTCGCCGCCATATTTTGGTTTTACCGCCGCTGAAATTTCTTCGCAGGCGCTTTCAACATTTTCAAAAAATTTGTCGGATTCGCTCAGAATTTCCGCGACCAGTTTCACCGCTTTGCCTTGGCGCAACGTCGCGAGCAGACCTTTTTCCGTGCGCGGATTCCACAGCCGATTCAGCGAATAGCGCACCTGCCCGCTCGACACACTCAAGCCGATGTGCCGCGACGCCACGCTTTCCATCGTGTGCGCCTCATCGAACACCACAAAATCGTTCTTGAAGAGAATGCCGCCCTCCATCTCCTCATCCACGCCGCCGAGGAGCGTAAAAAAAAGTGTGTGATTCAAAATCACCACATCCGCCGAAAGGATGCGATTGCGCACGCGCTGAAAAAAACAAACGTCATGGTCGCGCGCAAAATCGGATTGATGCCCGCACGTTTTCGGCGAACATAATCCGCGTTCCGAGCACACTTGCGCCCAGACTTTCGCGTCCGGCTCGATGGAAAAATCGGACAGACTTCCGTCCTTCGTCGTCTTGGACCATTCGTAGATGCGCTGTAATTCCTCCGCTTCGGACGATGTGAACAGATTGCCGCTTTGCTGCATCGCTTTCTGCAATCGCCGCGTGCAGAGATAATTCGCGCGGCCTTTCAGCATCGCGTAGCTGAACTTCACAGGCTCCGGCAGCGAGCCCAAAACCGCCGTCAACATGGGCAAATCTTTTTCCGTGAGCTGTTCCTGCAGATTGATCGTGTGCGTTGAGACGATGGCTTTTTTCTTTTGCGCGACGGCGAAAAGCATCGCCGGAATCAAATATGCCAAACTTTTTCCGACGCCGGTGCCGGCTTCGACCGCGAGGTGCTCGCGATTTTGCAACGCGCGCGCCACGGCCACAGCCATCTCCTGCTGCTGCGGACGGAATTCAAAATTGCTCGCCTTGGAAAGAATCCCGCTCGGCGAAAAAATCTCTTCCACTTGGGCGACCAAGTCCACGCCGCCGGGCTGAATTTCAGAAAGCGAAATCATTTCAGCGGCGCGCTGCTCAAAACCACTTTCAACGCCGCTAAATTTCCGGGCGCGAGAAGAATTTTGTTCTGCTTCACGTTGCCGGATTCCACGCAAACCATGTTCAGGTGTTCGTTGGTGCCCCAATCTTCCGGCATTTTTTGCGTCGTCCACGGATTCCAAACGACGGTCGAGTTGGAATTATATTTCTCCACGCGAATTTTCCGCTGAAGTTTTTCGTCTATGATTTCAACGGTCGCGGCGTTGTCAGGATAGACGCGATTCGTCTCCTGCGTGATGCGCAGTGCGGTCGCGTCCGCCGCGCGCCGCGCACCACCCGCACCAAAAGCGAAATCATCGAACGGCGCGGCTTCCAAGCCCGTCACCGTCACCGCGCCGATGTCGCCGACCTGAAAATAAGTGTGCAGGCAGTTCTCGATTTCCAGCGCGCCGTCGCACGATTCGCCGGTCGTGGTCAACTCCATCGTGAGTTTGTCGGCAACCGTGACGACAAATTCGGTGCGCAAGGAATTCCATTTGGAGTTGCCGGAAATTCCCGGCAGCGCGAGTGTCAGCGTCACCGTGCCGTCCGGCGCAGCGGCGGTG
The DNA here is from genome assembly GCA_037138135.1 of Verrucomicrobiia bacterium. Classification (GTDB taxonomy): domain Bacteria; phylum Verrucomicrobiota; class Verrucomicrobiia; order Limisphaerales; family UBA11358; genus UBA11358. The sequence continues at coordinate 24,692 of JBAXIY010000009.1, forward strand.
TTGACGAGCTCCCACTCCGTGATCCGCGCGAAACCGTGACTCGGTTCTCCGTCACGGTTACCGAACCATGGAAAACAAATCGGCACGCCACCGCGAATTGGTTTGCCCGTGGTGAAAAAACTTTTTGCGCTCATGAAAATTAGCGGCGGTTCCCCGTTTTTCTGAAAGCCGGCGACGTGTGCGCCATGCAGATAAATTTCTGCCGTGCTCCACGGCGTCGTGATTTTGATGAGCGGCAAACCGCCGTGGCCGTTGACAATTTCGACGCGGCCGGGGATTGCCAGCCGTTGCAGTTTTTCAAGAGTGGGGTTGTTTTGCATAAAGGTTTGTTGCCAATCTAGCGTCCGGCTTCGTGGACTTGAATATATTTGCGGAACAAAATTGCGCCGAGCGGCGTCACCAGCGCCATGCCGCCGATGATAAGCCACATGGTTTCCGGGTTGCGTGCGCCTTCCGCTGGACAAAAATTCGCCAGCAGCCAGCCGGAACTGCCGCCCACGAAAAACTTCGCTAGAAAATACGGCAGCAGCGACAGCGCCATGTAGGACGCCTCCTGGCCTTTCGGCGCAATAGCCGCAGCGTATTCGTAAAGGCGCGGTGACCACAGCGCTTCGCCAACTGACAGCAGCGTGACGAAAAGGAAAATGGCAATGTAGAGTGGGTTCGCCGCGCCACTGACGTGCAGCCATTGATGCACAATCAAATTCCCAAGCCAGCCGTCGGCGAGCGGCTTGAACCATTCCGCCGGCACCGCGAGGAAAAATACCGACAGCGCCGAAATGAAACTGCCGACAATCACCATCCGATACGCCGCTATCTTCTGTGTTAGCACACCGGTGATGGGCACCAGCACTACGATGAGAATGGAGTTCACCATGCTGCTGATCTGCGCGATGGGCGCGCCGTCACCGAGTTCGCGCAGGCCGAATTTTGGGAACGTGTAGGCCAGATGATAAAAAATCATCCGCACGCCGACCACCAGTGTCATGAACGCCAGAAATTTGTAGAACGACTTTTCCTGCCACAAGCTTGCGAAGATTTTCCCCGTCTTCACCGCCGTGTCGCGCACCGTCGTCACGAGCGCGGCCAGCGGATTTGCCGCCGCGATTTTTTCGCGCGGCGTGACGGTGATGCCCGCGTCCGTCACCTCCACGCCGTCGCGCAGGCAAAACCATGTCAGCAGCATTCCCGGAATCGTGAAGACCACGCCCAGCAAAATCAGCACGCGGTAGGTGCTCAAGTCCGTGCCCAGCAGCGGCAGCGTCCAATGGCCGTGCTCGCCGAGGCCGTGCACCGGACTGCGCACGCGGTCGAACAACCAGTCGCCCGCCGCGAAACCGAGGTTCATCAGCGCGTAATACAGCGAGAACGCCACCGAGCGCTGCGCCGTGTTGGAATATTTTTTCATCGCCGCCGCCATCACCGGAATCATCAGCGCGATGCCCACCGCCTGCAGATAGAGTCCGCACGGCAGCACCACCCAGCGCGTCGCCGTGAGCGTCATCACGATGCGCGCCACGAGGCAGACGCCGAAGCCGAGCAGGAAAGTCCGCCGCACGCCGAGCGCGTCCGTGAGCGGCCCGATGAACACCGTGATGAGCGTCATCACCGCCGACCACGTCGCCACCATCGCCCCGGCGGATTTATCGCCGAAGCCGAGGTCGGACGAGAGCCAGAGCGTGAGCACCGTGGCCGCGCCGACCTTGTAGGCGAGATTTTCGAGGACGTAGGCCGCGTAAATGATCCACAGCTCGCGCGGCGCGGAACGCAGCACGAGAAATTTCTGGAGAAAATTCTTCAGCTTGGAAGCGGTGGTGTCAGCAGCGGGCGGCATCAGTTGCGCTGGAAAATAAATCTATCTGCCGCTTCCGGCGAGAAGTTTGTATGCGAACTGCATCTCGGCTGCTGGAAAACAGTTCTCGTTGCCAGTGCTTGTCCGATTTCAGGCATCGAATGGACTTGCCAATTGGATGGGATTTTTCAACATACGGCGCAGTAAATCTGCGGCCAGCGCCGCGCGCTAAAATTTTTGCCCATGAAAACCTATTTCCTCATCGCTCTCGCGGTTGTCAGTGTCGTTCTGGCCGTCGTCCTGTTCACGACCAAGAACTCCGACAATGCGCAGATGGTGGCGGACGCCAACACCATCGTAGATTACTCAAACCGGCTGGACACGGCGGAGATGCATGTCTCTGAACGCAATGGCGCGCTCATCATTCTTTCCAACACGCTGGCCGAGACGACGCAGACGTTGTCCAACCAATTGACGGCGGCGCAATCCGCGCTGGCGCTCGACGCGGAACAGGTTGCCAAGCTAAATCAGCAAATCACGGCGGCGACAGCGGACAACCAGTCCTTGAACCAACACCTCACCAGCTTGACCAATCAAGTGGCCAGCCTTTCCGCCCAGCTTGCCCAGACCCAGACCAACCTCACGCAGACGAGCCAAGACCTTGCGCTGGCAAAAACGAATTATGTGCTGCTGGAAAATCGTTTCCGCCGCGATGTGGCTGAACGCATTGTTGTGGAGCACAAGTTCAACATGATTTCTGAATTGCAGGCGCAATTGAAAAAGTTGCAAACGAATCCCGGCCAGTGGGCCACGCCCAAAAGCATCTACGAAGGCTTAAACGTCGAGGTGAGCTCCAATGGCGCGTGTCACGTCATCGCGCCCGAGTAAGCCGCGTCACTCGAACAAATCCAACTCCGGCGGCGGCGCGAGTTTTTTTAATTTTTCACGGTCCTGCTGCTTGCGCGGCTGGCGCACGTTGCCTTCCGGCGTGAGTTCGGATTCTTCCAGATTGCCAAGAATCTGCTTAGCGCGTTCCAAAACTTCCTTGGGCACGCCAGCCAGCCGCGCCACCTGGATGCCGTAGCTCTTGTCCGTGCCGCCTTCGACGATCTTGCGGAGGAAAACAATCTGGTCGTGCCACTCGCGGACGGCGACGTTGAAATTTTTGATGCGGGGCAGGCGCGCAGCGAGTTCCGTCAACTCGTGATAATGCGTGGCGAACAAAGTTTTCGCGCCGACTTGATTGTGCAGATGCTCGACGATGCTCCACGCGAGCGAGAGGCCGTCGAACGTGCTCGTGCCGCGACCGATCTCGTCCAGCACGATGAGGCTGCGCGGCGTGGCGTTGTTCAAAATATTCGCCGTCTCCGTCATCTCGACCATGAACGTGGATTGCCCGCGTGCCAGGTCATCGCTCGCACCGATGCGCGTGAAAATGCGATCCACCAAATCAATGCGCGCTTCTGCTGCCGGAACAAAACTGCCGGTGTGCGCGAGCAGCGTGAGCAGCGCGACCTGCCGGATGTAAGTGGATTTGCCCGCCATGTTTGGCCCGGTAATCAGCCCGATTTGCAATTCAGCGTTAAACACGGTGTCGTTCGGCACGAAGCGTTCCTCGACGAGCTGCTGTTCCAATACCGGATGCCGGCCATCGCGGATTTGCAGCACGCCTTCATCGGCCACGTGCGGGCGACAATAATTATGCAGCCGCGCGGTCTCCGCGAACGACGTAAGCACGTCAAGCTGCGCGAGCGCGGAAGCGGTCTGTTGGATTTTCGGCAACTGGCCGAGCACTTCTTCGCGGATGCGTTGAAAGATTTCGTATTCCAACTTCACGCTGCGCTCTTCCGCACCAAGGATTTTGCCTTCCATCGCTTTCAATTCCGGCGTGATGAACCGCTCGCCATTCGCCACGGTCTGCTTGCGATGATAATGCGGTGGCACCTTGTCGAGATTCGACTTGGTGACTTCGATGTAATAGCCGAAGACGGAATTGAACCGGACTTTGAGCGAGGAAATGCCGGTGGCCGTGATTTCATCCGCCTGCAACTTGGCAATCCAATCCTTGCCGCCGCGTTGCGCGGTGCGGAGTTCGTCGAGCGCCGGATCAAAGCCGTCGCGAATCATGCCGCCTTCCTTGATGGGCAGCGGCGGCTCATCTACGATGGCGCGAGAAATCAATTCGACGAGATCGGGCGACTCGGAAACCTGGGCGTCGAGTTCTGAAATCAAGGTAGGGCGGTGCTGCTGCGCCGCCTCGACTTCTTCACTCAACAAGGCAGAGCGGCCGCTCTGCCCGACCGTATTGAGCGTCTGCTTCAGCGCCGGAATTTGTTCCAGCGCGGTGCGCAGCGCCACGAGGTCGCGAGCATTGCCGGAGCCGGAACTCAGGCGGCCGAGCGTGCGTTCGAGATCGCGGACCTGCGCAAGTTGTTGTCGAAACGCGTCGAGGCCGAAGGAATTGTTGATGAAGGTTTCCACCGCGTCCTGCCGCTGCCGGATCGGTTCCACTTTGGCGAGCGGTTGCGAAAGCCAGTTGCGCAGCAGCCGCGCGCCCATCGGCGTGACGGTTTTGTTGAGCGCGCCGTAAAGTGAGGCGTTGCGCGGGGCGTCGTGATGCTGCGGCTCGAGAATTTCCAGATGCCGCAGCGTGGTGTAATCAAGCGTGAGAAAATCGCTGCGGCGATAGAACGAAATGCGCGTGAGGTGTTTTACGTCGCGCCGCAAATTCTGCGCGAGGTAATGCAGCGCACCGCCCGCCGCGCCGATGGCAGCGGATTTATCCTTCAGTCCGAAGCCATCCAGCGTGGCGACTTTGAAATGCTCCTTCACCGTGAAGAACGCGGTTTCCGGCGCGAACGTCCAGTCGTCGTAGCCGCTCAAGATCTGGAACGCGCCGCGCAAGGAATCGCGAAGCGAAACGGCTTCCGTCGGAAAAATAATTTCCGCCGGGCGCAGGCGTTCCAACTCGGTGAGCAATGCGGCTTCGCTTTCCAGCTCCGTCGTCATGAAATCGCCCGTGGTCAAATCCACGAGTGCGAGACCGAAGATTTTTCCCGAGGGATTGACGGCGGCGAGAAAGTTGTTTCGCTCCGCCACCAGCATGCGTTCATCGAAATGCGTGCCGGGCGAAAGAATTTGCGTGACCTCGCGGTTCACCAACTTGCCCGGCCGGGCTTCCTCGGTCTGATCGCAGATGGCGACCTTGCGACCGCTTTTCAAAATGCGCGCGATGTAGCCGTTGGCGGCGTGATGCGGCAGACCGCACATCGGCACGCCGTTGCGGGCGGTGAGCGAAAGATTGAGCACCTGCGCGCCGGTCTGCGCGTCCTCGAAAAACATCTCGTAAAAATCGCCGAGGCGGAAGAGCAATAGCGCGTCCTTGGGCAGTTCGCCTTTGATGCGGCGATACTGCGCCATCATGGGAGTGAGTTGAGTTTCAGCGGACATTGCGGCGGACACGTTAATTGCTGACGCGGCGCAGGTCGAAAAAAAACTGCTGGCAGTTTTATGAACATTACTTCAGCTTTCGCGTCCAATCCCGTATGAAAGACAGTTTTGCCAGCCTCAACCTCGACCAAATCCGCATCGCTTCGCCGTGTAACGCGCGGTGGGAGGACATGGCTGGAGACGAACGTGCGCGCTTTTGTGGTTCATGCCGGAAGAATGTTTACAACCTCTCCGCGATGACTCAGCCGGAAATCACGACGCTTGTCCGCGAAAAGGAAGGCCAGTTCTGCGGCCGGTTTTACCAGCGACCTGACGGGCGGATGCTTACGGCGGATTGCCCCGAAGGCGGGCGGCGGCGGCGTGACCGCATTGCCCGAGTATGTCGGGCGGCGTTCGCGGCAGTGCTAGTGTTGTTTGGCGTGAAAATCCAAGCGAACGCGGAGGATACGAACAAAGCGAGCGGAACCAAACAATGCGTGATGGGCGATATAGCCGGGCCGCCGCCGATGGGAATGGTCGCGCCGCTGCCCGCCACTAATAAACCGGTGGCGAGCACCAATGCCCCACCGCGTGAAATTATGGGGAAAATCGCCGCGCCCAAACAAACCAACACACCGGTAAAAATCAAAGACTAAAAAAATTCAGCATCGGCAGACATTGCGGCAGGAAAGCTAAACGCGAACGCGAACAAAATCGAACAACTTTTGCGCAAGACCTGCGTTGACACTGCGGTGGTGTTTTGTTGAACTTCGCTTCCATGAACCCCGCTCATTCGGTAGCGAAGCCGTCGTTGTGTCTCTCATGCTTGTTATTTCTTTTTTTGATTTTGTCTTTTCCAGCAAATGCGGCTGACGCCGCAGTTTCCGCCAGCCAGTTTCAGCCTTCGGTCGCACCCATCGTGACAATCAACAATGGCGATAACGCGTGGCTGCTCGCCAGTTCTGCGCTGGTGTTGATGATGACCGCGCCCGGCCTGATTTTGTTTTACGGCGGCCTGGTGCGGCCGAAAAACGTTTTATCCACGATGATGCACAGCTTGATTCTGATGGCGCTAATTTCGGCAGTGTGGATGATCTTCGGTTACAGCATGGCGTTCGCGCCGGGCAACGCCTTTTGCGGAAATCCGCTGACGCATTTATTCCTGAAAGGCGTCGGCGCCGCGCCGGACGCGGATTACGCACCGACGATTCCAGCGGAGACATTCATGTTGTTTCAGATGATGTTTGCGATCATCACGCCTGCGCTTATCAGCGGCGCGGTGGCGGAACGCGTCAAGTTCAAGGCATATGTGGTGTTCATGCTCGCGTGGATGACGGTCATTTATCTGCCGCTGTGCCACATGGTCTGGGGCAAAGGCGGCTATCTCAATTGGTCGCTCGGCGGTAAAATTCCCGTGCTCGACTTCGCGGGCGGCACAGTTGTCCACATCAGTTCTGGTGTCTCGGCACTGGTCTTCGCCATCATGCTGGGGAAACGTGCCGGCTTTCCACGCGAACCGATGGTGCCGCACAATGTCGTGCTTTCCCTTGTAGGCACAGGGCTTTTATGGGTTGGCTGGTTCGGTTTTAACGCGGGCAGCGCGCTGAACGCTGGCACGCTAGCGACCAGCGCATTTGCTGCGACGCATTTTTCGGCAGCGGCGGCGGCGTTGAGCTGGGCCGCGGTGGAATGGAAATTGAAAGGCCGTCCCAGCGTGCTCGGTGCGGCGGCAGGTATGGTCGCAGGGCTAGCCACCATTACGCCGGCATCGGGATTTGTCACGATTCCGGCGGCATTTGGCATTGGCCTCACGGCGGGTGTGGTCTGCTATTTTGCGGTGACCAAAATCAAATCCGTTTTCAATTACGACGATTCGCTCGACGTATTCGGCGTGCACGGCGTCGGCAGCATCATCGGTATGTTGATGCTCGGTGTTTTTGCCAGCGCGGAAGTGAATCCCGCCATAGCGACGACGTTCAAGGCCAACGGCGTGGTAGTTTCACTCGCCGGCGGTTCGCCCCAATTTTTCAACCAGCTCATCGGCGTGCTGTTTACAGCCGTTTTGAGCGGTGTGGGCACGTTCATCATTTTGAAAATCGTGGACGCCGTCATCGGCCTGCGTGTGGATCAGGAAGAAGAAAGTATTGGACTAGACCTTTCCCAACACGGCGAGAGTGCGTATAATGAATAGCAACCTATGAAAAAAATTGAAGCCATCATCAAACCGTTCAAGCTCACAGACGTCAAAGACGCCCTGAACGAACTCGGCATCCAAGGCATGACGGTTAGCGAAGTCAAAGGCTTTGGCCGCCAAAAAGGTCATACCGAAATCTATCGCGGCAGCGAATATACCGTGGATTTTCTGCCGAAAATCAAAGTTGAAACCGTTGTGGCCGACAACCAGAAGGACGCCGCCGTGGCCGCCATCATCAAGGCCGCGAAGACCGGTAAAATCGGTGACGGCAAAGTTTTCATCTCGAACATCGAAGAAGCCACGCGCATCCGCACCGACGAAAAGGGCGACAGCGCGGTCTGATTTTCGCCCGAACCAATCAAGGCGTTGTCGCGATGCAAATCGCCGCAACGCTTTTTAATTTTGCGGATGATACTGCGCCTCCGCCTGCGGCATCCACTGTTGCAACTGGCGGATGCGCGTTTCGTCCAGCGGATGGGTGCGCAGAAAAACCGGCGTGCTATTTCCGCCGTGCTGCTGGTTGTATTGCATGAAGCGCTGCCAGAATAGCACCGCAGCCTGCGGGTCGTAACCGGCGCGCGCCATGTAAATCAAACCGATGTGGTCCGCCTCGGATTCCTGCGCACGGCTGTGCGGCAGTTCGCGGCCAAGCTGCGTCGTCAAACCGTAGGCTACCTGCGCCGCCGCCTGCATCCGCGGATCGGAATTGGCCAGCGACACGCCCAAAACTTGTCCGCCCATTTGCTCCAGCATTGCCTCGCTCATGCGTTCCGCGCCGTGCCGCGCCACCGCATGCGACACTTCGTGACCGATGACCGTGGCCAGCCCGGCTTCATCTTTCGTAATCGGCAAAATGCCGGTATAAACGCCGACCTTGCCGCCCGGCAGACAAAACGCATTTGCCTCCGGACTTTCAAACACGACGAATTCCCACTGTGCATTCGGCATGTCCGCGCTCGTCACCGCCGCGATGCGCTTGCCGACTTTTTGCACAAGTGCATTGGCCGCCGGATCGTGGCTGATGGGCGTGGTTTGTTTCAGTTTGTCAAAGCTCGACAAACCAAGCCGCATCTCTTGGCTAGACGAAACCAAGTTCAACTGATGCCGGCCGGTGACCGGCACCGTGTCACAGCCGCTGACCAGCGCCAGCAAAAACACCAACGCCACACCGAGAAAAAAATGTTTGAGCGTTTTCATATCTTCAACAAACCAGACTGCGGGCAAAATTCAAACTGGAAAATCTTCCGCCGCCAAGCGCGCCAGCTCTGGCGCGTAACCGGCGCGGAAATTCGGGAACTGAAATTGGTATTTTAATTCAGCACGTAACTTGGCGTTGCTCACGCGTTTATTTGTCACTCCACGGCGACGCCAGACTTCCGCATCGGCCGAAACATTTGGTGGCATAGGTTTGTTCAGCTCCACCGCCAGCCATTTATAAAATTTCAACTGACTCACCGGCTCATCGTCGGCCACGTTTAAAACTTCGCCGGTGTTCGCGTCGTGCAAGGCGGCGATGATGACGCCAATCAAATCGTCGCGATGAATCATGTTCAGCCAGCGGGCGCCGTCGCCCTCGACGCGCGCGTCTCCGCGCAAAAACGCCTTGAACGAATGTCCGCGCCCCGGTCCGTAAATGCCCGCCACGCGCAAAATCACCGCCGGGAACTTGCATTTAGCCACCGCAGACAACAGAAACTTTTCCGTCTCAACCAAAACTTGTGAGGTCGGTGCTTCCGGTTCGGTGGCGCAGCTCTCGGTCACAATGGAGCCGTCATTTTGCGCATAAACACTGGTGCTACTGGTGTAGACGAATTTCTTCACCGGCGAATCAGCGAGCCACGCAATGAGGTTGCGATTGCCTTCCAGATAAATTTTCCGGTAATCGTCCGCGCCGCCACCGCCGGACGCGGTGCAGTTCACCACCCAATCAAAATCGTGCGGAAGTTTGACGAGCGTCGCGGGTTGAGTGATGTCCGCGTGGAGCGGCGTGATGCCAGCGGCTTGCAATTCGGCTTCCGCCAGCGCGCTGCGGCGCAAACCAAAAACGGTGTGGCCCTGCCGCGCCAACTCTTTTCCAAGCGGCAGGCCGACGTAACCGCAGCCAACGATTAAAACACGCATAATTTTGCCACAGAGTCACAGAGAACACTGAGTTGGGCAAAAAATATCTTTAATCCATCACCGCTGCGAAGCGTAGGCCGCGCGTGCTGATGTGTAGTTCGTCGAAACCAAATTCCTCCATCACCGCCTCATAGATCAAAACGCCGGTGAGAATCACGTCCGCACGCTGCTTCGGCAGGCCGGGGATTTCCTTGCGCGCTTCCAACGGCAGCCGCCAAAGCAGTTTCCGGTGCGCCACGACCTGCGCCAGCGTCAAAACGGTCGCTTCAATTTTTTCGCGGTCGTAGCGATCGAGCTTTTTCTCGACGCGTGCCAGAATGCTCGTCGTGCCGCCGGTGCCGACCAGCTTGACCGCGCCGGATTTTTTTTCGTGCATCAGTGCTGGCTCCAGCAACGGCCAGACTTCCGCGTGGAACATATTTTTCACCCAGTCGCGGGCGGCGTTGAATTGCGCGGTCGTTGGCGGGTCAGCGTGCGGAAATTTTTCCATCAACCGCACGGTGCCGAGCGGAAAACTGTGGGCAAAACTTTTTTTGGTGCCGTGGCCCAAAATAAATTCCGTGCTGCCGCCGCCGACGTCGAGCAGAAGCAGCGGCGTTTTCGCCAGACTCGTGTCGGTGGCGACGCCGCGAAACGCCCAGTCCGCTTCGCGGGCGCCGGTGATGATTTCGGTCTTCAAGCCGGATGCTTTCTCGATGGCATCCGTCAGATCGCGCGGATTCATCGCATCGCGCGCGGCGCTGGTGGCGATAACGCGGATGGATGCGGCGCTGCGGTCACGCGCGGTCGCGGCAAATTCCCAGACGGCTTCGGCGGTGCGGGCGATGGGTTCGGGCTGGAGCCGGTGCGTTTCGTAGAAGCCTTTGCCGAGCCGCGTCTGGCGGCTTTCCTCGTGAACGGGCTGCACGTCCGCACCCGCCACGTCGGCGATGAGCAGCTTGACCGAGTTGGTGCCAACGTCAATGACGGCGCGGCGCGCGGTTTGCATCACCGGCAGAGTAAAAAATTCAGACATTTAAACCAAAAGTTAAATTGTGACAATTTGCAGACATTTTGCCGGCATTGCGAACGGCGCGGCGAAGTGTATTTTGTCGGCATGAACCTTTTTCTCCTGCGCCACGGCCTCGCGGTGGAACGCGAGGAATTTCATTTTGCAAACGACGAATTCCGCCCGCTCACCCCGAAGGGCAAGCGGCAATTGCGAAAAATCGCTGCCGCACTGCGAGCGATGGAGCTGCGTTTCGATGTGATTTTGTCCAGTCCGCTGGTGCGCGCGCGGCAGACGGCGGAAATTGTGGCGGCGGATTTGAATTCCAGCAAACGCGTCGCAATCGCGGACGAACTCAAGCCCGGCGGCAGCGCGAAAAAACTCGTTCAAAAAATATCGGCGCAAAAAATAAATTCGGGGGATGTGCTGCTGGTCGGCCATGAACCGGATTTGAGCCATTTACTTTCGCTGCTCGTCACCGGCAAACCCAGCGACGGCTTTGCGTTGAAAAAAGGCGGGCTGGCCAAACTGGAAATTGAAAAGTTGCGCGCCGAAAAATGCGCCACACTCGCGTGGCTGCTCACGCCAGCACAAATGAAGCTGATGCGCTAATGGTAGGGCTGACCTGCGGGTCAGCCAACCCGGCGGCGCGGCAGCGCCGCCCTACCGGAGAGTTCACCCAATGCGGAAGGAGACTTTCTCGATGACGGACTTACCGAAGCTGTGCTGCAGCCGCTCGATGATTTCCTTGCGGCGGTAACGGACGATTTCCGTAAGCCACACGCTGCTGTCCACGTTCACGAACAAAGTTCCTTTGTGCAGATTGGCCGGCTGCGCGTGCGCGGTGACGACGGGATCAATCAGCGCGTTCCAGACTTTGACGACTTCTGCCTCGGCCTGACGCGCGTCGAGCCGCAGCTCTTTCATCAGCGCGGGCAGCACGTCGCTGGGCAATCGCGCAGGCGTGCTGCGCGCGACTTCCAGCGGCGCATAATCCACACCGCGCCATTGCGACAGGACGCGGCTGCGGGCGGAGAATTTTGGTTTCGACGACATCGGCGCGGACTTAATGAATCTGGTTCGCCGGAATATTCTCAGGCCGCAAAATGATCTCGTGGCCCTTCCAGCACTTCTCGCCAATGTTTTTCATCAGGCCGAGCTTGTAGCGCCACGACATCCCGTAAAACGGATTCTGCGTCGGCCAGAAGGAGATGATGTCCACGCCGATTTCCTTCGCCATTTCAACCGCGCGGGCGATGTGCTGCGGCTGGTCGTTCCAATTGAAGAGGAGATATTTCCATTCCAGCACCGGCGCTTTCGCGCCGCGCGCATCGCGATACGCCACCATGTCGCGCATGGCGGCGTAGGCTTTTTGAAAACTGCTGTGGAGCATGTATTTTTCCAGCATCGGGTCGCTGATGCCGTGGACGGAAAACAAAATGTGGCTTAAATGCAGCGCCGCCTCGCGCTTGGCATCGGTGTTCAGCAACACACCGTTCGTTGAAACGACGATGCGGGCGTGCGGATTTTTCGCGCGCAAAATCGGCAACTCCTGCGTGATGCGCGGTGACAAAAACGGCTCGCCGAGATTCAGGTAAAAAATCTGCTCCAGCCCCAGCCGCGCAGTGAGGTCGGCCATTTGTTCAAGATCGGCGAGCGGCATCGTCTTGGTGATGCGAATAGCGGCGGCACTTTCGCGCGCGCAGCCGATGCAGTCCACGTTGCAGACCACGGTATTTTCCAAAAGCATCCCGCGCTTCGGCAAAACTGGCGCGGGCGGCGCGGCATTTTCTGGGAGACGATGCATCGTGCAGCGCACACAGGTGGGAATGGGAATTTTCCCACGCGCCAGTTCATCGCGAAATTTCTGGGCGACCGGGCCAAAATAAATTTCCTCGAACGAATTTTTCCGCAAATCGCCGATGTGACCGGTGCCTTCGTAGTCCTGGCAATTGCAGGAAACCGTCAGGTCGGAATTGATGGTGAGGTTGTATTCCTCCTGACCGGCGAGCGTGGAGCAATAGTAGCCGCGCCCGGAAATCTTCGCGCGCAGTTCAAACCACCAGACCAGCAACCGGCGAATGACATCGCTGACGCGCCAGTTGAAGCGCGTCTTGGGATCGCGAATCACTCGCGGTGGAGTAGGCGTTGCCATGCTGAAATAGTTGCCGTTAAAAAAATTTCAGACAAGTGCAAAACGGCTGGCGCGCCGAGCGTGAGATGCGGATAAAAAACGCCGCCGTTCGCCCTCAAAAATTATTTTTCACTTGGACAGCCTTTGTCCAACCCCCTCCCGCAGAATGGC
>JBAXIY010000010.1:0-36668 GCA_037138135.1 Verrucomicrobiia bacterium
TTCGATTCCCGTGCGCGCTACCAGCTTTCAATCGTCCCGCTCACCTACGGGAAATGAACTGAACTATTTTCTTCGTGTCCATTGCGGTGGATTCATGGTTTAATTTCAAAAATGAAACTGTCCTTGCTGACCATTTTGCTGGGTGCCGGCCTGAGCGTGCCACAGATTTACGGCCTCGCGCGGCCAAAAGATTTCGCCGCCAAAGTGCGGAGATTTCCGCGCAATTATCCTTTGGGCGTCATCCTCATGATGGTAGCCACCGGCTGGTTTGTCTGGATCGTAAATCAGGAACCGATAGCAGATTTCTCGGCTTACAAACCGGCGATGCTGGCGGGCTTCACTGCCGTAGGTATTTTGTCGTGCGTCTTCGTGCGCGATTTTCTGGCCGCGCGGGCGCTGGCGGTGATTTTTTTACTGCTTGCTAAAATGATGGTGGACACCGGCCGGCCATATTTGCCAACCGTCATATTCCATGCACAACCAGGTGAAACGTCATGGGTGTTGATTAACCAAGCACTTGCTTACGCGTTTGTGCTCGGCGGCATCTGGATCACCATTGCGCCGTGGCGGTTGCGCGACTGGTTGGAATGGTTCACCGCGAGCGACAAAATCGTGCGCATCACCTGTGCGCTGCGGCTGGCGTTTGATTTATTGCTGATCGTGCTCGGCTTGACCGTTTTCCGAGGAATGTAAAATGAACCTTGGTGATTTCCGCGAAGATTACCGGCGCGGCGCGCTCGACCACGCGGCGCTGAACGCGAATCCACTTTCACAATTTGAAACGTGGTTCCGCGAGGCGACGGGCGAAAGGTCGCAAAGTCGCTGGCGTAAAATCGGCATCGCACTCTACAAACTTTGGAGCGCCGTCTGCAATCATCGTCCAGCCGACAGCAACGCGATGACGTTGGCGACGGTGGACAAAAATGGCAAACCTTCAACGCGCACGGTGTTGCTGAAATCGGTGGACGAACGCGGTTTTATTTTTTTTACCAATTACGACAGCCGCAAAGGCCGCGAACTTTCTGAAAATACCAATGCAGCGTTGACTTTTTTCTGGTCGGATTTGGAGCGGCAAGTTTGCGTGGCGGGCAGCGTGACAAAATTGCCGGTGACGGAATCGGAGGCGTATTTCAAATCGCGTCCGCGCGGCAGCCAACTGGCGGCGTGGGCTTCGAACCAGAGCCAAAGCGTTCCCGACCGCGCGACCCTCGAAGCAAAATGGCGTGAACTGGAGGCAAAATTTCCCAATGAAATACCGCTGCCGCCGAATTGGGGTGGCTTCATACTCAAGCCGCAGCGGATTGAGTTTTGGCAAGGCCGGCCGAGCCGCTTGCATGATCGCTTCAATTACGCACGGACGCAGGATGGTTCGTGGCAAATCGAACGCTTGTCACCCTAATTTGCAGAAATAAAAAACGGCGGCGGAAAATAATTTTCCCGCCGCCGTTCTGCTTTTGCAGATTAGAACTTATACGAAACGCCGCTGATGAGCTTGATGTCGTTCCGGTAATGGTCGGCGGCTGGTTCGCTTTGATAGGTATCGACCAGCGTGGTTTTTAGGCTGAAGGTTTTGGTGATGGATGCCTCCATGCCAAGTTCAAAATTGATGGCGTAGTTTTGTAATTTATTCACCTGGGGAAGGAACTCGGCATTTTGCCAAAACCGCGCGCGGTCACTAAATTTGTGCTCAAATTTTTCAGCCAGACGCGCGGTGGCGAAGGAATTGTATTCGCCGCCAAGATGTTCGTATTGGTAGCCGGCACCCGCTTCCACGGCGAGCGTCGTGTTGGTCTGTTTCATCAAGTAATAACCAGCACCTGGACCGAGGTTGAAACGGTAATCCAAATCAGCAATGACATCGCGATTGGCATCCGCACGCACATAATCGTAAAACCTTTCATTGAAGAGATGATTCCACTGGGAATAACCGCCGTAATTATTAACCGTTTGAATCGAGTTCTGACTGCCGTAAGCGCCGGAAGCCCCAAGGGAAAATTCATTGTCCGGTGTTTTTTTATCGGTCGCGATTGCAGAAGAATAGAGCAGCGTGTGGCTGTTGCCACGCGTAACTGTTAGGCCGGCGGAAACTGAACTAACCCACGGATATTTTTTAACCATCTCCACAGCAACGGGCGTGGCAGACACTGGTGCCGGTGTAGGAGTGCTGGCAATTATATTAGTCACGGTGACCACATTTGTAACCAACACTGTCACTATGTTGGTCACGGTGTAGACATTGGTTTGGGCGGAGGTTGAAAACACACAAGTCAACATCGCGATAACAGCGACCAACAGAACTTTGATTTGTTTTTTCATTTGATAAAAAATAGGCCGCACAAAAAACACGTTTTGTGCGGCCAAGGCAAGTTAGTTTATTTTAGAATATGGTTATTTTGTCGGTTCGCTTTCTATCACGGGCGCTTCTTTGTCTTCGCCGATAACCTGAGCAATCGCCTGAAGTTTGTCATTAGCGTCGAGGTTAACAAGTTTCACCCCCTGTGTGTTGCGACCAGCTTCGCGAATGCCGCCAACGCCGATGCGCACCATCTGACCGCCGACGGTGATCAACATGATTTCGTCTGTATCTTTGACCGTGAGCGCGCCGACCACGCCGCCGGTTTTGTCGCCGGTTTTCATCGTGATGATGCCTTTGCCGCCGCGTGATTGAATCCGATATTCGTCAAAGTCGGTGCGCTTGCCGATGCCATTCTCACCCGCAACTAGTAACGCTGAATCAGGAACAACAATCGCTGCCGCCACCAGCGCATCGGTCGGTTCCAAGCTGATGCCGCGCACGCCACCCGCCGCACGGCCCATGGAACGCACGTCAGTTTCGTGAAAGCGAATACTCATGCCTTCCTTGGTGATGAGAATAACGTCGTCACCGTTGTCACCCTCGCCGTTGCTGCCACGCGTGAGCTTCACATCAATCAACGTGTCGCCCGGCTCGATGCCGATGGCGATGATGCCGCCCTTGCGGACATTGGAAAATTCATTGAGCGAGGTTTTCTTAACCGTGCCCTGCTTCGTTGCGAAGAAAAGTTCACCGGACTGCGACCACGTCACGTCCTCTCGATTCTCGTCTGTCTTAGACAAGATGCGGATGAGCGCGGCAATTTTTTCGTCCGCTTTCAATTCCAAAAGATTGGCGATGCTGCGACCTTTCGCGGCACGGCCCATGTCGGGAATCTCGTGCACGCGCTCGACATAAACGCGACCAGTGTTCGTGAAGAACATCAGGTAGTCATGCGTGCTGGCCGTGAAGAGATGCTCCACGAAATCATTGTCCGCCTCGGTCTCGCCCTCGCGCGTGGTCATGCCGATGACGCCCTTCCCGCCGCGTCGCTGCGCGCGGTATTGGCTGACATTCGTGCGCTTGAGCAGTCCGTTATGCGTGAGCGTGATGATGACACCCTCGTTCGCGATCAAATCTTCGATGGCGATCTCGCCTTCGTCCGGCACGATTTCCGTTTTGCGCGGCGTGGCGTGTTTTTCCTTGATGGCCAGCAACTCGGCCTTGATGATCGCCATCACGCGCGATTCTTTAGCGAGGATGTCGAGCAAATCTTTGATGACTTCGACCAACGCCTTGTATTCCTTGTCAATCTTGTCGATTTCCAAACCGGTCAACTGATACAAACGCAGTTCCAGAATCGCGTCCACCTGACGTTCGGTCAGCGCGTAACGACCCGCATCCAAGCGCGCCTCGCTGCGGATGAGCACGCCCCACTTCTCGACCTGCTCACGCGACCATTCGAACGCCAACAACTTCACGCGCGCTTCGTCGCGGGTTTTGCTGGAGCGGATGATGTGAATGAACTCATCGAGATTCGATAGCGCGATGATGTAGCCTTCGAGTAATTCCGCGCGCTCCTCGGCCTTGCGCAATTCAAAACGCGTGCGGCGCAAAACCACTTCGCGACGATGCTCGATGTAGCACTGGATGATTTCTTTGAGATTGAGCGTCTTCGGACGGCCATGATCGATCGCGAGGGAATTGACGCTGAACGAAACTTCGAGCTGCGTGTGCTGAAACAGCTTGGCGATGACCACCTTCGGATTTGCATCACGCTTTAGTTCGATGACGATGCGGCAATGCTCATCCGACTCGTTTCGCATCGCGGAAATCTCCGTGATGATCTTTTCATTTACGAGGTTCGCGATCTGCTCTTCCAGTCCGGCGCGGTTGACGTTGTAAGGGATTTCCGTGATGACGAGCTGCTCGCGATTGCCCTTCATCTCTTCCACGCCGATGCGGCCGCGCAGCTTGAGGCTGCCTTTACCGGTGGTGAAATAATTTTTGATGCCCTCAATGCCGCAGAGAAAACCGCCGGTTGGAAAATCCGCGCCCTTGATGAACTTCATCAATTCGGGAATCGTGATCTCCGGCTTGTCAATCTGCGCGCAGATGCCGTCCACAACTTCGCCGAGATTGTGAGGCGCCATGTTCGTGGCCATGCCGACCGCGATGCCCGTGCCGCCGTTGACGAGCAAATTTGGAAATGCAGCGGGAAAAACTCTCGGCTCGGTGAGACGCTCGTCATAGTTTGGGACGAAATCCACCGTATCCTTGTCCATGTCTTGCATCAGGGCCGCGCCCAGATGCGTCAAACGCGCCTCGGTATAACGCATCGCCGCCGGCGGGTCGTTTTCAACGGAACCGAAGTTGCCTTTGCCGTCCACGAGTTTCTCGCGCATCGCCCACGGCTGCGCCATGTGCACAAGCGTCGGATAGATCACCGCTTCACCGTGCGGATGGTAATTACCGGAAGTGTCGCCGCAGATTTTCGCGCACTTGTAAGGCTTGCGTCCCGGGAACAACGACAACTCATGCATCGCGTAAAGGATGCGTCGCTGCGAGGGTTTCAATCCGTCGCGCACATCGGGCAATGCGCGCGAAATGATCACAGACATCGAATAATCGAGGAACGAGTTTTTGATCTCGTCCGCGACGTTGATCTTGGAAATCTTTTCGCCCTGCGTGTAAGCACCGCCGCTGGCGTGCTGTTCCGGCTGCTGCGGTGGGACGGGTGGTGCGGATTCAGTTTCGTCTGGCATGATACGGATTCTGGAAAAATTGTTATGGTCTGATTAAACGTCGAGATTGCGGACGTTCAGCGCGTTATCCACGATGAAATTGCGGCGCGGTTCGACTTCCTCGCCCATCAAGGTGACAAACATCTCTTCAGCCTCCACGGCGTCGGCAAGGTCGATGCGAAGCAGCTTGCGCTTAACCGGATTCATCGTGGTCTCAAAAAGTTCTTTGGCGTCCATTTCACCCAAGCCCTTGAAGCGCGTCATCTGGATGCCTTTCTTGCCGACGTTTTTCACGCCTTCAAGAATTTCCGGAATCGAAAACAGCGGCGTGACGTTTGCGCGCTCGCCTTCGCCTTCGGTCAATTCAAACAGCGGCTTGTCCTGCGCGGCGTAGTGGCCCACAGCCAAACCTTTCTTCAAAAGTTTGCTGAGTAAATCCGTGATGGCTTTGCTCTCGAGATGCAGGTTGGAAACTTTAGCGCGACGCGTCGGACTGTCTTTGCGACGTTCCACTTCCGTGTCCGTGCCAAAAATGTCCGCATTCGCCAGCTTGAATTCTTCAACTTCTTCCGCCGTGAGAAAATAATGAACCTTCTCGTCGTTGCCGGAGCGAACCTTGACCATTGTTTGCGGCAGTGCGCCGTCCTTCGCCCGCTTCTCGACGTAATCCGCGAAATCACCGCCAAGCCGCTTGATGTGGGTGGCGTGCTTGTCCAGCGATTCAAGCAGCGTGAGAATTTCTTCGAGCTGCTTCGGGTTGAATTCCTTTCCGTCGGCCAAATTCTTTAGCCTCACTTCCTCGACGCCGTTCTGCAACAGAATGCGGTTGAGCTGCACATCGTCGTCGATGTAATCGGTCTTCTTCTTGCGCGTGATGCTGTAAAGCGGCGGCTGCGCGATGTAAACAAAACCCTGTTTCACCAGCTGCGGCATCTGCCGGTAAAAAAACGTCAGCAGCAACGTGCGGATGTGCGAGCCATCCACATCGGCGTCCGTCATGATGATGATTTTGTGGTAGCGCAATTTTTCCAGATTGAATGCACCTTCGCCCTCGCCGTCACCGATGCCCGTGCCGATGGCCGTGATCATCGTGCGGATTTCCGTGTTTTGCAAAACTTTGTCGAGCCGCGCTTTTTCCACATTGATGAGCTTACCGCGAATTGGGAGAATCGCCTGAAACTTACGGTCGCGCCCCTGCTTGGCCGAGCCACCGGCGGAATCACCTTCGACGATATACAATTCTGTGTTTGCGGGATCGCGGTCGGAACAATCCGCCAACTTGCCAGGCAGACCGCCGCCTGTGAGCGCGGATTTACGAACCGCTTCACGCGCCTTGCGCGCCGCTTCCCGTGCGCGCGCCGCTGTGAGACCTTTGTCCACGATGCGTTTGGCGACGGGCGGATTCGCGTCGAAATACGCCATCAAACCCTCGTAAGTCACCGAGCCAGTGATGCGCTCCACTTCGGGCGAGAGCAGTTTCACCTTCGTCTGCGATTCAAATTTCGGATCGCTGTGTTTCACCGAAATCACCGCCGTCAAACCTTCACGCACATCGTCACCCGTGATCTGCGGATCCTTCTCTTTGATCAACTCATTCGCCTTCGCGTATTGATTGATCGCCCGCGTTACCGCGCTGCGGAAACCAGAGAGATGCGTGCCGCCGTCCGGATTATGAATCGTGTTCGTGTAGCACAAGACCTGATCGTTGTAGCTGTCGTTGTATTGCAGCACGACCTCAATGTGAACTTCGATCTCCTTGTCATCCAATTTTTCCTTCGTTTCCTTGCGGAATGAAATCGGCTTGGGATGCAACGGCTCTTTGCTCTTGTTGAGTTGCTTGACGAATTCCTCGACGCCGTTTTTGTAGTAAAACGTTTCCGGCTCCGCTGCGGTCTGCCGCTCGTCAGCAAAAACAATTTCCAAACCCGAATTCAAAAACGCCAGCTCGCGCAGACGCTGGGCGATGATGTTCGTCTTGAACTCCACCGTCTCGCGAAAGATTTCCTTGTCCGGCAGAAACGTGATCAGCGTGCCGGTCTTTTTGGATTTGCCGATGACTTCGAGCTTCTTGACCGTCTTGCCGCGCTCGAACTCCATGTGATACACCTGCTCGTTGCGCGAGACTTCCACTTCAAACCATTCGCTGACAGCGTTCACGCACTTCGCGCCGACGCCGTGCGTGCCGCCAGAAAATTTGTAGCCGCCCTGACCGTATTTACCGCCAGAGTGCAACGTCGTGAGAACCAACTCGACACCGGGCAGACCGGAATCTTTGTTAATATCGACTGGAATGCCGCGCCCGTCGTCGCGGATGGAAATCGAACCATCCACATGAATCGTCACCTCGATCCGCGAGCAGTGGCCGGCGAGATGTTCGTCCACGGAATTGTCCAAAACTTCGGACACGCAATGATGCAGCGCACGTTCATCCGTGCCGCCGATATACATGCCGGGTTTTTTGCGGACGGCTTCGAGACCTTTGAGCGAGGACAGCTTTGAAGCGTCGTAATTGCCATCGGCAATCTTGTCCGGCGACTCGTTTTTTTCTTCGGGCGAATCAGAAATACTCGACATAATTATGGTGCAATTCCGGCTAAAATTTGGTGCGGCTGCGAATGCTGAAAAGATATGAAAAACCGCTCATTTCCACAATGCGAAACTGCGGTTTTTTTAGGCAAAAAACACCATTAGTTGTGGCGGTTTTAACTTGCCAACCAAACCTGTTGTGTCTGCAAAAAATCAGCCAGACTCCCGTCCTGTGAATAAATCCAACTCGCTTTTTGCCAAAACCAACTTTATTTTCGACGAATGTCTTTGACTGAAAACCAGCTTGCGCATCCCGACCAATTCATTCGCCGCCACATCGGACCCAACGCCGCCGAAACTAGCGCCATGCTCGCGTTGCTCGGACGCAAAAATTTGGACGAACTGATTGATGCCGCCGTTCCGAAAAAAATTCGCGCGCAGAAAAAGTTGAACCTACCGGCTGCGCGCAGCGAATTCGAAGCGCTCGCCGAATTGCACCGCATCGCCAGCGAGAACAAAGTGTTTCGCTCGTTCATCGGCCAGGGTTATTACGACACCATCACGCCGCCGGTCATCCAGCGTAGCGTGTTGGAAAATCCCGGCTGGTATACCCAATACACGCCGTATCAGGCAGAGATTTCGCAAGGCCGTCTCGAAGCGCTGCTGAATTTCCAGACGATGGTGACCGATCTCACGGCGCTCGACATCGCCAACGCCTCGATGCTCGACGAAGCCACCGCCGCCGCCGAAGCGATGACCATGTCGCTGCGCTTGCGCGATGGCCGCAATACGTTCTTCGTTTCGGAGGCGTGCCATCCGCAGACCATCGAAGTCGTGCGTGCCCGCGCCGAAGCGTTGAACATCGAAGTTGTCATCGGCAACCACGAAACGTTTGCGTTCAACGAAAAAGTTTTTGGTGCGCTCGTGCAATATCCTGACACGTTCGGCGCGATTCACGATTATTCCGGCTTTGCCGAAAAAGCCCATGCCGCCGGCGCGATGCTCACCGTCGCCACGGATTTGCTGGCGCTCACGCTGATCAAGCCGCCCGGCGAATTCGGGGCGGACATCGCCGTCGGCAGCGCGCAACGCTTCGGCGTGCCACTCGGTTACGGCGGACCGCACGCGGCGTTTTTCGCCACGCGCGATGAATTCAAACGCCAGATGCCCGGTCGCATCGTCGGCGTGTCCAAAGATTCCCGCGGCAAACCGGCCATGCGCCTCGCGCTCGGCACGCGCGAGCAACACATCCGCCGCGAGAAAGCCACCAGCAACATCTGCACGGCTCAGGCGCTGCTCGCGAACATGGCGTCGCTCTATGCGTGCTATCACGGGCCAGAAGGTTTGAAGAGGATTGCCAAAAGAGTGCATCTCATGGCGGAGTATTTTGTTGGATCCGTCATCTGCAGGGGGTTCGTGGTTGATTACGCGGAGTATTTTGACACCGTGGGAATCGAGTGCGGAACGCCTCAAAAACGGGATGAGATTGTCGCCCGGGCGTCTGAGAATAGAATCAATCTCCGGGCTTACGGGGCGGATGGGATTCTGGTTGCTTTTGATGAAACTTCAAACGAGGCCATCATGGCAGAGTTGGTTTCTGTTTTTACGAATCAACCCGCCGATCCGATTACCAACGACAAGAACCTCGACGATGCAGAGCTTGGCTTTCGTGACCATTTCAAACGTAAATCCAAATTCCTCCAACATTCAGTTTTCAACCGCTACCACAGCGAGACCGAGATGCTGCGCTATATCAAGCGCCTCGAATCACGCGATCTCTCGCTCACAGCCTCGATGATTCCGCTCGGCTCCTGCACGATGAAGCTGAACGCCGCGGCGGAAATGTTTCCCGTTTCGTGGCCGGAGTTCGCGAAGATTCATCCGTTCGCACCGCTCGGCCAGGCGCGCGGCTACCAGATTCTTTTTCAAAACCTCGAAGATTGGTTGGAAGAATGCACCGGTTTTGCGGGAATTTCGTTGCAGCCCAACGCCGGTTCGCAGGGCGAATATGCCGGGTTGCTCGTCATCCGCGCCTATCACGAATCTCGCGGCGACGCGCATCGCAACGTCTGTTTAATTCCCACTTCCGCGCACGGCACGAATCCCGCCAGCGCCGTCATGGCTGGCATGAAAGTCGTCGCCGTCGCGTGCGACACGAATGGCAACATCGACGTCGCCGATCTCAAATCAAAAGCCGAGGCGCACAAAGCGGAACTTTCCTGCCTGATGATCACTTATCCGTCCACGCACGGCGTGTTCGAGGAAACCATCCGCGACATCTGCGACATCATTCACGCGAACGACGGACAGGTTTACATGGACGGCGCGAACATGAATGCGCAAGTCGGTTTGACTTCACCCGGATTCATCGGCGCGGATGTCTGCCATTTGAATCTGCACAAAACGTTTTGCATTCCGCACGGCGGCGGCGGGCCGGGCGTCGGGCCGATCGGCGTGGCGAAACATCTCGTGCCGTTTCTGCCGAGCCATCCCGTGTTCACCTCGCGGCTCGAAGACGTAGATCATTCCAAGCAACACATCGGCCCGGTCAGCGCTGCGCCGTGGGGCAGCGCGAGCATCTGCACGATCTCGTGGATGTATATCGCCATGATGGGCGCGGACGGACTCACCGACGCGACGAAGTTCGCCATTCTCAACGCGAATTACATCGCCGCGCGGCTGGAAAAATATTTTCCGACGCTCTACCGCAGCAACGGCCTCGTGGCGCACGAATGTATTTTGGATCTGCGCGCCTTCCACAAGACCACCGCCGAGGACGTGGCAAAACGTCTCATGGATTATGGCTTCCACGCGCCGACGCTCTCGTGGCCCGTCGCCGGCACGCTCATGGTCGAACCGACCGAAAGCGAATCCAAATACGAACTCGACCGTTTCTGCGACGCGATGATTTCCATCCACGCCGAAATGACCGCGATTGAAAACGGCTCTGCCGACGTGAAGAATAATCTGCTCAAGAACGCGCCGCACACCGCCGACCAGATCGCGAGCGACAATTGGAATCGTCCTTACGGCCGCGAACAGGCGGCGTTTCCGGCGAAGAGTTTGCACGAATACAAATTCTGGCCGCACGTCAGCCGCGTAGACAACGTCTTCGGCGATCGCAACCCGGTTTGCTCTTGCATCGGAATGGAAGCTCACACAACTTGAAGGCATGAAAATTACTGACGTTTTGCGCGCGGAACACGCGGTGTTCCACAATCTGTTCGACCACATCGAAGTTGCCGCGCCGCGTGTTAAGTCGTTAGCGGAAATCAAAGGTCTCGCCACGCTGGTGGAAAAATTGCACGGGCCACACTCGAAGACCGAAGATGACTTGTTCATCGAACCGCTCGAACCTTACTTCGATCAGATGGGCCAGAAGGAAACGTTTCACGCCGAGCACGAACATATTGAAGGCGCTTTGGATTCAGTGCAAAAAGCGCGCACGCTGAAAGTTGCCAAAAAAATCCTACTCAACGCCATCGCCGCCTCGCGCAAACATTTTGACAAGGAAGAACGCATCGTGTTTCCGCTGGCGGAACGCATCCTCAAAGCGAAGACGCTGAATGAACTCGGCGAAGAATGGCTCCGTCGCCGGCAGGTTTCAAAATAATCAGGTCAACTCGATACCGACCGGGCAATGATCGCTGCCCAGAATTTGCGGTTGGATATAGGCCTGCTTCAGACGCGGGCGCAGCGATTGGGAGATGAGAAAATAATCAATGCGCCAACCGACATTTCGGGAACGCGCGCCGCTCATCGGACTCCACCAAGTGTAATGTCCCCCGCCCTTTTCAAATTCGCGGAAGGTGTCCACAAAGCCAGCGTTTATGAAATTGGTGAAACCAGTGCGTTCCTCAATGGTGAACCCATGATTGCGGACGTTGGCCTTGGGATTCGCCAGATCAATTTCCGTATGCGCCACGTTTAGGTCGCCGCAAAAAATGACAGGCTTTTTCTTTTCCAATTTTTTCAAGTAGGCGAGAAAATCTTTGTCCCAAACCTGACGATATGGCAGCCGCTCCAACTCGCGTTTGGAATTCGGCACATAGACGTTCACCAGAAAAAAATCTTTATATTCGGCGGTGAGGACACGACCTTCCTTGTCGTGTTCCGCCACGCCGATGTGCGGCGTGACTTTGAGCGGCCGTTTCTTCGTAAAAATCGCCGTGCCGGAGTAACCTTTCTTTTCCGCACTGTTCCAGAACGTCGTGTAAGTCGCGGGCCAAAGTTGCTCGACTTGATCCGGCGTGCATTTGGTTTCCTGCAAACAAAGGATATCCGGCTTCTCGGCATCGAGAAATTCCAGAAAGTTTTTCTTCAGCACGGCGCGCAGGCCGTTGACGTTCCAGGAAATAATTTTCATTCCGCTTGAAAAACTAACACGCTCAACGGTGGCAGGTTAAATTCCGCCGAATATTGCTGGCCGTGTGCGGGAATTGCCTGCGCGGTGACGCCGCCGTAGTTTCCAGTATTACTGCCTGCATAAATGGCTGCGTCGCTGTTCAACACTTCTTTCCACTTGCCCGCTAACGGCACACCGACGCGATAGTTCGGGCGCGGCACCGGCGTAAGATTCAGAATGACGACGGTGTGATTTTTACCATCCGCCGTCTGGCGTAGGAACGAGAGCACACTGTTCTCGCGGTCGTTGCAATCAATCCACTGAAATCCGCCGTGGTCGTAATCGCCCTGCCAAAGTCCGGGAGATGTTTTGTAAAGCGCGTTTAAGTCCTCGACAAATTTTTGCGCACCGCGATGGAACGGCCCGGCATCGAGCAACCACCAATCGAGCTGCGCGTTTTCATTCCATTCTTTCGTCTGGCCAAATTCGCCGCCCATGAACAACAGTTTTTTGCCGGGGAACAGCCATTGATACGCCAGCAGGCAACGGAGATTGGCAAATTTCTGCCAGTCGTCACCGGGCATCCGCGTGATGAGCGAGCCTTTGCCGTGAACGACTTCATCGTGCGAGAGCGGCAGCACGAAATTTTCGTTGTGATGATACAGCATCGCGAACGTGAGATCGTTCTGATGATATTTGCGATGCACCGGCTCGCGTTTAAAATAGCCGAGCGTGTCGTGCATCCAGCCCATGTTCCACTTGAAGGAAAAGCCAAGTCCACCAATGTAAGGCGGACGCGTGACTTGCGGCCACGCGGTGGATTCTTCGGCAATGGTCATCACGCCGGGAAATTCCGTGTGCGTGATGTGATTAAATTTTTTGAGAAATTCAATCGCTTCGAGATTTTCACGTCCGCCATGTTCGTTCGGAATCCACTCACCGGCTTTGCGCGAGTAGTCGAGGTAAAGCATTGAGGCGACGGCATCCACGCGGAGGCCGTCGATGTGAAAGCGTTCACACCAGAACAGTGCGTTGGCGACGAGAAAATTGGAAACCTCGTTGCGGCCAAAATTGAAAATTAATGTTCCCCAATCTTGATGTGCGCCTTTGCGTGGGTCTTCATGTTCGAACAGCGCCGTGCCGTCGAACTTCGCGAGCGCCCATTCATCGCGCGGAAAATGCGCCGGCACCCAATCCACAATCACGCCGATACCAGCTTCGTGCAGCGCGTTGACGAGGAATTGAAAGTCTTCCGGCGTGCCGAAGCGGCTGGTCGGCGCAAAAAATCCGGTGACCTGATAGCCCCACGACGGATAAAACGCGTGTTCCGCCGGCGGCATGAATTCGACGTGCGTGAACCCCATACGTTTCATGTAGCCGACGAGCGGCGTGGCGAGTTCGCGGTAGCTCCATGATTCGGTCGCAGTCTTTTTCTGCCACGAACCGAGATGCATTTCATAAACACTCATCGGCGAGCGGAGCGCGTCGCGTTCGCGACGTTTCTTCAGCCACGCGGCGTCGTTCCATTGAAATTTTTTGGTATCCCAAACAATCGCCGCCTGCTTGGGCGCAACTTCAAAAAAGAATCCAAACGGATCGGTGTTTAATTTTACGTTGCCGTGCGCGTCGCGGATCTCAAATTTGTAATGCGCGCCCTGCCCTACGCCAGGAATAAATATTTCCCACACACCCGACGCACCCAGCAAACGCATCGCGTGAAAACGTCCATCCCAATTATTGAAATCACCAACGACGCTTACGCGCTGCGCGTTCGGCGCCCACACGGCGAAGCTTGTGCCGTGGACGCCGTCAATCGTGCGGAGTTGCGCGCCAAGCTTGTCATAAATTTTCCGCTCATCACCTTTACCGAACAAAAATAAATCCGCTTCACTCAAAGTCGGCAAAAACGAATACGCATCGCGCGTGCGCCGAATTTTATTTTGGTGATCAGTGATGATGAGATCGTAAGCGTAAACGGAATTTGCCAATTTGGTTTCGCCTTCAAAAATGTCCGTGTTGGGAATGCGCTTCAGTTCGAACTTGGGCTTGGTCTTTTCGTGCACCGGCTGGATTTCAACTTTTTTAGCATCGGGCAGAAATGCACGAACAACCACGCCTAAACCATCGCCGAGCGGGTGCATACCAAGTAGCGTATGTGGTGATTGATGTTTCAGTTCCACGAGACTACGAAGTTCTTCGGGCGTCAGAATCATGCGGTGAATTTAACAAAGTGGACCAGACAAGGCACGATAAAGAATAACGTTTCGTTGGTTTTGAGGAGGCGGAATCTTTTGGGGAAAAGAAAAGAGGCCGGACACTACTCCGGCCTCTTTACGAACAACACACTTAAAGTTTTGTTGGAGTCACTACTTCCAACGTCTTCAGCATACCAGATTACTGCGGGCTGGCTTGTCACCAGTTGTGGGGACACGCCGAGGAAAGATGAAATTCAAATTTTCCCAATGATGGTGACGATTTGACGGCGATGAACTTCGGGCAAGCCTTCGGACCAGACAACAAAATGGGAACGGGCCATTTTCTGTTCCACCGGCAGCTGGGAGGCATTGCGTTGCTGGATTTGTTCCGGCGACCAACCTCGCGCGACTAGCCGTTCACGTTGGGCAATGGGCGAGCAGGCGACGCAGATAATATTGTCGAAATTATTCTCTGCCTGCGTCTCAAATAATAGTGGAATGACTACGATGGCTAGCGGGTGATTTTCCTTCCGCCAACGGCCAACCTGCGCGAGCCAGATTTCACGGATGCGTGGATGCAGAATCGATTCAAGTATTTTGCGTGCAGACTCGTCAGCGAAGACAAGGCGAGCCAATTCAGCACGATTCAAAGCGCCGGCGGGGGTAAGGATTCCCGAACCGAATTCATTTTGAATTTCCCCGAGCGCAGGTTGGCCGGGTTCAACCAGGCGACGGGCAAGGTCATCCGTGTCCACCACCGGCACGCCTTGCTGTAAAAAAAAAGCGGCGGCGGTGGATTTACCCATCCCCACGCCGCCGGTCAAACCGCAGAGTTTCATGTGGCCAAATTACGGGCCAACCACCGCCCGATAGAATTGCGCTGGATAGTTGGTGGTGGCAAACGAGTTGGTAAACGGAACCAAATTGGTGGAAATCGGAACCCAGTTAAGCAAGTTCGTGGAAGTCTGTAGAATGACGGACTGGCCTGTAGAACCAGACACGGTCAACTGGAATATGCCTGCACCAGAATTGTAACTAGACGACAACTGCGGCGGCGGTGGCGGTGTGCCGGAAACAAACAAGGTCGCAGCGGCAAAATTTTCATCTGGGTTGGGATCGCTGGTGCTCGAATAAACCGTAGCGGTATTGGTGTAGAGACCTAAGGCATTCGAAGCTGTGTAAAAATTTAACGTCAGGCTGGCTTGGTTGCTGATGGCCAAGTTGCCAATCGTCCAATTCAGCGTATCACCCACCCAAACCACCGTGCCGCTGGTCGCACTGTAAGAAGCCAATGAAACCCCAGAGCCGGGCAGCGGCAACGTATCCGTGACATAGACATCAGCGGAGGTTCCGGGACCATAATTGGTAACGGACAAAGTGACTGGCCATGAGGCGCTGGGGGTGTTGGAAGCATTGACGGGAGTGACGGTTAGTTCATTGTCCGCCGCCGCACCGACCGGATAAGCCGTGGTCAAAGTGACAAACCAACCATTATTGATTGTGCCGACGTTGAAGATGGCATCGTCCTGCACAAACAAAAACCACGGCCCGTTCGGATTGCTCCCGTTCATCACGGTAAGGTTTGCACCCCACGGCCGCGTCGGGGCAGAGATTGTTGGCGGAGCTGTGGAAGCAGTCGCAGTCAGGGCATTGACGAAGTTGGTGCCATTAGGGGTGCCCAATCCGGTGCAGAGGTCGTAGCCCCCCACCGCAAAAAAGTTGGTCAGACTTTGATCCCAAGTATTATCGCCAGTAGTGGTATCATGAAATATATTTGTATAGCTGGCTGTCTTGGCAATGGCATAAACCTGCGGAGCCAAAAAACCGATGGACGGTTTACTGTTGGCAGCTGCCTGCTGATTGACCAACGCCATAAAACCGGCGAATAACGGCGAAGCGCAACTGGTGCCACCAAAGTTTCCGAAGCTGCCGCCGCTGGAGACGACAAATACATTATCCGCTGTCAATGCCACGTCCGGCACATTGCGCATCGTGGTGGAACCGTGGTTGGCGACCATACTAATCCCTTTTTGCCAACTAGGGATATTGACTGTGGTGCTGATTCCGCCACTCGTGCCCACATAGCCATCAGGGTTCCAGCCGTAACTGCCGACAAACCCCCAGTTCCAAGCCCGCTCGGACTGGTAGGAAACGCCTTGCCCATTCATCTGCAAGGTGGTGCCGCCAACAATTGTAATGTTGGCATCTTCGCAGGAACCATAAGGAATTGCCCCTACCCATGCATCGCCATCGCCGGATGCGTTTAGAAAAGTTTGCCCCTGTAAAGCGAGCTGCTGATAGAGCTGCCGGGTTGTTCCATCCGTGCCATAGCCCCAGGAAGCACTGAATTGCTTGATGGTATTACTAGCCGCCATACTGCTCAAAATGTCATTAGGATTGCCAAACGGTCCAGCCTCAAACACCACGACCTTCGATAGACCGGGAGCCATGGCAATGACGGTTTCAATGTCCAGACAAACCTCGTCATTATTCGCGCCGGGGGCGCCGTTAAAACCATCCAGCAAGACGTTCTGCAATGGCACCGAAGGGAGTCCTGCAAGACTGACATAAGTGGCGATATCGCTCGGGTAATAACCGTCAAATTGCATCAAGCCAACAATCTGGCCAGCGCCTGTCAAGGTGGTGCCAGGAATATAGGCGTTGCGAAAATCATAGCCGATATAGCCACCGCCCGGAGCGGAGCCAGCTGCAGGATTTTTCTGAGAGGCCGGCGTCTTATTCAATAAAGGACGGGGCTGGACATAGTCGCTAAGGCCTTGCACTGACAGCACCGGCAAATTTGCAGCCACAGTCGGCTCGGTATCGGGCGCATAGAAATTACGCGCGGTATTGGACTGTCGATACGTTTTCAAACCGACATGAAAGGAGCGCTCTACATCAGCTACATTACCTTCCACGCCAACCACCATCCGGTTACCATGAGTATGAGTTACTTTTAAGCCATTCGTCCGGGCAAAATCCAACACAGCTTGATAGTCGGATTCAGTGGGGCTGAATTGAGCCGCGAACTGGTCTGGAGTCAAATAGTGATGATAATTCTGGCTGCTCGGATTATTGATTTGCTCAAGCAAATTGGTAATCGCCTCGCGATTACGCAATGGCAGTCCAATGGACAGATGCAGTCGGTTGGTGGCATTAAGTTTTCCCAAAAGAGATACATTTGAAAGCACTTGCGGCACATGGCCGGAAAGCGATTTCATTCCCGCTGGTGCAGCCGCTGAGGCGGATAACAACAAACCAACGGAGGCAACCATTCCTAGGCTTATCTTCAAAAAAATCTTACTCATAAAATTTAAAGCTTTTATCTCCGCCACATCACGGGAACGTGTTCGGCTGATTGGTAGACGTTGGCTTATAGGTTCCATTGGTGATAGCGCCAGTGAACGGCAAACTACCGGCGGCATCATCAAATGTTAGCACGAGATTTGTGGCACTGTATCCATCACCGCCGACATGGGACATGAGCAAGGTATTGGTTCCGCTTGGGGAAGTTACCAAAGCAGATACGTCGTGTGGATTGGAGTGGGTTAACTTATTCAAGGTCACCGTGGCCTTGATCAAATCTCCACCCACACCCGTTACATTAATAATGGAGGGATACGGAGACGCTGCACTATTGTCATTGATAATTATTGAAGCGGTGTTCGAGAATACGGTGCTCGTATTACCAAGCGTGTAACCAAAGACCGCCGTGCCAATAAGGTTCGTTCCGTCACGCAATACAAAGGTGGCGGCAATCTGCTGATTATTTGTGCCAGCAACGGCAAAGGCAAACGGCTTTGAAACCGAGTGGCCATACGCTGTCAGGTGGCCGTAAGTCTGCGCCGAGGGACTTGGGTTAATGACTCCGTTAGTCGCCAAAAGCGTCGCGACCAAATTGGTCACATCCAAACCGGCGACATCGCGCAAGGCAAATAACATTTGAACGGTTTCGTTCGGATCAATAATGCCATTGGGAACTCCAGCGTTCGTCTCCGAGAGCAACTGGGACCCAGCCGGAATTACAAAGCCGCCCGAATTGTCACGGATCGTGAGCGTGGCGGCAGAGGGGTTGATCAGAATGCCATTAACAGGGTTGGACAGTGACACCAACACCGTCAAGTCCGGCTGCACCGTGGTCGTGGCAATAATCGGCACGCCAAAGGTTTTAACCGTATCCCCATTCGTAAAGACCAGTGTGCCGTTGGTGGCGTAGTAATTCAGGCCATTGACCGCCGTTCCGTTAGTGGCCACAAAGTCCACCGACGAGACAACGTTGGTGTTATCCGTGCGATAGACGGTGATGACCGCCATACCGCTGGTTTTCGAAACCGTATAACTAGCGCTGGATAAATTCAGTCCCGAGTTGCTGTCCAAAATCGTCACTGTTTGTTGGGTAGGTGAACCCAACCGCCCATTACCGGTCGGGTTGGACAGGCTGACATCAAAGGTATGATTGCCATTAATCAAGCTATTATTGCTAATCGGGACAGACAAGGTCTGGATACTTATCCCGTTGCTGAAGGTCAACGTGCCCGTGGTGGCTGTGTAGTCGATGCCGGCGACAGCCGTGCCGTTGGTCGTCGCATAGCTTACCGAAACCGGCTCGGCATTGGTATTGGAACAAATCACGGCTATGACGGCGTTCCCACCATTTTTAAATACGGTGCTAGTGTTCGTCGTAAAGCTCAGACGAGTGTCGGCATCCTGTAGAATCACCGTAGTCACCCCAGGCGTTCCAACCTGAACAGCAGAACTTGGATTAGAAAGTCCGACCGTAAACTGCAAATCTCCAGTCGCATTAGTGTTGCGAAGCAGCGGCACCAGAATGGCGGCTTGGGAGACACCATCATTGAAGGTCAATGTGCCGCTGCTGGCGGTGTAATCCACTCCCGCGAGCGCCGTCCCGTTTGTCGTGGCATAAGTGACGGTCGCCGTGCCTTGAGTATTGTTATAGCGCACGACATTGATAATGGCATACGGCTGAGTTTCGATAACCGTGTTAGTGGCTGAGGCAAACACGACGCCTATGTTCGTATTCAAAATGGTCACGCTGGCATTCGTTTGGACATCCAGACCCGCTCCGCCTGTCGGATTATAAAGGCTAAGATTAAAGTTCTCGGTCGGTTCGATAGTGGCCGTATTAATCACCGGCACCGCAAAACTCTTACTTATCTCGCCATCGCCATAGGTCAGCACGCCAGCCGTGGCTACATATTTAATGCCCGCACTGGCAGTCCCATCCGAGGTGCTATAACCAACCGACACAATCCCCGATGCTCCGTTGGTTCGCAAAACGGTAATCAAAACATTGGTGTAACCCACGCCGCCACCCTCGCTGACCACATAGTTGGGGGCGGAGAAGGCAAACGCGCCGGCGGAGAGTGTCCGATCCAAAATCGTCAGCACGGCATTCGACGGATTGGCCAAGGTGGAACCGGTCACATTCGCCAACTGTAGGTTGACGGTGGTATTGCCGTCCGGCACACCATTGATGATGGGGATGTTTACCGACTGAACGGTCACACCTGATGCGAAGGTGACTAATACATTCGTCGCCGGTAGATAGTCCACCCCCGGAGTCGCGGTGCCGGGCGTGGTGTTAAATGTCACCGTGGAACTTCCATAGGGCGCACCGAGACGGCGGATTGTAATGGGCGCGACACCGTTCAAAACATTGCTGCCATACTTGTTGACCTGATAGTTAGCCACGGAGAAGCTGATCGCACTATCCACATTTGAAATCGTCAGCACGGCCGTGGGCTGATTGCCATAAGCCGCCGGTGCAATCGGCGTCAACGACAGATCCACCGTCAAATCATTGGTAATCACGTGATCATCCATGACCGGAATGGTGACCGTCGTCTGCACTTCGCCTTCGGGAAAACCCAGATTCGTCAACACGCCAGTATAATTGACACCCGCCAGCGCGGTTCCATTCGTGGTCGCAAAGGTAACAAACACATCACCAGAACCGTCCACGTTCGTGCCGCTCGTGCCGCCGGTGCGGTTGATGGTGATGATGATGTTCGTGCCATTCTCGTTCACGCCATAATCCGCCTGAGAAAATTCAAACGCGCCCGAACCGCCGATGGAACCGCCATAGATACGGGCAATGTTCGGATGCGGTTCGCCAAAGTAATGAGTGAAGCCGCCGCCAATGATAATTTTTTCATCCGGCACATTGGTGGGATAGCCGGCAATAGTCGATTCCTCAATGACGATTGCCGACACAAAACTATCCGCGCCCACACCAAAGTTAATCGTTGCATCAACCGAGCCATCGGCATTCAACCGCGTAATCCGGTTGCGAGTCACGCCACTGGCCAGCGTAAAGGTGCCGCCAACCACGATGCGACCATCGGTCTGAACCGCGATGCTAAAAACTGAATTGTTCGCACCTGGACTTGGATTAAAGCTACTATCTGGCAAACCATCAGTGCTATTCAAGCGCACGATACGATGGTAGCTGCTGTTACCATTGACGCTGGTGAATAGACCGCCAACCAAAATCTGACCATCTAACTGAATGGCTAGGGCGTGAACAGAATCGCTGGCTGCAGCATTGGTGAACGTCAAGTCCACGGAACCATCCACATTCAAGCGGGCAATGTGACCAACCGGGATGCCATTCACGGCGGTAAAGTCGCCGCCAATAATCACCTTACCATCGGTTTGCACTGCGAGCGCATAGACGGTGGCGTTGGCGCCTGAACCGCCGACATTGAAGGCCATATCCGGCGAGCCGTCATCATTCAAACGGGCAATGCCATTGGCCGGCACCCCATTGAGGTTGGCAAAACTACCGCCGACCAGAATCTTCCGATTGCCAGCCACAAAAGTTTCTCCCAACGCATAAATCGGATTGTCCGCACCAGAACCGGCATTAAATAGACTGTCCAGCGAACCATCATAGTTGAGGCGGGCAATGCCACTTACCCTGATACTGTTCATGTTGGTAAAGTAACCACCGAACAGGATGCGTCCGTCCGTTTGGATAGCAATGGCGCGCACGGAATTGTCAGCGCCCATGGTGGAGGAAGGTAGCGAAAACGCCGAATCCACAGACCCATCATCATTCAGACGCGCAATACGCTGACGATAGACGCCATTGGCCTGCGTAAAATCACCGCCGACAATAAGCTGATTATTCGGCTGGAGTGCGAGCGCATAGACAGCGCCGTTAAAGCCATTGACCGGACTACCGTAAGTCACATCCGGCGAACCAGGTGTCTCATTGACCGAAGCACTATCGATAATATTCAGTGTGGCCAGATTAGGGTTACCCAAGGAGCCTAACCCCGACTGGTTGGTCAGCTGCAATGAAAGTGACACCAAGCCGGTAATCGCCGGATTGTTGGTTATCGGCACATTGAAAGAGGCACTGACTTGACCATTGGTGAAGGTAAGCGTGCCAGCCGTAGTGGAGTAACTCGATCCAGCGAGTGCCGTGCCGTTAATGGTCTTATAGCCGAATGTCACTGTTCCAATACTGCCACCGGTGCGGGTCACGGGAATCAGTGCATAGCCGCCGTATTTCTTGACGGAATACGTCGGCGAACTGAACTGAACACTGCCCGCTGAATCAATGTTGTTGATGGTCAATGTTGCATTCGTGCCACCAAACGAAAGTGGAACGGATGTGTTAGTGTTATTGACGATTGAGTTGGTCAAGCGCAAGTAGGCAAAGAGATTAGAAGTCACCACGCCATCATCCCGAACTGGAATAACAATATTTCTCGGCGTCGCATCCGTATTGTTCCACTGCAGGTTGGTGCTGATACCGGTATAATTAGTGCCAGCGAAGGCAGTGCCATCGGCCGTCAGCAGGGTTACTTTCAAGGTGCCCGTGCTGCCGCCCAGACGATTGACGGTTATCACCGCCGAACCGGCGTTTTCGCCAACTGTATAATTCGTGGCCGAAAGACTAACGTGACCATTGACGTAATTGCCGTTAATCAAATTCAAGACGGCATTCGTCTGGCCTAATGTCGCCCCGCCACTCGGCGAGAACAGCATTAAGTTCACTGTCTTATCCGGCTGGATGGATGTCACGCTTTTGGTGACAACGGTGAAAGTTTGGTTAGTGGAACCGACCGGGAAGGTCAACAGATTCGTTATTCCGGTATAGTCCAATCCGTTGGTAGCCGTGCCATTGCTGGTGGCATACCAAATGGACACAACGCCATCACTGCCGTTCGTGCGCGTGACGGTGATGGTAGCACTGCTACGATTCTGGATCACTGAATAAATCGGGGAGCTGAAACCCAAAACACCGGGCTTAATGTTGCTGTCAATAATGGTCAACGGAGCTGCCATCTGCGCGCCAAGCGCAGCACCCACAGAAATGAACTGGCCGCCTAGTGAGAAGTTGCCCACAGGATTGGAGAGCGCAAAGTTGGCGCTCAAATTACCGCTAATATTGCCGCTATTAGTCACCGTGACAATCACGTCAGGATTACCCGTAACCGCACCCGCGCTCTTATTGCCCGCTGGCAGCAACGCGTAATTTGGCCCATAGGTGCAGTAGCTGTAATCAAAAGCGCCATTTCCGTTATACCAAGCAGTATCCCAAGTGGGATTTGAGTATATGGGGTTCAGTCCAAAATCCGCACCGCTGGCCACCCCCGGACCAGTCCCGGCGGTGTTGGTGGAGAAGGTGGCGGATACGATGCCCAAATTCCCATTCGTGCGCACCAGCGATACATAAAGCTGACCGTCGCTGTTATTAACAGAATATTTGTCGTAGACAAACTCAAGGTTACCTGGCCCCGGAGTCGCGCCACCGACGAGTCGCGCTACGTTGCTGCGGGGATGAATGTCATCTATAGTATAACCGCCACCCACCCAAGGGAAAGTTCCACCAATAATCACGTTGCCGCCAGATTCACGAGCCAAGGCATAGACGGCGTTGCGCGTATTGTAATAAGGATACGTCGTGCCCACGGCATCTTGGTTGAAATATTGCGTGGGCAGACCGGCAAATTGGTTGTAAGCCGTATCCATGAAGCTGGTATCCACTGTGCCATTCGAGTATAAACGCGCCACGCCAATTCGCCGGGTTTGATTAAACGTGGTTAGGTCGCCACCAATTAGGATACCTCCATCCGGTTGGAGTAAAATGCTGTAGATGGTATCCGCATCGCCCGTAACCGGATTCAACGTGCCCGTTCCCGACTTGAAAGTTAAGTCCAGCGTGCCATCTGTGTTCAAGCGGGCCAAGCCATTGTAATCCAGCAAATCCAGATAGGAAAAGGCACCGCCGATAATTAGTTTACCATCCGACTGTAATCCCAACGCATATATCGGATCTGTGGCATATGAATCAGGGTTATAGGTGCCAATGCCCGGCGTAAAGGTAGTATCCAACGCGCCATCGCCATTAAAACGGGCCACCCCACCGCAGGCGACGCCATTAACCTCATTGAAAGCACCGCCGGCATAAACTTGGGTTGAGCCTGCCGTTACAACGGATGCGTTGTAAGTCCAGAAAGTTCCTGGCGTGCCATTGCCCTGATTCATTACGATGGTAATCAGATTGGTCGTAAAACCATTAGTCGGTGCGAAGGGTATTACCAATTGACCCGAACCAGAAATAGAACCAGTATCGTAAACCAAGACTCCATTCGTATCGCCGTAAAAAACTCGCATATCATCGGGAACAGCTAGGAAATCATAATTCACGGTCAACGTCCCAGAGGTGGCGGAACCCAGATTGACTGGGAAGATGTTTTCCAAATCAGTGCCCACAGCCGTATTTGTGACATTAATCGGAGCAAACGGCGGCACCGCGAGCGCATAGACCGAGCCATTGATGGAACTGCCCGGGGCAAAACCAGTGTCTAATGAGCCGTCGGTATTCAACCGCGCCAGATGATTGCAGTTGGTGCGGTTGTAGCTGGTGAAATCACCGCCAATGAAAATCTTGCCGTCAGATTGCAACGCCACCGCCCAGACGGTGCCATTAGCGCCAAGACCCGGATTAAAGGTCGTGTCTAACGTTCCGTTGCTATTCAAGCGCGCCACATGGTAACGGCCAAGACCATTGAAGGACGTAAAGTTGCCACCAATTATGATTTTGCCATCGGGCTGCAAAGCCAGTGAGGAGATAAAGTCATTCGCTCCGCTGTTAGGCGCTACCAAGAAAGTGCTATCCTGAAATCCATTACTTAATACTCTTACAATCCGGTTATATGGATTCGAGTCATAAGAAGTAAAACTGCCGGCCACAATCGCTTTACCATCGGGCTGCTCCGCCACGGCATAGACTGTCCCACCGCCGCCCGCCGTGCCGGGGTATGGCAGCTTAGGGGGATTCGAGGTCTCCCAATTATCTTTATTCCAAGTGCGATCTACCGCGCCCGCCGGCTGCTGCTGGCCGTCGGTATAATCAAAAAGAATCGTCACGTTGGCCTGATTTACTTCACCCACCACTTCCGTGGTGTGACTGGCCGCGTTAGCAAAATACAACTTCACCAAAAAGTCCTGATTAAATTCCACCAGGCCATTGTTCAAAATTGGAATCGTGATGGTTTTTGGATTTCTATCGTTCGCCGCCCAATTCAAAGTGCCGCTGACAGGCGTAAAATCACTGTTGGGTTTGGCGTAATCGGAAGCCGCCTGCAAAGGAAAGGTATTCGCTGGAGCATACTGGGTAAGTCCCGGTCCGGGCGTGGGATTGATGGTGTAATCCACCGAAACGGCCTTCGTTAAATCGCCACCATTACGGAGCACGCTAATGATTGCATTACCGCCAGCAACGTCTTTTTTTACACGGAAGGTGGAGCGTTCTAAATTAAGGGTCGTTAAACCAGTCGGCAACGTCGGCAGCGTTGTCGTCGTGCTGGCGGCGTTCACGATGGTAGAACTTAACGTCGAACTTAATCCCGGCGGGTTCAGGGCGGATGGTTCCTGCGGATCTAACCGCGGATTTGAAAGTGTGACCACCGCGACGCTGGGCAAGCGTCCGACACCACCCGGGACGACCAATTGGGATTGGGTCACCGGGAGAATAATGTCCTGACTTAACTGATAATCGTCAAAGATAAGCGTGCCGGTCGTCGTTGTAAAATCGGATGCGGAGGGAACAAAATTCGTGACAATAGTTACTCCCGGCGGCAACCCCAATGAATTAGTGACCACCGTGTTTGACGGCGAGTAAATGCGATATTGGCCGTTGTAATAATACTGATAGGTAAAGGTGGTTGTAATCGCTTTGGCCGTGATGGCGGTCTTGATGGTATTAGTGTATCCGGGATCGCTTAACGCGTAATCCACCAAGACGCGCCCATAACCTGGAGCCGGCCGCGTCACCGTCAGGCGCGCCCCGCGCACGCTGGGATTTACAGAGCCACCATCGGCAACGTTTGGCCCACTGGAATCCGTTTCACTTACCAGATAGTTGCCCGAGGAAAACTGGAAATTTCCGGTAGGGAAGGTTGGCGAGCCACCGGTGCTTGTAATATTCCAATTCAGTGCATACAGGCCGTAATTACCTTGATCCGTAAAGCTACCATCATCCCAACTATCCACAGAGATATAATAAGTCGTGCCCGCTGTTGCCTGAAAGGCAAGCAAACTTGTATCGGGATTATTGGTATCTGTCAAACCACCGCTCTGATCATCCGCAGCCACATTGACCAAGCTTGGATCACAAAGGCCGCTAGGAGTCGTCCACACGGCCAGCACGGTATCAAAAGAACTGCCGATAGTATCAAACTGCACCGTGCCGCTGACTGGCGCTGTCCAAGCAAACCACACCGTATTCGTGACCGATTGTGAGCCATCATCGGCACAAACGACCTGATTTGGCTCGCAAGTTTCAAGCGTCCCGCCAGTGTTATCGCCATTGGTAGCGCCGTTAAAACCGGAGATAGGAATGACGTTGGCAAAATTGTCATTGGGTGGAACTACGCTTTGATTCCAATTGAGGACGTAGGCACCAAAGCCGCCTACCGGGCCATTCGTGGCAAAAGTGCCATCATCCCAACTATCTACAGAGATATAATACGTCGTCCCAGCCGTGGCCTGAAAGGTAACCAAGCTAGTATCAGCGCCGCCGCCCTGATCATTGGAAACCAGATTAGTAAGACTTGGATCACATAGGTCGCTGTCCGATGTCCACACGGACAAAACGGTATCGAAGGAACTGCCGATGGTATCAAACTGCACCGGACCAGTAATCGGTGCCGTCCAAGTGAACCACACGGAATTCGTCACGTAAGTCAGACCCAAATCATTACAGTCAACCTGATTGGTTTCACAAGGAAACTGCAAAGTGGCTGAGGTATTATCTCCGCTGCTTGTGCCAGTCAGTCCAGTGATGATCGAACTATTGATGAAGTTATCATTGGCTGGCAGCGCGCTGGCTACTTCGGCAACCAGTGTCAAACCAAGCAACAGAAGACGCATGCTGACGGCCATCCGCCGCGCCTGTGACCGGCCGGTAATTTTATTCACAATCGTTTTCACAACATTTCTCCAATTTGCCCGCAATGCCAGATCGGCGCGGGATTTAATTTCAAAATTTCTCATGCACGGCTTTTTTGGATTTCAATTGGGCTGCACCGTGATGCGGTAAAAGTAGGCCGCATTCGTCGGGACATCATTAATCCAGACGTTCGTTGTCTCCCAATTGTCCGACGGCGTCACGCCACCAATGTAGGGTTGCGGTGAAACAAAGTAGTTCGTATGCGCCGCATTTGTCACGGCTATGCCAGTGCCATAATAATAATTATCGAAATTGGTGAAAGGTAGCCAATTGGTAGTGGTCAAGTCGGTATTGTAATAAATGTAATTGCCTGCCAAAGGAATTGTCCGCCAGCCGAGCTTAATGCTCTTCGAAGGATTATTGGTGAACGTCAGACTAAAACCCAATTGCGACGGAACTAGGACAGGTGTCGGATCGCTCACATTGGGATTGCCATCTCGATCTGAATCCAAATCAGGCGTAGTAGCTAGCGCAATGTTCATAGTATTGCTTGTGCCATTGGGGTAAATAATGTTGGTAGAACTGAAATGGCCGGCATACGTCGGCACCCATCGCAAATGGTCGTTGTTAAAGTGGTTAATCTTTTTTGCCACGGATATACCACCGGTGGTCAACGCCTGCGCATAATAAATCACCAGATTGTCATCAAAATTGAGGGCTGGCAAATTGGCGTTGTTCTGGTAGGCATAGCCGGCATAGTCTTGGAGTTGCAGGCAGTCCACATAAATAGCGTTGGTGGTGCCATCCGTGCTAGTGCCAGAGAAATGGAACTGTGTCGTGTTGGTCTGTGCATCCAGCAATAACTGGCCAATGGCCACGTTGTTTTTATACCCGGCGGTGGTATAGCCACGATCCTGACCGGCCCAAGTATTATTTATTGTCGTCGTATTGGCTCCAGCGATATTCGTAATCGTTGTTCCCAATAGATCGCCGGTTGGCGGTAAGAGTGGCAAAACCAATCCCAGCAAATTACCATAGCTTGGATTATTTGCCCCCAGCGACCAATAGTTAGCGCTATTGACTCCACTATCCGTCAACAAATTTGTGGCAATCAAACTCAAGGAGGCACCTGACTGAATGGACGTTCCAGAAATCACCATGTTAGATGCCGTCAGACTCACCGCGCCAGAAGCCTGAATTACGCCATGATTCATGGTGGTGGTGAGGGTTTGAGCGACTATTTGTCCCGCCCCAGCGGTGATGCTGCCAGAATTCTGAAGGTCGCTGGAACGAATCGTAATGTTGCCAAAATTATTAATGATGCCGGTATTGACCAGCGCTAGATATGGCGAGGATATCTGGCCATACTTCGCAGAATTTAGCGTGCGAATGGCACCGTTATTCGTAAGGCAACTCAAGCGCGGCACCGCCGTTTCCCAGACAATATTCGCCGAATCCAGATTGAGTTCGCCATCCAGCGATGAAGCTCCATGGTTAAGCCCGTTGGTCGTCAACAGCAGATTGGTGCAGTTCAAAGACAAACTGCTGTAGATATTCAAGGCATCGCTGATAACCACATTATTAGAGCTATAAAGCGCAAAATTTTGCACTTGCGACGAACCCACAGGGCTCAACTGGCTTCGCACCATCAGTAGCCGGTAGTCATATACAACCCCGGTCGTCTCATTGGTTCCATACCATTGGCTGGAATACGCTTGAACCGAGCCGCTCCACACCGGCAAAGACGGTTTGATTAAATTAGTCACCGTCAAGTTGCCGTTGGTATTCCCGAGATACATGTCCGCATACGGTGCGGCAATCTGATTGCGTCCGTCGTAATCAAACTGTTTAGGGCTCTTGAGCAACAGATAGTTCATGCCAGACATGGTGGCCTTGGAGAGGTTCAAAGTATTGCTGGCTGTAATCTCGACGCGCCCCACCAAATTGCTAAGCGAAACGTTATTGGTGGTGACGGAGGTGGTAATCAACTGGGCATCAACGTAAGAATAAATATTGTTGCTCGTATTATTAGAGTTCAGCAAACCATCGACAAAACTACTGGTTTCTGGGGTGCCCAAACTGAGCGGGGTGGTTGAAGTAAGAAAGTTATAATTCAGCGGCACGCCCGTTCCCGGATTGCCATATTTTATAGTATTGGTGTTTTGCAGCATCCCCGGCGCAGAGTTTAGGTAAAAGTAGTTGGTTCTCGACTGCCCCGTCGCCGGGTCGGTATAATTGCCTATCCACTCCACATAGAAAGTGCCATTGCTCAAGTTGCCCGACGGGCCACCCCCAACGAAATAGACATTGGTGGTCACATTCACACTGGTATCTTCCAGAAAAATCATCCGGACAACCACATTGCTTCCAGAATTGTTCTGATCAACTTTAAAATAAGGCACGGAGGGAATCAGGTCTAGGGCATAAGGTGTCGTATTAAGCGGGGCAAGGGAATAGAACTGCGTCAAGGCGGAAGATGGCGACCAATCATTGGCATTATAATCCACCTGCCCGGTGGCATACACGTTAGCCGTGGAGCTGCCCGAAATGAAGCCCGACTGGCTTTGCATCGTCACCGCCGTATTACTGAAGACAACATTATTGCCGCCGAACCGCGCCAGACCGTTTGCGCCAATGTTAATAGCACTATTGTTAATGTTATAGATATTCGTGGCCCAAACATTAATCCCGCCATAGCCACCATAGAAAAAACCGTTTAAGAAAAATTGATTGAGAAAAATAGCGTTGGCGGAGGTGCCACAGTTGATACTGCCGACGTTGTAAAAGCTACCCGCCTGCTTGTCCGCTACCTGACTCGTCTGCGTGTCAAAATTAAAGCCCGTCACGGAATCCATCTCACCCACGTTCGTAAAATTCACCGTGTTATACCAGTTGTGATAGAGTGACGTTAGCCAATTTTGAGAACTGACATAGGTTGTGAAACTAAATTGCGAAGCCTGACCGTTGGCGCCGTTATAAAAATTAGTGGCATGGATGGAGGTCAGGTAATTAATCAAGGGATCGACTCCGGTGCCATCAATACCAACCGTGAACGTATTTTGATCCGCAGCAGCACTACGACCTAACAGCATTAGCGCTAAGCCAAGCGGCAGGGTTTGCAGCCACCAACTCCGGATTTTTCCTGGGCGAAAAAATGATGCCATAACTTAGTGGATAATGATCGAGTAATTCAGGTTGACTACCCGGTTGACCGCATCGGTCAACTGGATGGTGAAATTAAAGACGCCCGCCGATAACGGATTGCCCGATATGGTGGCCGTGGTCGCATCAAAACTCAGTCCCGGCACCAGCGTAGA
The DNA here is from genome assembly GCA_037138135.1 of Verrucomicrobiia bacterium. GTDB lineage: Bacteria > Verrucomicrobiota > Verrucomicrobiia > Limisphaerales > UBA11358 > UBA11358. The sequence goes on from JBAXIY010000010.1 coordinate 29,851, forward strand.
GAAATTTGGAGCCGCCCAAACATAGGGCGATTGACCACCGGTGGCAGTAAACGTCTGACTGTAAGCCACGCCATTAGTTCCGTCCGGCAACGCGTTTGGCGTTACCTGAATGTAAAGTTGATTGGCTAGATTGACGAGGCTGGTGCCATTCGGATACAGCACGGGGTCATTGGTTGAATCATCAAACGATGCCCATTGCAACAACTCAATCTGGGTGGTTTCATTTAATGGATCCAGATACGCATTGGTGCTTAATCCATACGCATTGCGGGTGCCATTGTAGTAGACCGGTCCAACCTTGTTATAGCTGATTGTGGTGGTTGGAATAATCGTGCCCGGACCGGCCAGGTTATTCAGAATCTGACTCTGGTCAAACCTAATATTGCGGGCGGTATAAACTACGCCGATTCCTTGGATTCCTGCGTTGGGCGTAGTCAAGTCTTCAGCGGCCATCGTGAAGTCCGGACGCGTCACCACACGCTGATAGTATTCCGTCACCATCTGGCTATTGGTAACCATCACCATGGTGTATTTATTCGTAATCGGCTGAAAGAACTGGCCGAGTATTGAATCATAATTCGCGCGAATGAACTGAATATGTTCGATGCCCTGACGTAGCGCAGGTTGCGGCGTGGCTTGACTGCAAAGTGACGGCTGCACAACTAAAATGGAGTTGGTATAGCCCGTAATGGTGAGCTGCTGGTAGAATTGCCCCACATCCGCGACGCCGGGCAAGTTGGTAGCGGTCAGCGCATTCGTGAAATAAACCGTGGACTGTAACTGGGTGCGGAGGATGCTGTAATTGCACCAGTTCGCCGGCGGGATGAAGAAGTCGCCAGAAATCCCGTTGTAAGTGATGTTCGTAGTAACCAAGTTGGTCAACGTCACCGCCAAGCCATTGGTTACAATCGCAATATTAGTCGTCAACACCACCACTGGGCTGTTGGTGTAATAACTATTGGTGATGATGTTCCCAAAGTAATAACTGTATTGGGTGACTACATTGGTGGTGTAATTGGTGCCGAAACCTAGCGCCGGCTCACAGATACCTGGTCGCACGGCGTAGGTGTAATTTGTGGCGGTAAATTCCGTAGAGACAATGGAGGAGATGCCAACGGCGGTGCCGCTAAAGTTGGTGCCGGTCACCGTATCTGTGCGCACGATAGAATTCGTAAGCAAGCCAAGTATCTCGAAGCCGCACCAATTGGTAGGCACTGTATAGTAATCACCAGCCACAAAATTAGTATTGTAGGTCTGGACAATGATATTGGTGCATAACAGATCTGGCGAGCCGCCCGGACAATAGCTCACATTCGTGGTCGAAACCGTGACGACAGGATTGGTGTAATAGTGGTTGGTCACGACGTTGGCAAACGTGTAGTTATAGGTGTTGACAATGTTTGTCGTATAATTCGTGCCATAGACCATCACCGGCTCACAAATACCAGGATAGACGGCGTAGTTATAATTCGTATAACGGTCGTAGACATTCTGGATTACTCCATAGGTATTGGTCGAGCCTGTCAAGTGACCTGCATATAAATACGTATTAGTAGAGCCATATGTGTAAGGCGGATTGCTATTGGGAAAAGCAAGCTGCAGATCAAAGCCGCACCAATTGGTAGGGATTATAAAAAAATCGCCGGAAACCAGATTGGTCTTGTAAGTCGTCGTGTTCGTGGTAAGAACCGGCAGTGAGCCATACGGAGCTCCTATAACAGATTTGGATGATATGGTTTGAACCGTTATATACCGGTTAGTATAGTAGTGGTTGGTCAAGACATTGCCAAAGTTGTAATGCCAGTCAGTTACCCAGACATAATTGGTTGCAACCGCCTTGGTAACTAATGTGGGTGTCGAACCATAGGTAGCACCTACCTTGTTAGTCAAATATGTGACATAGGTGATATTCGTGACAAAATCCGGTGAGCTCGTGGAGCGCAGGATTTGCAATCCGGGATATAGAGCCTGCATGGTTGCCGAGTCATTGGTTTTGGCAAGGTCGGAAAACACGCCTAAATCCAGCGTAGAAATGGTCGTGAAATTCTGGGAGATGTCATAGTTGACGACCGTCGGACCTGGCTGATTGGTGAAATAGTAAATGTTCGTTAATTTGGTCGCCTGCGCTAGGCCATTGCTAGGCATCGGGGAATACACCGGCAACGCGGACTGATTGGTGATATAGGGAAAAGAATTGGTGGTGACAAGCACCGCCAGATTGTTGGTAGTAACACTGGCAACCACAATCTCTGGAAATTGAAGCGCCAGTTCCGTCGGGCTCAAATAAGGCGATCGACTCAAGAGCGGTGCCAGCGGACGGGTGGTCAAAACCGACTGTTCACCATATTGCACCGGTGACCAATTGGTGAAGGGAATAATGCCGTTGGTTGGATAGACCGAGAAGCCGTAGGTATTGGTGGTCTTAATGCTGTTATTGGTGTAGACCGTCGTCACATTGGTGAACGGCACAGAATTGGTGTAAGGCCCAAATAGATTGGTAAAATAGGCAATCGGTGTGGGCGCAATCTGGGTGACTATGTTGGTAGTCACCGAAATGAAAGTCAGGCCGGGATAATTCGCCTGCAACGTCGCCGGGTCATTGGTGGTAGCCTGTGACAGCAAAAGGCTGATGGGCACCGTGCTCAAGGTTTGCGGCTGGAGCACATTTGTCACCAGCAGCACCCCGCCACTGGGAGCAGTGGCTTCGTAATTAATATTGTTTGAGCTTAATAAATACCGCAAGCCCGCCACGTCGTCACGGGTCAAGCTGACATAAAAACCACCCGTAGTTAGACTAAAATCAGCAACGGCTGTGTAGGTGCTGGCGAAGGGATCGGGCGAATAATTTACGGTATAAGCCAGCGGATTAGGGCCAGTGCAATTTTCGTATAAATTAAAAGTGTAGAGCGTGTTATTAATGTAAGAAGAGTATTGCACCTGATTCAACGCCGAAGGGACGATGTCAAAGTTGCGCTGAATAATTAAATACTCCTCGTCACCCGGACATTTATTACCGTTACCAGGCTGCAAACGACGATCATGCAGAGTCCAAACGTAACGCCCCGGACTTGCCAAACCCATCTGCTCCGCAAGTAAACCCAGCGTCGTGGATTTTAAATCGGTCAGCGCCAAAGTGCCCGCCGTGAGGTTAATCTGCTGCGAAGTCAAAGGCCATTCCGAAAGGTCTGCACTGTAACTAGAAACATTCGTTACTTGGTTCATGAGGGCAAAAGCCGCGTCAATATTGGTTAAGCCTTCCTGCCCAAAGAAATCTAGAAAACTCTGGTCAGCGGCATAATACATGAATGGGGTAACCCGACGGTATTCCTCGCCGATATTCTTGGGAGCCAAGAGGTCGCCACCGATTCCGTAATCAATGACGGGCACCTGCCAATTATCACCGCCGTTGCCAATCGGGCCGCCCGGCGAAAAGCCCCACGCGGATTGAAGTGTTAAAAATAACACTCCCGCCCGAAAAATATTTTTAATTGATGTCCGCATACACATTTTATTGACGCAGCAGCAGCACACGGTAATAGCCATTTGAGTTGCCACCGACATAAATTGAATCCGCCGTTCCAGCCGCAAACCGAGCGGAACCGACATTGGTCCAAGTCAGCAAATCGGTCGTGGCCTGCACCTGATAACTGGCACCAGCCTGGGTATTCCAACTAAGGAACATGCCCTGCGCGGTATGCGTCAGCGCGGTTTGCAGCCAAGTGGCCGGCTGATTGGGAATACCGCCGCTCAAGAAAATTTGTTTGAGAGTCGGCCCGCTGCTGGCAGGCTTGCTCGTGGCGGAAGGCCATTGGTTGGTGTTGGAACCGTAATTTTGAACCATCCATTCGTAGGGAACGCCGCCCCAGTTTAATCCGCTCCAAGTCCTGCCGATTGCCGCCAAGGAAAGCGGGGCGCGACGACCATCCGTCAGCAAATAGTCCACTTGAATTGAGTTGGTGCTGCTCGCCGTCAAACCATTGGCGGCAGTCATCGTCCATTGGTTGCTGGCAACCGACCCCATGGGGTTGGTCGCGCCATTGACATAGACTTCGTAGGTCAAGATGGAAAGTCCGGCCAAGTTCGGCCAGGAGACTACTAGTTGCGGCTGATAGACGCTGTTGCTCAACGTGAACGGTGCCCAAACAAACGGGGCGGACATCGGCTGCAAGAGCGCATTCACACCGATGTAACGCTGGGCATACAAATCAAAGGTATTGGGAAAACCATTGAAACTCGTCCAGATGACCAGAAACTGATTGACGCCATCGGCCGCCACTGCCGGCTGCATTTGCTGGCCAACAGTGGTCTTGTTCACGCCGAATTCCGGACCAGTCAAAGCTCCATCGCTATGCACAAACTGACCGAACACTCCTTCGCGGGAACCATCCTGCGCGAGACTGGTCCACGTCACCAAATAGTCCGCTCCCAGCGCACTCGTGTGCGGCGCATATTGATCGCCATAAAGATGGCTGTTGACGTAAAAGGCCGTTCCGCCAATTCCACTACCGGAAAAAGTGCGTGCAAAAATATCCAGACTATTTTCCCGATTCACCAAATCACGAACGCTCCAAGCAATTAGGAAACTGCCATCCGTCGCGCCAGCCACAATCGGATTGGCGCAAGGGTTATTGCCGGTGTTGACCAAAAACTCATTGCCATTCGCCGTGCCAGACGCGGTAAATAATCGTGCGTAGATGTCTACGCTTGGCAATAAAGCACTGATTGAATTGGATTTGATGTAGCTGGAAGTATTATTTCCCAAAGCCGCCGATAGTTGACGTTGCTGTTCCGAAACCCAAGTGACAACAAATCCGCCGCCTGCTAGTGCCGCCACTGACGGCGTGCGCTGATTATAATTGGTAAACTGGTTCACCAAAAATTCACTGCCAATTTTCTGGCCGGTGGCGGTTAACATCTGGCCATAGACATCCTGCATGGAAGCGGAACCAGCTTGGTTGTAACTACTCCAGACCACCACAAGATTGCTATTGCTTAGAACGGCGATCGCCGGGTTGATCTGAAAATTATTGGTAGAAGCACTCACCAACACGTCATTCGTCGTGAGAAACGTGTTGGTTGAATTTAGAAACCGCGCGTAAATATGCTGTCGGCTCAATTGCCCACCCTGCCAGACAAAAACCGCACCGCCATTTTTAAGGAGCGCTACCCGGGCATTTTCTTGATTGCCAGTGCCCTGAACATTCACCCGGAACGTGCCCAAGGTTCCGGAAAGGGTTGCATCCAACCGGCGGGCGCTGATGCCCCAGCCGCTGCCGTCAGTGGCATTATCCTGCCAGACCAGAAAACCACCATTGGTAGAAATCGCCACATCGGGAAAAACCTGATCGCCCGGCAGTGAACCGATGACCGCGTATTCAGTTCCGTTGGTGGTGTAATAATTGGTTTGAGCTGTGGCCGTAAATGAAAGCGCCAGCGTAAGCAGGGCGCACGCGATAAAAAGACTGGGGCGGATGGACGTGAGCATGATACGATTGGAGCAAAATAACGCACCCAGACGGGTTTGTCTAAAAATACCCATCGGTGCTGTCGGGCGACTCTGGTCGCCGACCATAATATTTATCCAGCTGTGCAAATTCATTTTCAAATCAATTCTGCCTGTTTTTCAACGGTAGCATCCAGCGCTTCCAGCATTCCCTTAAAACCCCACCCGGCAAACAACTCGCGCAACGCCGCACGATTCTCATTCTGCACTTTCAGTTTATCGGGCACAAACTCGCACGGAACCGCTGGCAGACGCACCAGATTTTGGTTGCGAACCACCGCGTCCGCGGCTGCACGCATTGCTAGGCGTAACTTTTCCGACTTCACTTCATCCAGCCGCACCAATAAATTTTCAATTGTGCCGAATTGTTTTAGCAACTCGGCGGCCGTCTTCGGGCCGACTCCGGTAACGCCGGGGATGTTATCCACCGCGTCGCCCATCAGCGCGAGCCAGTCTGCCACCTGCTCCGGCTCCACGCCGGTTTTAACGCGCACCTGCTCGCGCCCCCAAATCAACCCAGTCTTGTCGTTCGGGTTTAACAACCCAATCCGCTCCGAGACCAACTGCATAAAATCCTTATCGGAACTGGCGATGACTACATTCCAATCATCACCCGCGCGCCGCGCCAATGTGGCGATATAATCATCCGCCTCAACGCCGTCTGCACAATAACTGGCGATTCCCGCCGCCGCTAAAAAATCGCCGATGCCAGCCAATTGTGGCCGCAAATCTTCAGGCATCTCCGGCCGTTGCGCCTTATATTCCGGCAGCACCGCGAGCCGTTCTCTGCTCAAACCACCGTCCCAAACAACAATTAAATGCGTCGGCGCGACCGTCGTCCGCATTTTTTCCAGCATCTTGACGAAACCAAAAATGGCGTTCGTCGGCCGCCCAGCGGGTGAACGCAATTCACGAATTGCGTGGAATGCCCGGTAGGCGTAGGCGTGTCCATCAACAATCAGGAGCCGACTCACTGGTTTACTACGGGCGCTGAAATTTTCTGCACACTTTCGGTCACCTGACCATTACCGGGCAGCTGCGGCGGAACCGCCGTCTGCGCAAACGGTAAATCATCGTCGGAATGCACGCGGTTACCGGCTGGATCAACAATCGTAGCGGTAACAAAAATCATCAGGTTCTTTTTTTGCGTAGTCTTGCTTGAACTTTGAAACAGGTTGCCCACCATCGGCAAATCGCCGATGACTGGAATTTGTTGCTTGGAGTTCTGGATGGTTGAAGAAATCAAGCCGCCGATGACTACGGTCTGATTGTCCCAAACATTCACGGTGGTGACGACTTGGCGAACCGTGAAACT
>JBAXIY010000011.1:0-35116 GCA_037138135.1 Verrucomicrobiia bacterium
TGCCCGTGATTGGCAGTTCCGCGAAAAGAAAGTTTAGGAACAGGCGCGCGACGAGTCGTTGCGCGAAAAAATGGTTTAGGATTTCGCAGTTTTGATTTAAGGCTGCGAGCCGTGACAAAGCCGCTTATATGGCTCTTATTTTGCCGCCGCCACCCGACGTAAATACTCGAAGGAAAAGATTCCGGTGTTATGCCCGTCTGCCCAGACTGGCTGGATGGCGTAACCGCCGACGCTGGAAATTTGCGTCAGCAAAAAGGCTTTCGGTGTCAGCGGCTGGTCTGGATTTTTATACAGGTTGCCAAGGATATCGACTTCACCCTTGCAACCGGCACAGGGGCAGGCATGGCGCAGCTTTTCCAAAGCGATAAAATCCTCGGTGCCATCAGCCCATTTCACGGCCAGTTCGGTTCCGATATTTTGTATGTCCAGCGGTCGCATGACACAGGTTATTTTCTTGGCGGTCGCTCGTCGATACATTCCGATTATATTGACTCGCCAATAACAGCCGGTAATCTGATTTTTGTTGAATACTGAAGGCCACCATCCTGTCACTGGCAATTCGCACAGCGAAGTTCCGAGTCTGCCGGAATCTTACCGCACCATTCCGGTGCCGAAAACTTTTGGCTTTTGGCGCAAGCTGCTGGCGTTCTCCGGCCCCGGCTATCTGGTTGCGGTCGGTTACATGGATCCCGGCAACTGGGCAACCGATCTTGCCGGTGGTTCCGCTTATGGCTACACGCTGATGTCGGTGGTGTTGATTTCCAGCCTGATGGCCATCCTGTTGCAAATTCTGGCCGCCCGGCTGGGCATCGCCACGGGTCGGGATCTGGCGCAATCGTGCCGCTCGGAATATTCACGTCCGGTCAGTTTCAGTCTGTGGATATTGTGTGAAATCGCCATTTGCGCGTGTGACTTGGCAGAAGTCATCGGCTCGGCCGTCGCTTTAAATCTGCTATTCAATATTCCGCTGATTGTTGGCGTCATACTCACCGCCCTTGATGTGCTGGTGGTCATGCTGTTGCAAAAACGTGGTTTCCGTTATCTGGAGGCGCTGGTCATCGGTCTCATCGCGCTGATCGGGATGGGCTTTCTCCTCGAAATATTTTTTTCGCAGCCGAACGTCATGGAAGTTTTCAAAGGCTTGATTCCATCGCCGCAAATTATAACTAATCCAGGCATGCTCTTTATCGCCATCGGCATACTTGGAGCCACCGTCATGCCGCACAACTTGTATCTGCACTCGTCGATCATTCAGACGCGCAAATATGAACAGAACGCTGAAGGTAAACGGGAGGCGATCCGCTTTGCCGCCATTGACACCACGGCCGCCTTGTCACTGGCGTTCTTCATCAACGCCGCCATCCTCATCGTCTCCGCTGCGACATTTTATACTCGCGGCCAGCATGACGTGGCGGAGATTCAAGATGCTTACAAGCTTTTGAGTCCAACGCTCGGCGTGGGCGTCGCGAGCACGGTGTTTGCCCTCGCGCTGCTGGCTTCCGGCCAAAACTCCACCCTCACCGGCACGCTCGCCGGCCAAATTGTGATGGAAGGATTTCTCAATTTGCGCCTGCGTCCGTGGCTCCGGCGGCTGATTACCCGGGGCATTGCCATTGTGCCGGCAGTAATTGTCACCGCGCTATACGGCAGCAGCGGCGTGGCCAAGCTTTTAATTTTCAGCCAGGTCATATTAAGTGCGCAACTGTCATTTGCCGTCGTGCCGCTGGTCCTGTTTACCAGCAATAAAAAACGCATGGGCGAATTTGTAAATCCACCGTGGCTCAAAACCCTCGCCTGGCTGGTTGCCGTGGTGATCGCCGGACTTAACCTCACCCTGCTCTACTATACTTTCAGTCATTGGTCGCAATAACTCATCAACCGCCATGTATAAAAAGATTCTTGTCACCCTCGAAAACGGACCGGCGGACGCCACCATCATTCCGCACGTCGCTGAACTCGCGACCCATTTTCGCTCGGAAATTTTATTACTGCACGTCGCTGATGGTTTTGCCGCTCGCTGCTTTGATCAATTAAAACTGGCAGAATCCGATGAGATAAAAGAAGACCGTGCCTATCTGGAAAAAATAGCCGATGCCTTGCGCGCACAAAAACTGCCCGTATCTACACTGCTCGCCATGGGCAATCCGCCGGCCGAAATCTTAAAGGTTGCCGTCGAGGAGCACTGCGATTTGATTGCCATGACCAGCCATGGCCACCGGTTTTTTGGTGATATTTTTCACGGCAGCACCATCACGCAGGTTCGACACGAAACGAGTATTCCCTTGCTCGTTCTCCGCGCCAAAAAGATATAAACTTATTTCATGACCGGACGACTCACGTCCTTCAGGCGTTCCCGCACCATATCCGCGCGGATTAAATCGCGCTCCTCAGCCGAAAGCTTGTCCGCATGCTGCTTCTGTAAATGGGCCGGCTGCGTTGTCAGAAACAACTCGTCCACCAGAGCGCGCTCCGTGCCGGGAAACGATCCCAAATCAATTCCCAGCCGTAACAACGAGAGCAAGTTCATGGTCTCTTTGGAGGAAATGCTATGGGCATTCGCCAGCACACCATACGCGCGTCCCACATGATTGAGGACCGTCTTTTTTTTCTTTTCCAGCAGCGTCTGCCGGGCGTTTTCCTCATGCTCGATGATTTGCGACAGCACTTTTTCCAATCGCTCGACAATGACGGTTTCACTTTCTCCCAGTGTCATCTGATTCGAAACCTGAAAGACATTCCCCAGCGCCTCTGTGCCTTCGCCATAAAGTCCGCGCACCGCCAAACCAAGTTTGTTCACCGATTGAATAATTGGATTAATCTGCTCCGCCAGAACCAATCCGGGTAAATGCAACATCGCACTGACACGGATGCCCGTGCCCAGGTTCGTCGGACACGCCGTCAGGTAGCCCAGTTCATTATCAAAGGCATAGTTTAATCGCTTTTCCAGCGTGGAGTCGAGCCGGTCAATCGCCAGCCACGCCTCGCGGATTTGAAATCCCGGACGCAGCGCCTGCATCCGCATGTGATCTTCCTCGTTGATCATCACACAAAATGATTCTTCGCGATTCAACACGATACCGCTACCGACGTTTTTTGCTGCGTGTTCGCGACTGATGAGGTGCCGCTCCACAAGCACCTGCTTATCCAATGCGGTCAAATTATCCATCGCCTCGGCAAATGAATCTGCCATTTCAGGCAATCCAATCAAGGCGGGCAAAATCGTTTCCAGAATTTTCACTCGCTCCGGTTTTTTTGCCCAACCCGGAAACGCCGCGTCACGCAAATTGCGCGCCAACCGGACGCGACTCGACATCACAATTCGATCGTGCGGGCCATGTTGCTGCGCCGCCTGTGACGGGGAAATTAAAAATTGATGAAGGTCTTTCATGTGTTTCGTCCTGAACTTAATTCCAATAGTAAATGCGCCAGCAAATAATTACCGACGTTACCCAATCTTCGCAGCCATTAATTCATTCATCGCCTTAATTTCATCGCGTATCGTTGCCGCCGACTCATAATCTTCTGCCTCCACCGCTTTGTTTAATTTCTTTTGCAGTTGTTTGAGCCGCTCACCCGACTCGCGCGACTTACGCAAAGCTTCCGGAGCCTTGCCGATGTGCCGGGTGCCTTTGTGCATGGACTTTAGCAGTCCAGCCAAACCTTCCGAAAATGTCTGGTAACATTCCGGACAACCAAGCCGGCCAGACTTCTTAAAATCCGCCTGTGAAAAACCGCAGCGCGGACATTTGATTTCAACCCCGCCTGCCGACGGATCAAGTTCCTGTGACGCGCCAAGGCCAAGCATCAAATCCGCCATCGCAAAACTCGTTGGGTCATTGATGCCCTTGGCTTTCGCACATTCCTCACAAAGATCCAGCTTCTGCATCTTTTCACCCACGATTTGGGTCAGATGCACCGTCGCGGGCTTTTCCTTACACACGCAGCATTGCATAATTTTTATCGGATAAACGTCGCAGACCAAACCTATGAAATTCCATTAGCGTTTTTAACGGCGACAAAGTAAATCACAGCTCTAATAAATACCTTGTCGCCGATTAAATTGCAAAAAAATTGCTCATCAGAATACGTTCGGGTCGTTTTTTTGATGCTTGCAAGCTTTGCTTAAACCCAAACCCCGCCCGAGCATGCGTAATGAATTTCGATTTCCACAACCCTGGCGAGCAAAGCGGTTGCTTGCGTCCGTCCAAGACCTTTGCCAGAATCACCAAACGACGCGAATGACGTTTGACCGCCCGTTAGGACGACTCCTTGAATACTACAAGAGCTCTCCAAGCCGCGTCTAAACGTAAAGGAAATATCCTTTAGAAATCGTGTAATCCGGTTGCCGGTGTGGCGAAATGGCAGACGCACAGGACTTAAAATCCTGGGACTATAAAAAGTCGTGTGGGTTCGAGTCCCACCACCGGCACCAACCTCAAGGAACTGCGGGCGCAATTGGCAACGGAGCGGCGGGCACGAAAGCAAAAAGATTTCAGCCGCGACGAACTGCGGACTTTATGGGCTGCCCAGTTGAACCAGACCGAACGCGAATCGCTGGCCCATATTCAGATAAGCCCGGAGCAAAACGTAAATAACAAGGAACACATCGGCGTGACTGAAGCCGTGCAATGGGCAGAGGAGCATCTTTTTGACCGGAACTCGGTCGTGCTGGAATGCCAGGTGTGGCAGGAGGCATTGGGCCGGGGACGAGGCGAGAATTTCTCCATCGAGGAACTCAAGGAATCCACCCGCCAGCATAATTATATCCGCGATGCTGAACGACCCAACGAGGTCACGATGCGCGAAGTGCTGTTACGCGAGATGGAAATTGTCCAGCAGGTCAAGGATGGCGTCGGCGTTTGCCGTCCCCTCGTGGACGATCCGCAGTCGGGGAATCCAAAACTGGATGACGAGCAGCGCTTAGCTCTGGACGCATTGCTGCGTTCGACCAACACCGTGTCCCTGTTCCGGGGCGGTGCCGGCACCGGCAAAAGTTTTGTGCTGCGCGAGCTGGTTGATCAAATCGGACAATTTGGCCGGCGCATCGTGGTGCTGGCACCGCAACGCCAGCAGGTCGTGGACATGGAAGGCGCTGGCTTCCCGTCGCCGACGACGATTGCCAATTTTTTGCTCAAGGGTGAACTGACCGCCGGTGCCGTCGTGGTTGTGGATGAGGCTGGTCAGATCGGTGGTCGCCAGATGCACCAGTTGTTGCAACTGGCCCGCGAGCGGAATGCGCGGGTGATTCTTTCCGGCGACACGCGTCAGCATGGCGCGGTCGAAGCCTCCGATGCGTTGCTGGCGATTGAACGGTATTCAGGCATTGCGCCGGTGGAATTGCACACCATCCGCCGACAAGACCCGGCACTGGCCCGCGACGATTATGACCGTTCCCGCATCAAGCAATATCGCAAGGCGGTCGAAGCGGCGGCGGCGGGCAAGCTGGTCGAATCCTTCAAGCGGCTCGACCAGATGGGCGCGATTGTCGCCTGCGGTTTGGGCGAACAGGCCGACAAGCTGGCTGATGAATACCTCCGGTTGGCAGAAGATAAAGCATCCGCCGTCGTCGTGTCGCAGACCTGGTCGGAAGTCCACCGCGTCAATTCCCGCGTGCGCGACGCGCTCAAGTCCAAAGGATTGCTCGGCGTCAATGATGTGTCTGTTCAAGCGCTTGAAAAATGCGACCTGACGAATGCCCAAAAACGCGATGAGCGTTTTTACCCGAAGGATGGCGTGATTGTGTTCAACCAAAAGGTGCGGCAGACCGCGCCGGGTGCGAACGGAAAACTGCTGGGCATCGTCAAGACCGGCGTGCTGGTCGAGGTGGATGGCAAATGCGTCACCGTTTCCAACAAGCTGCTAGATAAAATCACCGTCTGCCTCCCGCGCGCAGTTCCGGTCGCCCCTGGCGAGCGGCTGCACCTCAAGGCCAACCGCAAACTGGCCACCGGTGCGCGCACGACCAATGGTGAATTGGTCACGGTCAAGTCTGTCCGCGCCGATGGTGGGATTGAACTGGCTGATGGCCGAGTTTTGGAAAAAGGTTTCCGGGAGTTCCTACCCGGCTACGCTGTCACTTCCTACGGTTCACAGGGCAAGACCGTGGACCATGTTCTCTTTTCCGACTCCACCATCAAGGCGGCGACCAACGCCCAGCAATGGTATGTCACCATTTCCCGCGGCCGGCGCGGTATCCGCATTTTCACGCCGGACAAAATTCAATTGCGCGAAAACCTGGTCCGCTCCGGTCACCGGCCGCTGGCGCTGGAACTGGCGCAAGGTTTTAGTCCACGCGATGGCAACCGGCTTTGGGACCGGCTGCATGGTTATCTGCTCCGGTTCGGCCAGCGGGCAGCCGACACGTTTTGCCGCCTGAAAAAATCTCGTCACCAAAAACATCAACACCAACAAAAACATGAGCACAAAATCACCCGAATGTTACGCCACTGACCCGCAGGCGCGCTGCCTGCGCGTTGAAGCATCGCCACGGAAAATATTTATTCTACCGCTTGATCAATTGGCGTTTGCCGAACTGGATAGCGACGGCAAGGAACAACTGCTGCATCTGTCCTTCGCCACCCATGAAGTCATGGTTCACGGCACCGCGCTCCGGCGGATTGAAACCGCCCTGCACAAATTGGAATTATCATTCCTGGCCGTGTTGCCGGCGAAATATCTTCCGCTGGTGGCCGATGGCCAGCCGAAGATTCGGGACATTGTGGTCACGGAAATAAGGCCTGGCGCTGAACCGGGTCAGCAAAATTAACCATCAGATCATCGGCTTTTGGCTTCGGCCTGCGGTTCGGTGAACGGGTAAGTGGAGCAAAGGCGCAGAGACGCAGGAACGGAGCCGGAGCGAAACGACCGTCACCGAACCGCAGGCGGAAAGCCCGCCGATCCTTCGGAATCGTATGCCGCTCGTGACGAGCGCGCTTTGTTGCGGACGGAGCCGGCGCGGTCGTGAGGGGCACAGGGCCGACCGGTAGCCGGGACGGGAGCAAGAAAGCGCGCTCGTCACGGCGGAATTCAAAATTCTTTTTCCAAAGCGAAAGATTTTCCGAGTCTGCCTTGCCGGCATTGACCGCCTATAAAAAAAGTTAAACTATTTTTCGACTTGAAAACATTGGATGAAATTCGTGTCGCATTTGAAAATCGGCCCGATGACACCGCGTAAAACCAGCGCGCAATTGTGTCAAGTGCGGTGGATGACGATAGTTTTAGTCAACGTTTGCAATGGTTCAGCCGGCAAATTCGGCGTCCGGCAAAAGTGCGCCTGATAAAATAGTAGTGTCGTTGAATGAATCAGCGACGAAACCAAAAATTAGAAATATGGAAACAACTGAAATGGCAGACACACTCAAAAGCATCAACACCACACCGCACCTTTGCCGGAGCAAGGTGAAACAAACCGCGCTGGAAATGGCCGCCGCCATCCGCCCGGCCAATAAATTCAACCGGGTGGGCATGAGCTTCGTTGAACGCATCGAAGCGAAAGTCCGCGCGGCCATCCGCGAGGAGGTCAGGATTCATCCCAGCAAAGGCAAGACGCTTTTGTGACGCAACTAAAATGGCAGACGGAAACAAAAAAGTGTGTTGGTCATTGCATGGCCGATCCTAGCCGCATCACCACGCGGCTAATTTCGTGGCAGGCTGGAACCCGGCATATTCGTGGAATCGGAAGATATTGAGTTGGTTTGGGGACGATGTAACTGCATTGAAGGAAGATTGGTGTGCGCTTTGATATATTTATCAAAATCAGCGACGCTGCACAAAACCAGCGGTCGGCGGCGGGTTATGGAAGGATCACCGACGTCGAGACTCAGCAATTCTTTCGTAATTCCCAGCACCCGGACTTGAGCCAGAAAGTGAGAGGAATCATTGCCCCAGCTCACGCTAAAAATTGGTAGCATAGATTTATTGGTGCTGCCCGGTGGATTCCAGATATAGGACTGGTCAACCCTCCTTTGCGAGCCATATTTTTTTTCTAAACTACCTATATTTACCTCCACAGAACCGAGCCATTGGGTGGCCAGTTGATAGGCTCCGTTGGCGTCAATGCCGGAGGGGGTTTTAATCCATTCCTGATAGTGACTGACTTCTTCAGGTTGCAATTTGTTTACCACCGAAAAGAATCCGTCTCCAAAACCAAAAATGTAATTCGTGGTTTCGATGCGTCCCATCGCGGCAATTTTACCTCTACGGACTTTGTCCATTTTTGAAAGACCGGGGGTGTTGTCTGGTATCAGGCCAAACCAAGGGGCACTCACATGATATTGGGTTAAATCGGAAGGCTTGAGGGGGTGCGGGGTCGGAAGTTTTAGTTGTTCCGACAAGGTGTTTGCCTCTCTTAACATTCGCTGCAAGGCGAGGGGTTGGAAACGCTGTTCTTGCCGGTTAAGTGTGGACACCAACTGCAATAGCTCACGCGAGTCCGGGTCATTGTTTTCAGGAGGAACGTCCTGCGCCAAGGCCATTTGACCCACCGCAAAGCCGCCGACCAGCAAAATAATCAGCTTCTTCATAATCAAGGACTGTCGTGTTTCATGTCCGCCGCGCCATATATCACAACCGTTGAGTCCATTTGTAGGTAACCGCTGGTATGCGCGCCAGCCAGAGCGTTATTGACACATTGTTGCATGGTGAGGCCACCAAGCCAATCGGCATAAAGTCCACCAATCATTAAAGAATACCACTGCCATTTTTCTGGATTAAAGTTTTTAGGAGCTTTGAATCCGACAAAGGCACGCGAGTTGACTCCTGCGGTCGTGAAAAAGTTGGTGCTTACCGTCATGGCCGGAATCCCAAACGCTTCGCAGAAGTTTCCGGCGCCTGCGGAACACCCATCAATAAAAACAAACCGATAGGGGTGATAATCCGCTGGCTTGGCTGATGTCAAAAAGTTTCCCAATTTGTTTTTGATGTCATTAAACGTGATTCGGGAGGTCGGGTCATTCCCGCCAATGCCCGAAGGACTCCCATGCCCGAAGAAATAGAAATTCGGAAAGCGTGGGTCAGCCAGATAGTTGAGCAGGTTTGTTCTGGCCGCCCCGTCAGATAATGCGAAAGCTGTGCTTTGATCAACATTTCCAGGTGACAAATAACTACCGAGACCGTAATCGTTGAGGGTGTGGATGATTCCACCCCAAACGCCTTCGCCACCCCCGAGCATCGTTAATAGCTGCTTGGAGGCGGCGTAGCCGCCGTCAAATGGTCCATAGGCTACGACATAATAATTATTCCAACTGGCCCCCCATCTGGTTTCTTTTGCCCAAAAGTTGGTTGCCGTTGAAGTTGTGTTCCCGGCACGCGGTTGCATTTTCCCCGACGCCATGGACGTGGATGTGACGGTAAAAACACCGGTGAAATTCGTGCTGTCAAAGGTGTAACCATTTCCGTCGGTCAAGTCCCAGGTGAATGATATAATTCCGTCGCTGGTGGATCCGGTGAAAGCACCCAGATAATTGGTGTCTTGATCATATAAATCTATCTGAAAATCGGCAGAAGGCGTCGTGAGTTCCGCATAGATCCACATCTGGTTGCCGTAGTTGCGGGTGAAATAATTGGGAAACGAAACTGCATTGTTGACGGTCACCGTCACCGGAAGGGAATTGGTCACGTCGGGTTGGGAGGTAAAATCCACCTCGGCGGTGATGTCGAAATCTCCGTTGGGCATCATGCTTGTGTCCCAAGTCATCACCCAATGATAACCTTCGCCTTCAGCCGATGCTCCGATTAATGGCAAGCCATTTGCGTAAAAAGTTATGCCAGCAATTGCATCAGTTGTGTCCAAGGATAATTCAATCGGCATTTGAACCGTGCCGCTCAATACCATGCCGTTGGTCATATCAAAAATGTGAGCACCATTCCTCACCACTCGGTAAAATCCCGTTTCCGGTTGCTCCCCTTGGGTTGGCTGGTCACTACCTCCCGAACCGCCACCCATCGGTTCAGGGCCATTGAGTTGTAAACGACTCAACGAAGCCGCTGTCATTGAATAGGCAGTGGGGGTCATCCATTCGTCAGTCGCCGGATCATAAATGATGAAACCCGCCATATCCATGCCCGGTGGATACAGTGCCAGCGGAACCGCCCCGCCTTGACCGTTGGCGGGCATGGCCAGTGGCACGGGTGGCGCGGCCAACATCCTTGCCGATAAGTCAAATTGGCCGCTGCCGGCCAACAGCGAATTGCCGCTGCTGCCACAATTTGGATGCTGGACAATATTGGAGTGAACGAAAACGGTGCGGTTCGTCCCTATTTCTGCCGCCAACGATGCCGCCAGCGTTTGCCAGCCATTGGTGTCGGTTAGTGATTGGCGGTATTGCACAATGTATGTCTCGTTTTCAACGCTTGGCCAAGCCAGACACACGTTGCTGCATTGCACGGAAATTTGCAGCCCCTCGATTGCGAATGTTTGCAGTGTGGTCAAGCCCAGTAGCACCGCCACGCCAACCCATAGAATATTTTTCATAGCGTTTAGAATGGAACGCCTAACCCAGCAGCATAACAAGATTATTCACGCTTACCGCACCTCGCGTAATTGTCATCCATATTGCAAAATACGGCTACCACCATTCTGCGCATAAACAAATGCGATTTGAATCATTATCCATGGTTAACTTAATTCCGACGGAATTTTGTCGGCACCAGCCGCCACCGCCATTTTACCATATCGCGCCGATGGCAGAATTGAGTTGGCTGACGGTCGGATTTTGGAAAAGTCCAAAAGTTCCTTCCTGGCTACATGGTCACGTTTCACGATTCACAGGACAAGACGGCCAGCCGAAGATTCGGAACATCGTGGTCATGGAAATTAGGCTTGGCGCTGAACCGAGTCAGCAAAATTAACCATCAGTTCATCGGCTCATGGCTTCGGCCTGGGGTTCGGTGAACGGGAAAGTGGAGCAAAGGCGCAGAGACGCAGGAACGGAGCCGCAGCGAAACAACCGTCACCGAACCGCAGGCGGAAAGCCCGCCGATCCTTCGGAATCGTATGTCGCTCGTGACGAGCGCGCTTTGTTGCGGACGGAACCGGCGCGGTCGTGAGGGGCACAGGGCCGACCGGCAGACGGGGACGGGAGCAACAAAGCGCGTTGGTCACGGCGCGATCTTCACGGTTTTTCATTCAGTTGGTTTAACAACCATTCCAACTGCGTGCGCGCGTTGGCAATCACAGCGCGATACGACAGAAACCGCGTTTGTTTGCCGGTATATTCATGCTGAAGCTTGGAATCCACTTCCCCGCCGATGACAAGAATTTCGAGGCCGATGCCCAGCTTTCCGGTCAACGTGTCGGCATATTTTTTGGCTTGGTTCTCGGCATCGCGACCAACCGCAATGGATGGGCGTTTGAATTCGATTAACAAATGACGGCTCTCGACATTTGCGGCGAGGAGCAAGTCCGGGCGGTCGGCGGCATCGGCGGCGGTATATGCCTTTTTTGTGTAATCTTCGACGATTCCTTGCAGTTGCTGGTTGCTTGCCATGATGCTGTATTGACTGCCGAAAACCCAAAGGCTGTTTTGCAGCGACGTGTGCATCTGCTTTTCTGTTGTGTTTGGATCAGATGCGAGCTTATCAAGATGGTCGAGAAATTCTGTTCTGCGTTTTGTTTGTTGGGCAATGAACGCAAGATCGGTGAGGCCAAATTTATCAAGGGCTTGGGCGACATGAAAAACGTCCACCTTTTCTGCGTCCTCGATTTCCCGGCAGACCGTCCAGTATTCGTCCATTTCGAGCGCGTCCATCACCAGACCGACCAGCACGGTGATCCGCTCCTCCTTTTCGCCTTCCTGATAGGATCTGGAAATAAGTTTTTCGAGCCGGTCTTCGACAATCGAGCGCCTATGTTCAGGCACAGTTTCCAGACGGCGTTTCATCAACTGCGTCCACCGGCCTTTGGCCAGGTTGACCTCGTTGGTATGAACTTCACCAAGACTTTCCTTTACGTCCTGCTGGAGGGATTCGGTCAATTGTTCAAAACCCTTATCGCTTTCGATCACATCGCCACCAGCGGCAGTCAATTCGATGGCGTCAGCCTCAACGCGAATTTCACCGACGATTCTGTTTCGCAGCCGGTCGCTTAATGTCTCGTCATGCTCCAAGCCCCAGTGATGCGGCTTGCCAACGGCTTTGTCGCCAACGCGCAGAATAAGCCCCGCCTTGCGGCTGGGGACAGGCTTGTCGCTGACAGTGTAGTTTACGGTCGCCTTTTTACCATTCGGCAGCGTGTATTCCTTGGTGAATGATTGTCCCTGGATATCGTGACGCAAAACCTTTTCGCCATTGATGAAAACTTCAAAGCCGGTTTCACGCCCATAATCGTATGCAACTATTTCCTTCAACTTTTCAGCTTTCGGAAAGTTCAGATTTTGATTCAGATTTTTCAACGTGATGGTCGTGCCCTTTTCACCCGGTTTGCAGGATGTAATTTCAATCGGCAATGGCACTTGTTCAATGTCTTTGCCGGCGCTCAACAAAGCCCCTTTTGAAATGACCAGCCGCGTTCGGACGCCGTGGGCTTTCGTATCCACGTCCATCTGGCTTGCCAGAATCAAACCGGCAAACTTGCCAACTCCCCGGCGTCCCTTGACTGTGCGATTCAGATTTGGCGTCTTATCACCTTTCCGTGTGGAACGCGGGCTGGCGATGTTGAGGTATTCCTGCCGCATTTCTTGCTCTTTCATCCCGCTGCCGTTGTCGGCAATGATGATTGGTGATTCATTCAGGATGTCGGGCAATGTAATTTTAACGACGGTTGCTTCGGCGTCCCAGGCATTGTCCACCAGTTCACGGAGCGCGCGTTCGCTGGATGAATAATTCTCGCCAAGAATTGAAGCCAGCCGGGGATCAACCGAAAAATTTGCCGTTTTAGCCATGGTGCTTTGTTTTTAGCGGATGTGGTGCATTTTTTTGCAAGAGCAGTTGCGCAGTTTTACTCCTAATGCAAACGCGCGGCGAGAATTATTTTGAAATTGTTCGCGCTGGCAATTCGCTGCCGCGTAAAGCAGAACGCCCGCTTCGGCGTGCTGCCCTTGAACCAATCATTCCACTCCCCAAGACCATTTGCCGGATTATTCCGGCAAAAGTTTTAGCAGATGGGCTTTGACGTATTTTCCCGCCGCCTGCGGCGCGTAAATAATTCCGCTGCGCAACAGCGGTCCCATATCGGAACAGAATCCCCGATCCAGCAGATGCGCTTCAAGAATTTCGATAAACTCTGCGCGGCCCGCCGTGGTGCCTTCCTGCTTCATGTAATGCTGAAACGATTCAATGATCGCGGATGGGTCAACCGGGGTTGGCGATTTCGTCAGCGCCCAATACAAATCGAACAAATCCCGCCCGCGCTTCCGCTGAAACATCGCGCGCATTTTCGTGCCCAACATTTCGTGAATGTCATAACCTTTGATTTGCGTTTGGATCGGTTGGTCGCGGAAAGGAAAACTGAAGGGTATTACCACCACGGCACGATGCGGCTTGCGCTCGGTCACATTTGCCTCGACCACGATGTCCAGCATCCGGCCAGGTTCAATGATTGAGGGCAGCGAATACGTCATTCGCAAAACCTTCGACGGTTTGACAGCGTTTCGTATTGCCAGTGTGAGCGTGCCCCATACTGATGTCTTTGGTGGCCCCAATACGTCCGCCAATACCCGGCGAATGGCTCGGCGGATATGCTCTTCGGGGCGATTGCCCACAACCACCAGATCAATGTCTTCGCTGTAACGGGACGCCGGCGCGAGATGAACCTTGTGCAGGAGCGTGCCGCCGCGCATGGCGATTTGGGAACTCAAAAAAGCATCATCGAAAAGTGCCGCCATCGCCCGGCACAGCAAAAGGTCTTGTTCGACCTGATACTGCGCCGACCATGGCACGACGGTTTGATGGGCCAGAATGTCCTGGCGGGTGATGGGCGTCATAGTTTCAATTCACCGGAATTGTTGAGAACCTGCCAACGTTCGACGACGGGAATGCTTTTCCGTTCACCTTTTAACGGTGACAGAGGAACGTCCGCCAATTTGTCGGGCAGCCAATCGTAAATGACCTGGGCCAGTTTTTTCGCCCCACCAGCTTCGACGACAAAGCCCAGCCGCTGGGCGCTGGCTGGTTCGTCTTCCGCCGCCAGCACCTGTTTGAGTTCGCGGGCGCGCAAGTCTGGCAATAACGGCGCGATGGTTTCAGCCGCCCGCTCAATCCCGCCGATGCTGGTGGCATACCGGATCAGATCAAAGGCGGTTGCCTCCGGCGTGCTGATGCAAAGCGGGGCGGAAGCCTGCGCCAGTTGTTGCGTGGGCGTTCGCCCAATTCCGCGTTTGACGAAAAATCTGACTTGAATCCTTCCCACTTTGACTGGCCGGACGGGGCGGTCAGTCATCACTTGAGTCATCTGCAACGCCTGTGGATTTGAACCGAAGGAACTAGCCGCAGATTGAAGCGCCAGATAATACGGCTGGTCCAGCCAGTTGAAATAATCATTGAGCCACCACGCCGCCGGCGGAGCACCCATTGCACGATGTTCCGGCGCAACAATCAAATAGAAAGGCTGCCTCGGCGAAACTCTGGTAACTTTGTCGCCAAGCCTGGATAATTGGCGTTTTGCAGCAATTGCCGACAAGCCTGATTCCTTCGTCAAATCAGCCAGAGAAAATGCGACACGACCTAAAGCCAGGCGCGCATCAATAAAAGCTTCAGCCGCGCCTATTTGGCGAGGTTCCTTGACGCTTTCAGGGCACTTTTTCATTTGCACAACGTATCGTCTGACGGTTCATAGTGCAAACAATAAAAAGCTCCGCCAATGGCGGAGCTTGATAGCAAAGCTGTTGGATTACTGGTAAAAATAACCACTTTCTCGAAGTGACGTCTGATTGAAATTTCCAATCACCAAATGGTCGAGAATTTCGATTTTCAAAATTTGCCCGCCTCGAATTAGATCGCGGGTGACTTTAATGTCCGCCTCCGATGGAGTCGTTTCATTGCTCGGATGGTTGTGCATCAGGATGATGGCCGCAGCACTTGCCATAATTGCCAAACGAAATACTTCGCGCGGGTGAACCAAAATTGTATCCATCGTCCCGACCGATACAAAATAGTGGCCTTTGATTTTACGGCGGGTGTTCAGAATCAACACCACCAGACATTCACATTCAGGATTAAAATGCGGATGCGTCGCGATGTGCGTCCGCCAGTAGTCGGCGGCTTGTGCCGGCGTCTCACAGGTTTGCATGGCTTCGGGGGTGGGACATTCCTTGAGCGATACAATCTTCCACTCCTGCGGCTGGGGTGGAAATTTGAACGGTTTGACGATGTTGTTCGTCGGTTGCGGCGTTGCATTGATGGTTTCTGTCGTGTTCATGTTTTTGCGTTTCGGTTTGAAGGAACGGGATTGCTCTCTTCACCGCACCGGGGAGAGCAATCCCGTTCCGAACGAAACGCACCGAGCCTGCTGGTCGCGCTGGCGGGCGGCGGAGCGACCGCAATGCAGTGCCACGACATATTTCGTGGCGCGAAATTGCCGCGCAGCAACCAGAAGCGCGGCCAGCAGGCGAGTGAACACGACATCAATCAACGCCGGACGGATGAACAATCGTCCCATGAAGATGACGGGACTTTTAGGGGATGGATGGTTCCGAATGGATGCCGGTTGAACTTTCTGTCTGCCTGCCTATACTGGTTTCACCATGAGTAATCTATTATCACTGACCTCGGCACAACTGAAACACGCGGCTGACATCAAAGACAAGATCAGCGCATTGGAAAAAGAACTGACATCCATCCTGGGTTCTCCCGCAAAAACTTTAACTCCTGCACCGGCTCCGAAAAA
This sequence comes from Verrucomicrobiia bacterium, assembly GCA_037138135.1. Classification (GTDB taxonomy): domain Bacteria; phylum Verrucomicrobiota; class Verrucomicrobiia; order Limisphaerales; family UBA11358; genus UBA11358. The sequence goes on from JBAXIY010000011.1 coordinate 15,821, forward strand.
GAAGTCGAAGATGAGTGCGGCGGCTCGGGCCAAAATCGCCGCCGCTCAAAAGGCGCGCTGGGCGAAGGTCAAAACGCCAGTGGCCAAGCCAGCGGCAAAGTCTGTGGTTAAAAAGAAGTCCACGATGAGCGCGGCGGGCCGGGCAAAAATTTCGGCGGCAGCCAAAGCCCGGTGGGCCAAAGTGAAGGCGGCGGGTAAAAAATCGCTGTGATTCCCATTTACGATAGGCTTGGCATCGGATTGATTTAAGACGAATAGTTCAAGCATGGCTTTAACTATTAGCCAGAAACCAATCAAAATGTGATTTTTCAGTGCCAGTGAAAGTGCCAGTGAAAAGAGTTCTGCCGGATTGTTGAAGGATAGTTGCTGCTTTTTTCTGAGTTAGGCTGAATGCTTGACAAACACGTTGAAATGCCTGATTCTATTGGTGTTCGATAGTTATGCGTAGCGCGCCTCTGGTGGCGGACGGGTAGTTCGGGAGTAGTGAAAACCACTAATCCTGTTCGAGTCCCACCACCGGCACCAATTTCATGCTGTTGTTTTACAGCAAGTTGGAGCAGCCAGAGGAGGCAAGTGCCAGTGAAATCATTACGCGGGTAGAACTCAATCACTACTCGTAACGCCCCCACGTCCAGCCCAGCCACGTCTGAAAAAACAGATTCTTCGACGTGCTCGGCAGATTGCTTTCAAAATACTGCGCCGAGTTCATCGAGTTGATGGCATTCTTGATGGCGCTGCATTTCACATTCAAACCGTCTTTGGATTTGTCCCAGACGCGGATGACAAACAGCGCCTTGAACGGGATGGTCTGCCCCTGCATCAATGCATGAATTGTCTTCTGCTTCTTTTCCATCACCGTGAACAGCGAGATTTTCTTTTCGCTGGCCTAGTCGCCGGCCACGCGGTCGTGTTCCTTTTCCTCCTTGTTGATTTCCTGCGTGATGGGCAGCGGATCACCATTGGTTGATGCGTCAGCGGCGGCTCGTGCGCGATTACGAAACGACTGAGTCCAGCTCCGTGGCTTGGATTGATTCGAATCCAACTCCGCCGACTCCCTTGTTTCCTCATCATTCATGATTTTTCAGACGCACTCTTAGACATTTGTCTAGATGAAGACTTTCCTTTGTGGTGCTAGACTCGATTGATGAAAGCCTATTCGAAACTGAAGTGAGGAATTTCCTGCCTAAATCCAACCAACAATTCAGCCCGATCAATCTGATTATGAACGTCTCGTATAAAATCATTAGAACATCTGTCACAAACCTGCTGCTGATTTGGATTGGACTAACTTTCGTCTTTCAATTGCCAGCGGCCAATCTAACTTGGACAACTACCAGCAACAATATTGTGGACGGATCTGGCGGTTGGGCGCAGGTGACCTATTCGCAAACAAGTAGTAATCTGAACTCACAATGGATGACTTTGCAGTCTCTTGTGCCGGGCGTTGATGGAACTGCACAGCTTCTTGACACCAATGTTCTGAATACGCCGAACCGCTTCTATCGCGCTGCTCCATGAACTGGAGAATGACTGAATTAATCCTCTCCATATCAAAACAAATTACCGAGCAATTCATAATGAAATTCCATTCTCTTCTCGCCTGTGTTCTCATCGTGCTCGCTTCAACGGCCATGGCTGCCGAAAATACCAAGCCGCCGAACATCGTCTTCATTCTCGCGGACGATCTCGGTTGGACCGACCTTGCGGTGCAGGGATCGAAGTATTACGAAACGCCCAACATTGACCGTCTTGCCGCGCAAGGCACGCGGTTCATGCGCTACTACAATTGCCAGAACTGCGCCCCGACGCGCGCGGCATTGATAAGCGGGCAATATGCACCGCGCACCGGCGTCTATAATGTCGGCAGCATTGATCGCTTTGCGTGGCGGACCCGGACTCTGCGCCCGGTGGACAACTCCGAAGAATTGCCGATGGATAAAATTACCATCGCCCAGTCGCTCAAGGCAGCGGGCTATTCGACCGCAATGTTCGGCAAATGGGGTCTTCAGAACAAAGGGCCGCAGCATCCCGGCAAACGTGGCTTTGACGAGGCCATTACTTCGATTGGCAAGCACTTTGATTTCGATACCAACCCGAAGACGCCCTACGCGCCGGGCACCTACCTGGCGGACTTCCTCACAGATAAAGCCGAGGACTTCATACGGCGACACAAGGACGGGCCTTTCTTCCTTTACCTGCCGCACTTCGGCGTTCACGAGCCGTTTCAGGCGAAGACGAACCTCATCGCCCACTTCAAGCCGAAGCCCCCTGTCGACGGACATCGCAGCCCGACTTACGCCGCAATGATCGCGAGCGTAGATGAAAGCGTGGGGCGATTGATGGCGTTGCTTGATGAACTCAAGATCGCCGATAATACTGTGGTCATTTTCTCGAGCGACAATGGCGGAGTTGATAAAATAACCAGCAACTTGCCATTACGCGACGCCAAGGGCAGTCTCTACGACGGCGGCACGCGCGATCCCTTCATTGTGCGCTGGCCTGGCGTGACCAAGCCCGGCACGACGAACGACGTGCCGGCGATCCACGTTGATCTCTATCCAACACTCCTCGACATCGCCGCTGCGAAACCGCCCGCGAACTATCCTCTCGACGGCGAAAGCCTTGTGCCGTTGTTCCGTGACAACGGCGCTTCGCTCAAGCGCGACGCTATCTATCAGCACTTCCCCGGCTATCTTGGCCCTGAGAACAATCCGCGCGCGACGCCTGTTGGCGTCATCATTGCTGGTGACTGGAAGCTGATGGAATTCTTCGAGGATCACCGGTTGGAACTTTACAATCTCCGCGCCGACATCGGCGAGAAGACCAACCTCGTGACGAAAATACCCGATAAAACAAAGGAACTATACGCGAAGATGCTCGCGTGGCGTGAAGCCATAAAAGCCCCGATGCCGACACCGAACATTCCGATCAAAACGGCCAGCAATCCCAATCCAGATAACAAAAAGAAGACTTACGAATGAAACTAAAGCCATGAAACATTCGCTTCTTCTCACCATCTTCACCATTCTTGCCCTGCTGGATACGTCGAATCGGCTTGTTGCGGTATCTGCGCCGATACCCGAGGGCAAGGAGCAGATTGAATTCATCCTCGTCCCGGTGTTTCCCGCGCCCGACAAGCGAGGACATCAGAACCACATCTGTCTCGAAGTGCCTGACATCGAGCGAGCGAAGAGCGCCCTCGAAGCCCGCTCGACGCATTTGCTCCCGTCCTATCCGCTTAAAACTAATATCGGCGTGGATCACAAGCGCCAAATGAATCTCTTCGATCCTGACGGCACGCGCGTCGAGTTGATGGAGTTCAATACCGTGGATGGACTGCCCGCTCCTTCATCTACAGCTCCGCCTCCGAAATGAATTTCCTAAAATATACCGCCATGAAACCTATTCTGATCGCCGCGCTCATCGCTTTCGCCACGCCGCTTGCCAGTGTGTTCGCGGCCGATGTGCCCTCCCAGCCATTTGGCATCAAAGACAAGCTGATTTTTTTGGATGATTTCGAGCGCACCGAACTCGGCTCCGCGTGGAAACCGGGCTTGCCCGGTTTCACTGTCACCAATGGGGTGCTTGTATTCCAAAGTGCCGAGCACAGTGGGGTCAAAGCCAAACTCCCATTGCCTGATGGCAACTTCATTCTCGAAATAAAATTTCGATTTTCGGGCGCAAGTGGAATCAGTCTCGGCTGTGACGACTTTGAATATACCGGCACTCACCACGGCCACATCAGCCGTATCGCCATCAAACCTACCCTGCTTACGCTTAACGACGACAAGGAAGGGTTAATGCGGAACGACATCTACGCGCTGCGCCGGTCGGGCGACGCCGTGAAGATTGCCGAGGGTGATCGCCTCGCCAAACCAGCCTTTGTGCCAGTGCCGTTCACATTCCAGCCCGGCCAGTGGTATCGCCTTGGTTGGGAGGTTATTGGCGATCGGATGCGTGTGATAATCGACGACAAGCCTGTGGGTTATTTACAGAGTCCCGGACTCGCCTACGTCAACAAGCACGACCTGGTTCTAGAAGGTCGTGGACCGACACCCAACCAGGAAGCCGATTTCGACGAAGTGCGCGTATGGTCGGTGAAGTCAACTGTTGCAAAATGAATAATCAATATACCTCACCTTTGGTTTATTGCTGTGCAAAGCGTTTCTTCTGCTTGCTAAAGAATCGTTGCCAGCACTGTGGCCCTCTCAAGATATTGATGCAATGCAAGCGCCGGGAACGTTCGTGCTCACGGCGAGAGTAATCCAATGCCGTTTCTATCGTGCTGGGCAAACACCTTAAACAAACCCGTGAAACTGTCCCCTCCAAATTGTCAGAAACTCATCAGCACTGGCTTATCCCTGCTATTGGGGCTGGCGCTGTTTCCGATTGCAGTCCGGGGAGCCGTGCTCACGATTCCTCCTGCCACACAGTATAACTACCTCGATGACGCGGATACAAATCAAGCCCCAGTCAATGTGAACTCATTCCGGTTCGACCAGCTGCCTTTCCCGCGCACCGGCACGGGGGAAAATATAAAGTGGGGTATAAGCCTGCCAGGGGTGACTGCGTCCGACTTCACAAAAGATGATATTGTTAGCGGAACGATTGGCTCGTTAGACAAGACGCGGGCCATTCTTGATCTCAACTCCAACATCTTGGGACTGCATTATCTAAACGTTCGTGAGTATGCTGTCTTTACACAGGTGGATGGAGGCATTGTTTTTACCAACACGGGGCCGGTCACCGATGCGACCACAGACAATATGTTTGCCGGCCACTGGCTCTACTATGCTGGCACCACGCTTGCGACCGCAGTAAACGCCGCCACCCAGACCTTTCAAGTTGCCAATGGCGGCGGCCTCAAAAACAACATGACCGGCGGTGTGTTTGACAACAATGACGGCCCGCCCGGCTCGTTCGTGGTGATCTATGATCCGCCGGTGGGTAGTTTTGCCAACGCGGAATTTGTTTTCATGACCAATTTGACCGGGAACACGTTCATGAGCCGGGAACGCGGTTACAAGTCCACGGCGCTCACACATCCGATTGGCGCAATCGTGGCGGAATTGTCGGTTTCCGGTTCCACCACCGCGAGCCATTGGAGTTACAACCGCAGCACTTATTGCCCAAGGGATAATGGTGGATCGGGCAAGACCTTTGGGGAACGCATGGCGGATTGGATCAAGGCTAACATCGAAACTTACCACAGCGGTTCCACTACGGGGCAAATCGCACCCAATCAACCCGGCGGGGTGGGCATTCTATTTGATGCCGATACGCCGAGCATGTCGGGTAATCCTGATTACGATAATGATGGCGTAGCTGGTGCTCCCATCCTTGCCAGCGGACTAGATCCCGTGTCGGCGGGCACGGATTTGTTTTACAGTCTGGTGCGCAGCAATCACCCAAACAAAGTGATTATCGGCGGGTATGTCACGAGCCGCGGTTTCACCAATCTGAACGGGGTGCAACTGGAGGAAGCTATGCCGGAGTTCACCGATAAATTTGAGGACGTGCTTGCCAATTATACCTTCCGGATTCATGAGCATCGTCTGGGGGCAACCGGAACTGAGGTGCTCATGCGCGACAGCACAGCTCTTTATCCACATGGCTTGGCCGTTCCTTCTACTTTGAACCTGGGTTTTCGCCAAGCGCTTGGGTTCACCTTGCTGGATGACGGCTATTTTAGTTACTCGGCCAAGTTCTCGCAGGACATCTCTCAGGAGCGGGCAGATTTTTGGTGGGATGAATATACGGTCAGTGTCGCAGCGGATACGGCGACATTTGGGCAGGCCTTTAACGTGACAAACACGTCGCTGGCAAACATGCTGTTGTATGGGAATTGGCTCGGCCGTGCGCTGGGACCGCGCGACCGTCTATATAATGCCAGCGTGTATGGCACGAACGCTTCGTTGCTCAAGAGCGCGAACTATCAATTTGAGGCCAATACCACCGGCTGGACTGCTTCCAATGGGAGTCTCACCCGTGACAGTGTTAATCCGGGGCAGGGCGGCTTCTCCTTGAAATTCGCGCCTTCGACAAACACCGCCTCGGTGACCGGGCCGACAATCACTCTTCTTGCCAATACGAATTACACCATCAGCTTCATGGCTCGGGCGGCCCAGAGCCGCAGTGCCCAAGCCGGTTTGGATAACGCCGTGCACGATATTTATCTCTCGACAAACTGGCAGCGCATAGTGTTGACGGTTGCTTCTGGCGGCGGCGGCAGTCATTCTCCCAAATTCACCTTCAACGGCGATCAAACCACCGTCTGGCTGGATGACGTGTATCTGTTTACCAACACTACCGCCGTGTTTTATCGGGAATTCGAGAATGGAGCCGTGTTGGTCAACGGCACCTCCGACACCAACACAGTTCAACTCTCGCGCTGGTTCAAACGAATTTTGGGCACTACTTCCCAGCGCGCCACAGATCCGGCGGATCCTAACACGGGAGTGGTGCAGGCACCGGGCAGCACCGTCACTTTGCCGCCTTGGGATGCAATCGAATTAGTTAAAATTCCCCTAGCCGGAATCTTGGGTGCTACTAATGCGTCGGAAATCGGACTGGTCAACGGCGGCTTTGCGATCAGCCGGGATTGCGCCACCAATTTTCCGCTGACAGTCAGTTATTCGCTCGGCGGCAGCGCGACCAACGGCGTGGACTATGCGACGATGAGCAGTTCAGTAACCATCCCAGCCGGGCAACTCCAAGCTGCCGTGACCATTGCCCCGTTGTCGGATCATTTGATTGAAGGTGTGCGGACAGTGAATCTCACGGTGACCAATGGCCTTAATTATGTCACAAATGTCTTCAGTAGCTCCAGCATCACCATTGCCGACGATCCGGTCACTCCGCGTCCGGTCGCCTTGCGCGGCACCTTGGTTGCTTCGAACCAAATCGCATTAACCTGGACCGATCAGGCGGCGAACGAAACCGGCTTTGAACTTCAACGCCGGCTCATCAGCGGAACCTTTGCCACCATTGCGGCCGTTCCCGCGCAGGCGGGTATCGGTGGCAATGTTTCATATAATGATACGAGTATTGTCGTTGGCGCTAGTTACAGTTATCGGGTTCGGGCCACCAACGTCGTCGGCCAAACAAGCTGGAGCGATGAGACCACCAACCAAGCGCCGATGCTGGTAAGTATCTCCAATGTCACTAATAACGTCGGCATCACACTCAACTTGAACAACACCGCCACCGACTCGGATATACCGCCACAAATCTTGACCTTCAGCCTGCTTTCTGCGCCTACCAACGCCGCACTCAATGCGACCAACGGCGTGTTCACCTGGCGTCCGCTGGCTACCCAAGCCAACTCCAACTACCCGATTTTGCTAGCAGTCACCGATAACGGGACGCCTAGCCTTAGTGCCACCCAAGGGTTCTCCATCATGGTGAACCCGGTCAACCGGCCCAGACTGATTTCGCCGGTCGTCAGCAACGGGCAATTTAGTTTGGTCGTCACCGGAGACTATGGGCCGGACTACATCCTGCAGTCCTCCACCAACCTGAATAACTGGAACACACTATTAACCACCAATTCACCTCACAGTCCCTTCTGGATGATGGACACCAGCAGCGTGGCCACGCCCCAACGATTTTACCGCATCTTGCTGCAATAGGCTTTTGCCAATTAGCTTTATACCTTGTTCAGATTTGGAGTTTATGACCACCCCAACTTGGATGCTTCCTGTCTGAAGACTATCGAACCCCATAAAGATATAGCGCGGCGCACGGTCGAGGCGTAAACGTCACACCGAGCACGTCTTGACGGAGTAATTACAGAGGTTTCGTAGATGTCAGAGATATTATGCTCTGCCGTCTGCGCGCCGTCCCGCTCTACGTTAATGACCAGGTTGCATACGGGACATACGCCTATTCGCAGTAATGCCGAGATTATCCCTGAAGGACAGGCACCGCTGCCGGCAAATTTTGATTCCCTGCACATAGCCGCCGGCCATCACCCCGGTGCGGATCTCCTCGTAAATGGGCTTGAGTCAATCCGCCGCCAACTCCACCGCCAGTTCGACTTGTCCGACATCATGAATATCGATGTGCCCATGGACACGATCGAAAAGTTCGTCAAGGAATACGACATCAGGTTGGGTGCCTCATCTGCAGATGTCCGGCGAACCATCCGAATCCATGCCAACTGAATGCCGTATGTTTTTGGGGGAGATTATTGCCCCAAATGAACCAACCCGCTTTGGATGGCCTTCACCGCTGCCTGCGTGCGATCCTTCACATCCAGTCTCAATAAAACCCGTGAGACGTAAAGCCGAACACTGCCATCGGAAAGGTTCAAAGCCGTGCTGATTTCTTTGTTACATTTGCCGGCCACGAGCAAGTGGAGAACATCCAATTCCCGTTCGGTCATATCGGAACGGTTTGAGCGTTGCATGATTTTGTTTTCAATTTCCGGCGGAAAAGAGTTTTGCCCGGCATGCACTTGTCGAATGGCGGTCAACACCTGCCTCATGGAGGATGATTTAGGCAGATAACCTTTGACACCCGCTTGAGTGGCTCGCCAGATGTCCTCTTCACCTTCGCGGATGGAAAGCAGTATTACCTTGGCGTCTGGAAAAGACTCGCGCAGTTGGATGGTTGTTTCTACGCCATCCAACTCCGGCATTTGGTAATCCATCAATATCACGTCTGCGCGTTCTTTTCGATAAAGTTTGATGGCCGCTAAACCATTGGCGGCTTCACCTGTCACTTGCATGTCGGATACTGCGGTTACGGCTTCAATTAATCCGATTCGCACCATCGCGTGGTCATCCACTATCAGGACGCCAATTTTCTCTTTCATAAAATTGTTTGCTTTGATTTACCATACTGGGCGGGATGTGAATGATCCATCGGAACCGTGATAATTACCGTCGTTCCGATGTTCGGTGCACTTTGAATATTCAAGGTTGCGCCAATTTTATTGGCACGCTCCGACATTCCCAACAATCCAAAATGACCCTTGGGCGGAGGACTTTTCACATCAAACCCTCGGCCGTCATCGGTGACGGTCAACCTCACAAAAACCGGATCAAAGGCTAGTTTAACCTCAATCCGCTTGGCTCCAGAATGATTTACCGCGTTAGCCACCGCCTCGCGGGCCAATCGCAGTAAATGATTTTCAACGGCAACATTCATCCTCCTTTCAGCCCCTGTTTGCTCAAAGGTCAATACCGCAGGAGAACTGCTAGCTAACGACGGCAGAGTTTCCTGCATCGCTGCCGCCAATCCAGCCTGTTCCAGCAGGGCACTCCGCAGATCGGTAATGGAAATACGGGCTTCCTCGCGGCTCTGGCGCAGCATCTTCTTGGCAAGTTGCAATGATTGGCGGGCTTTACCGGGAGTGCTTTCAATGCTTTCCTCGGCGTTGTCGAGTTGGAACGCAACGCCAGTCAACTCTTGTTCTAGCGTATCGTGAAAATCTCGCGCTAGGCGGCGGCGTTCGCTAAGCACCGCCTCGCGGCTCAGTTGCGCGCCGATAACTTCAGTCTGCGCCACTACCCGCCGGCGCAATGTCCAACCCCAGGTCATCGCCGTCAACCCTAGGCACGCCACTACTGCCAGGGCGGTTAGCAACCGAGTTGCGTTCCACCAAGGTGGCAGCGAGAGGATGGCAAGGTCTTCCGAAGAGCGCAGGTGTAGCCGAAAGCCATCCACCCATTGCATGCGAGGCAAAGGATGGGAGGTTGTGAGTTCACAGGTTCCAATCAATCGGAGGGTGGCACCCACCACCAATTCTTTGGGAAATGGAATGTCTTTAGGTAGAAGTGCCTCGAACAATCGATCTCCAGTCCGACATTGCAGGATGATGGCATTTGGATTTTCCCGCTGGCCCAGAAATTTTGCCCTGACTTCAATTAATTCCGCCTGCAAGTCTGCCAAATCTTTGGTCTCGTTTTGGAATTGAATCGGAAGCGGCTGCGGTTGGTGTCCCTTTAATAGCTGCACCTGACGTGCCCGCAGTTCTGGTCGGAAAGGAGCAAGCACGCCGAATCCTTCGACCTCCACCACATCGCCCGAAATGAAATGGGTGTTCCCGGCAATAAATACATGCATGCTGCCGCCTTCGCCTCGCAGGTAAAGTTCGTTCGGGTTCGCATAGGTAACCACTCCGCGCACACGGATCAATTTTTTTATGGTGGTATCGCTACGCAGCACTTGATCCACTCGCATTAACGAAATGGAATCAGTCTGGCTGGTTCCCTTCGCCGACTGAATGAAATCCAGTGACGGAATCATAATGTAGCGCCCCGTCATCTGGTGTGCATTGTTAAATACCGTTGACGCCACTCCCTCAAAGGTCACCCGCCTCTGCATAAGCTTCGCCGCCTGCTGCTCAAGCTGGTCATTTGCTGGCACCAGCAATTTAATTCTCCACCCAGACAATTCCACGACAAAAATGAATTGACCTTCCGAAATGGTCTCGGTGCCAACAATGACACCGGAGGCTTTGACCCATTGGCAGTCAAGTTCCGGAGAAAAAAGATTTTCTTTATTTATGAAGACGGGCGTAGGCAGTGAATTGCTACCGATAATATTGAGTGAATCACAGATCAAAATAGGGATAAAACCACCCATATGTGTATGCGCTTGAATTTGCAGGCGCGTCCCGGAGTGCAGACTAAATTCCTTCATCGGATGTTCTAGGGCAAGAAAGATTCCCTCTTGGCTATCATGGATAAACAAGGTGTCTCGTTTTTTTGAATCTATAAAATTTAAGGTGACCGTGGCCTCCAGTTGCACCGGGATATTTTCATCTGCGCGTTCCGGTGATAACGCCCGCACAGCAGCAATCGAGGTCAGCGTTTCTTGGGAAAAAGCAAATGATCTCGCCAGCAATGCGGCGCAGATTATTCCATGAATTCGCATATAAAACATATTCCGAAATGACCACGGATTTGTTGGAAACGGCACATGCGTCCACATGATTCGCTGCTCGGATATTTTGTTTCCGGCACTGTAAGTCAGCGACGGTTGGTGGTCAACAGCCCAAAGAATTAGACATTTGTCTAGATGGCAATTTCGCATTGAAATGTTAAAACTTAACAATGCCCATCGCTGCAAATAATGGGACGGAATCAGCGGTCTCTTAATATGAAACCCACCACCCGTCGTTCGTTCCTCAAAACCACTGCACTGGCCGCGCCGGCTATTGTTGGCCTAAATTTACTAGCACAGGCACAGACGACGAGGGAAGGTAAACGCGGCATCGCCTTGTGCGGCCTCGGTCGCTTCAGCGAACGCAGCATCGCGCCGGAACTGGCGTTCGCGAAAGATGTTTATTTTGCCGGAGTCATCACCGGCGACCCGCAAGGCAAGGGCCGCCAGTGGGCGCAGCAATATGGTTTCCCGGAAAAAAACATCTTCACCTACGCCGACATGGCGACGCTCGCGGACTGTGCGGACATAAGCATTGTCCATGTGGTTACGCCGAACGGCCTGCATGCCGAACATGCCATCGCGGCGGCCAAGGCAGGCAAGCATGTGATGTGCGAGAAACCGATGGCGACTAGCAGTGAGCAGTGCGAGGCTATCATCGCGGCGGCGAAAAGCTCGGGCGTGCGTTTGGGGGTGGATTATCGTCTGCACTTTGAACCGCACCATGTCGAGATGATGCGGCTTGCGCGAGAAAAGGTTTATGGCACGGTGAAGTGTATTACAGCGGAGTTTTCCTGGCCGACCGCGCCGGGCAAAGTCTGGCTGCTCAACAAGCAGTTGGCAGGTGGCGGTGCGGCTTTTGACACCGGCGTTTATGCGATTCAGGCGGGCTGTTATCTTACCGGCGAAACGCCTACTTACGTCAGCGCCATTCCCACTTCTACGCGGGATGTTTTTCCGGCGGATATCGAGGAAACGATGAGCTACACGTTGCAATTTCCCGGTGGTGCCGTCATGCAGGGCCGAGCCACCTATGCCACTAATTTGAGCCAGTGCGTCGTGGCTTGTGACAAGGGGATTTTCTCCTGTGTTGGCGGCCCGCAGGGCGGCAGTCCCTTCTCCCAAAGCTTGCGCGGCAAGCCGAATGACAAACAGCTTCAACTGCCAGACAAGCAAGTGTTCAAAGCACAGGACACACTTCAACAGGCCGTGCTGCTGGACGAATTCGCCCAAGCTATCAACGAGCAGCGCGCCTTCAAGTGTCCCGGTGAAATGGGATTGCGCGACATCCGCATTCTCGAAGCCATCTATGCGTCTGCACGGCAGGGCGGCACGCGGACGGCAGTGAAGGCGTAAGCCAAGACGTGAATTTTCATCAATTAAAAATCGTGAATCTCTGCGTCCTACTCGTCACATTCTTTTTCGCCGCCACCGTTCTCGCGCAAGAGCCGCCGCTGGTTCTTTCGCCGGGAGTCTGCGAATACACCGTCACGGTTGCGGATGCGACCAACGCCGCAAATTATTCTGACACGCGTGTTCTCCATGTTCCTGCACCCGGCGACCCGCAATATTCCAGCGCCATTCCCCATGGCATCGTTCATGTGCAGCGTTACACTTGTGACGCCCTCGGCACGAATCGCGAATGTTGGATTTACACGCCACCCGGTTACGAGGAAAGTGGTAAGAATTATCCACTGCTCGTGCTCCAGCATGCCGGGGCGGACACGCAGAAAACCTGGGTGGCCAAGGGGCGGGTGGATTGGCTGCTCGACGAACTCATAGCCGTTGGCCGCGCCCGTCCAATGGTGGTGCTCATGCTTGATGGTCATCCTCACGGCGAGCCGGCTTACTTGAACCCCGAAACAAAAGAAGCTGCCATGAATAATATAAAACGTGAATGGTTCGAGGACGCGATTCCGCTCGTTGAGAAAAATTATCGCATCGAAAAGTCACGCGAACTCCGCGCGCTGGCCGGTCCCAGTGTTGGTGGTGGACAAGTGATCTCCCTCGGCTTGAGTAATCTGGATCGTTTTGCGTGGATCGGTATCTTCAGTGCGGGGCACGATATTCCCGAGTTCTATCAATCCGTGCTGGATAATCCCGCCATGGTGAACGACCGATTGAAATTATTTTGGATCAGTTGTGCGCAGGACGACAAGGAATTTGCCAATAATGAAAAATTTGTCACCATGCTGGACAGCAAAGGCATCCATCACGAATGGTATCCGACGCCCGGCGCTCATAAGTGGCCCATCTGGCGGCGCGATCTCGGTGAATACTTGACCCGCGTCTTTCAAACCACTTCGGTCGAAAGGCGTGAATAAACATACATTTCATCCGTCTAACGAATTAGACATTTGTCTATATGTTCATACTGTGGCGCTGTGCTTAATCTGAAGTATGCCAATGCGGAATATGCACAAGCCAAGAAGAATCTTTTGGTCGTGAATGCTAAGCGATGGACTTTCATTTTTGTGGTCGGGATTGTGTGGGTCACGGTATCGCTGGCAGGACGAGTGATTGGGGCGGAAATTTATCAGGATCCCGGCGCCTCCGACGAGTCGCGAGCGCGTGATGTCATCGCACAATTGACTCTGGATGAAAAGCTAACGCTTACGAGTGGAGGCGAAGGTGGAACGTGTTTGCCGGGAATTCCCTCACTCGGACTTCCGGCAGCGCGGATGGCGGATGCCTCTCAAGGCATACGATTGGAAACTATTGAGAAAACGAAAAATGCCAGTTCAAAGAAAAATCAAGTTCAAGGTCTCGGTGGCGACAAACTTGTCAGTGTTTCTTTTCCGGCATGCTGCCGTTGGCGGGGACATGGGATACAGGACTTGCCCGTGAGTTCGGCGAAGCCATTTGCTAGCAATCCCTAGAACCCAATAATTATTTTGCATGAATACAACAACTTGCCACCTACCAAAATCAAACATGAAACCACCAACTCGGTTCAGCTCGGTGTTGCTTGGAATAGCCGTATGTATACAAGCGAGTTTTATTCAATCTGCAGAATCATCAGACATACTCACGCCACCTGCATCTCCGGCTCCACGTGTCAACGGGCCGGGAATTTTCGGCGTCCGCCCGCACTCGCCTTTTCTTTACACCATTCCCGCCACAGGCGAGCGCCCGATGGAGTTCAGTGTCGAAAATCTTCCGGCGGGTTTATCCGTTGATTCGACCACCGGGCAGATCACTGGTGCTTTGAAAACCAAAGGTGAATACCACGTGATCCTTCATGCCAAGAACTCGCTGGGGTCAGGCGAAAAAAAATTCCGAATTGTCGTGGGTGAACAGATTTCGCTCACGCCAGCGATGGGCTGGAATAATTTCAATTGCTGGGCGCACGAGATTGATCAGGAGAAAATGCTGCGCGCAGCGAGGGCGATGGTGTCATCGGGCTTGATTAACCATGGCTGGACTTACATCAACATTGACGATACCTGGCAGGGAAAGCGAACGGGCAAAGATCTCGCGCTTCAGGCCAATGAAAGGTTTCCGGACTTGAAGGGGTTGTGCGACCAGATTCACCAATTGGGTTTGAAAGCCGGAATTTATTCCACGCCGTGGGTTACTGCGTATGCTGGATTTCCCGGAGGATCTACTGACAAAGCTGATGGAACATGGATAAAGCCGGAAGACAAACTTAAGGATCATCGCTATGGAAAATATTTCTTTGCCCAGGCAGACGCGAACCAGTGGGCCGCATGGGGATTTGATTATCTCAAATATGATTGGGATCCCAACGATGTGTCACACACCACCGAGGTGAGCAAAGCCTTACGGAAAAGTGGCCGGGATATCGTCTTCAGTCTTTCCAACACCGCTCCCTTCGACCACGCCGCCGATTGGGCGCGCTTATCCAATAGTTGGCGGACTACTTGTGATATTCGGGACTGGTGGGTGAAACCAGACAAAACCGTAGACAACACCGATGAGAATGACGCTTTTCAGCATGCCTTCACGGAGATTGGCTTTGCACAGGATCGCTGGACGTCTTTTGCGGGCCCCGGTCACTGGAATGATCTGGACATGATGGTGGTCGGATACATGGGCTGGGGATTGAGTCTCCATGAAACCCACCTGACTCACGACGAGCAATATTCTCATGTCAGCCTTTGGTGCATGCTCTCTTCACCCCTGCTCTTGGGATGTGATTTGGAGAAGTTGGATGACTTCACCCTAAGCCTTTTGAGCAACGACGAGGTTTTGGCCTTGGATCAGGACTCGCTTGGCCGGCAAGCCGCCCGTGTGGCTGCGGTGGGCGCGGTGGATGTCTTTATGAAAGAACTTGAAGACGGCTCCAAAGTGTTGGGCTTCTTCAACCGTGATTCAAACAAGCAAACAATCGCTTTCGACAAAATGAAGTATCTGGGTTTCAAGGGGCCTCAACACGTCCGTGATTTGTGGCGTCAGCAGGACTTGGCGGATATTAAAAACCCCGGTCGTGATAAGCTGCGGATGATCATTCCTGCACATGGTGTGAAGCTCTATAAAATCACCGCCGGTGAAAAGGTTAAGGCCACGCAATCATGAATCAAAAACCAGCCAAAATCGGCGAATATCTCGGCATCGGCCCGGGTTGGTCGAGCTATTGCAACACACCGTTCCGCCTTTACAAGTCATGGAACCATGAGGGTGGCATTTCCACTCCACTTATTGTGCATTGGCCCGCTGGTATTCAAGCGAAAGGCGAATTGCGCACGAACCCCGGCCACTTGATTGATCTGGTGCCGACCGTGATGGAAATCACCGGTGGAAAAATTCCAAACAAAGTTGCCGAACTCGACGTGCCGCCGCTGCCGGGCAAAAGCCTTGTGCCGATCTTTGCAAAAGATGGTTCGGTGAAGCATGAATATCTGTGGTGGAATCACGAAAGTAACCGCGCCATCCGTATCGACGATTGGAAATTGGTGGCTGACCATCAAAAACCATGGGAGCTTTTTGATTTAAGCACAGATCGTTCGGAAACCAAAAATCTGGCCGGCAAATATCCGGAAAAAGTTAAAGCAATGGAGCGAGCTTGGCTTCAACATGCGGAAGAGTTTCACACGCTTTCGCTGCAAGATCCGCTAGCGACAGATCCGGATAAAAAGAAGAATGATACTGCTGCCAAGCAGGCGGTCGACTAATCCACGTTCCACGTCAAAATGTATAACCCCAATCCGACCCGATACGACTCACCCGAATTTTACCGACGTTGCGGACGATCGGGCCTCAAGCTTCCGCTGATTTCACTCGGCTTGTGGCATAATTTTGGCGCGAAGGATTCCTATGACAATGCCCGTGCCATCGCCTGCCGCGCGTTCGACCTCGGAATCACCTGTTTTGATTTGGCGAACAATTACGGTCCGCCGGACGGTTCGGCGGAAGAAACTTTTGGCCGCATCCTCCGCGAGGATTTGAAGCCGTGGCGCGATGAAATGATTATCACCACAAAGGCTGGTTATTATATGTGGCCGGGGCCGTATGGTGAATGGGGCTCGCGTAAAAATCTGTTGTCGTCGTTGGATCAGTCACTCAAGCGCATGGGGTTGGAGTATGTGGATATCTTTTATTCGCATCGTCCTGATCCCGACACACCGTTGGAAGAAACGATGGGCGCGCTCGCGCATGCCGTCCGCAGCGGCAAGGCTCTCTACGTCGGCCTTTCCAACTACAAGCCCGCTGAAACCGCGCAGGCAGTAAAACTATTGCGCGATCTAGGCACGCCGTGTTTGATTCACCAGCCGCGTTATTCAATGCTCGATCGCTGGGTCGAGCCGCAGTTGCTAACGATGTTGGAAGCGGAAGGAATAGGTGCAACCGTTTTCTCGCCGCTGGCCAAAGGGGTTTTAACTGACCGATATTTCAAGGGCATTCCCGTAGATTCTCGTGCCAGCCGAGACACGCGTTTTCTCAGGCCAGATGATATCACGGACGGGATCCTGGCGAAGACTAGAAAGTTAAACGATCTGGCACTGGCGCGTGGCCAGACGCTGGCGCAGATGGCACTGGCATGGGTGTTGCGGCACAAAGTGGTGACAAGCGCGCTCATCGGTGCAAGCCGAGTGAGTCAAGTGGATGATTGCGTGGGTGCCACGCGGAACTTGGATTTCAGCGGCGAGGAGCTGGCGCAGATTGAGACGACTTTGAACGATTAAATGAGTCAGCCGAGATTTAAATCCATCCGCATATAAACTTGCCAAGGAATTCCTTAATGCAAACCATTCAACCTCACTGGATTGATTACACCATCCTCATTACCTACGTTGCGTTTGTTTTAGGCATTGGCTGGGCGCTGTCGCACTACATGAATACGTCGGCGGACTTTCTTACGTCCGCTCGTTCGATTCCGACATGGGTGGGCGCGGCAACGCCAGAAAACAAGACGATGCCGGCCGAAATGCGAACTGTATCTGGCAGTTTGGATTGACGCTTCAAAAGCCAGAGACGCGAGCCATTCCAAACATCGCGCAAGGCAGGCAAAAACACTCCAAACACAGAGACGGTAGTGAGCAATGTTTTCATTCTTAAATCGTTTCTTTCATTTGGCAGGCACTTAACCGGCTAAGCTATAGTTGTTTTGTTGTGTCCGACAGACTGATTTCAATTCGCATGGTAATTAAATCCGAAAGTTTTCCCCCGCTGCACGATATAGCCAGCCGCGTTTTCGTCCGTGATAAGCTCTCCGGCAATCCGGATATTCTCAAAGGTGACATTGTTGATGCTTCCCGGCTCCCGGCCATTGCCGTCAAACACGCTTGGATTGGAAGGCTTCTGCAAAGCGGTAATGTTCCGAAATACCATTCCCTCCACGCTTCCCCGGCCATCCCGAAAACTGGTATGGTTTATATCCTCCGCCGCAAGCATGGTTCGCACGCCAAAGAGTTGAGACGACCTCTTTTCATGGCGGACATTTGCAATCACGATGTTCCTATACGTAGCGTGTTTGTGAATATCCATCAACGCCACGACATTGGCGTTGCCCCAATCTTTCTCAATATTCAGTCGCCCAGTGTCGTCACCGATGATATCCAATCCATCGCAAAGTTCACCTTCTACATTCTGCGCCCTATTCCAACCCATCTGGATCGCGCTGCCGAAGCTTTGCCGCCAGACAACATTGTTGATCAACTTTGTTCCGGAGCGATGAAAATGCAAGCCATCGTCATTGACCTTGAGGAAGCAATCCTTCACCAAACTGTCTTCGCCGCCTGAAATGCCATCGGTGCACATCGGCCAGGCCAGCAATTTTATATTTTCGGCGGTCAGGCGGTTTCTGGTATTCAAACTGGGCCCGGGCGGATCAGTGATGACAATGCCTTCCACATGAAGTTGGGAAGCTGCACTTGGCAAAATTGAATCTTTCCGGCGCACAGAATCGCTGATCATAAATTGGCCAAAAACTCCCCTGCGCTCGGCGATATCAATGCCGGAAAGAATGCCGCGGCCGCAGATTGTCACCGCTTTGTCGCCCGTCGAACTGGCTGCCTGTATCCGGCCTTTGACATAAGCTCCACCGGCCAAATACACCGTCTGGCCATCGGCCACCTGTAGAGGTTGTCTGCCCAAGTCCGTCACTCCCGGACCGAAATAGATCACATTCGTGGCCGCTTTGGTGGGGATGTTGTTCTCAACCGGGTTAGCAAAAATAAACAGCGGGTCGCGAGGCTTGCCATCCAGCTCCACAAAAACATTGGCAGGTTCAGTCAGCGTAAAGGACACGGTGTCGTTGCTGACTTCGGCATGAATATTTTTCGCGAGTGGGCGGACAATGGCGGTTTTGACGGCGGTTCCGTCCCGTAGCTTTATTTGAACCGTGATGCCACCGCTAAAGGAAAAAGATGTCCAATGATTGGCGTCGGTGGTAATGCCAGTCGGTTTGCCCATAGATTTACCAGTCTCCCGGCTGCTTTTATAGACATACGAGGGAAGGCTTTTACCTGCCTGCGCAACCGTCACCTCGTAAAGTTCCGAACCGTATTGGTTATTGGGCAACCCTGGATATACCACCACGCTGCCGATGGCTCCACCACACATGACCCAGCCGCAAATTAGCAGGAAGATTTGAATTTTTACTCTCATTGAAATGTTACATCGGATACTATAAAATTTTTGCACGGCAGACTAGACCAAGTTAAACTACCTTTTCCTCGGAGCGAATTACTTTCCCCTCCCAATACCACACGCCATTGGTTTGAGTCAGCACGCGCTCGGCACTGCCTGGCACCGGCGGCGTGTTCACCTTGGGCAACCAGCGGGAAAGATCTTTCACCACGCCTTCAAACTGGGGATTCGCGACAATATTCGTCCATTCATGCGAGTCGGCTTGCATATCGTAAAGTTCCTCCGAATTGTCCGCATACCGGTTGTAGCGCCGATGATCGGTGCGCACGGCATGGTTGCCAATGTTGTGCG
>JBAXIY010000012.1:0-32578 GCA_037138135.1 Verrucomicrobiia bacterium
CCGTTTCCGTCACGCACGTTCCCGACGCGAGCCGCGTGCAGGATAAAGTGACGCTAGCGCAAACCTTATTGCTCACACGCACAAATGCCGATTATTACGCGCTCCAACTCGGCAACCACGTTCTCGGCGGCGGATTTTACGCGACGCGGCTGTATCGCGATTTGCGCGAGAAAGCCGGCTTGGTTTATTTCGTCAGTTCCAGTTTCAACATTGGCCTGACGCGCGGCGTCTATCAATCTTCCTACGCGTGTGATCCGCAAAATGTCACCAAGGCGCGCGCGCTGATTCTGCGCGACCTCAAAGAAATGCAGACGAAAAAAGTGACCGAACGTGAATTGCATCAGGCCAAATTGATGTTGCTGCGCGACATTCCGCTGGCGGAAGCGAGCGTGGACGGCATCGCGAACGGCTGGCTCACACGCACCGCGCTCGGTCTACCACTCGACGAACCGGTGCGCGCGGGGAAAATCTATGCCAAACTCAGCGCCAAAGACGTGCAGAAGGCGTTTGCAAAATGGCTCCGACCCGACGGATTAGTGCAAGTGACTCAAGGACCAGTGCCGCAATAATCAGTTATTTAGCGAGAGATATTTTCGCAAAGCCTTTGCTTTCGTGAATTCTGCGCTTGCGGTAATTGAACGTATTCTGATACTTTGCTAGACCGTCACGGCGACGACATTTAGTAGCTGTGAAGCCATCAAACGGGTCGCACCCATAGCTCAATTGGATAGAGCGTCTGACTACGGATCAGAAGGTTCCAGGTTCAACTCCTGGTGGGTGCACCACTAAAAATCCACAGTAGAATCAACCGGTTATCATATCCAATTTACTCCGTCGCGAGGCCCATCTTGGTGATGTCGAGTTGGCGAAGTGTGTCCATGACATTGACCATGATTTGGTAATCCGTTTCGTCCCCGCCTTTCACCACCACGCCAAGCTCGGGATTGCTGGCCTTGAGCGCGGCAAGTTTGGTTTTCAATTGCGCCACGGTGACGACTTCATCATTGAGCGCAATCTGACCAGCGTCATTGACGTTGATGCGATTAGGTTTGGGCTTCGGCTTGTTGTCCGCCGGCGGCGGCTTGCCGGACGGCAGATTGATTTCCAGATTATTCACCAACTGCGGCGTCGTGATGATGAAGATTACCAGCAGCACGAACACGAGGTCGAGCAACGGCG
Organism: Verrucomicrobiia bacterium; assembly: GCA_037138135.1. GTDB lineage: Bacteria > Verrucomicrobiota > Verrucomicrobiia > Limisphaerales > UBA11358 > UBA11358. The sequence continues at coordinate 1,180 of JBAXIY010000012.1, forward strand.
TGATGTTCAACTCGTTCATCGTGTGATGCCCGCGTTTGGATGTCTTCTTCAAGCTCATTGCATCAGCCCGGGTTCGGTGAGTTCGGTTTCGGTCTGCACGTCAAAACGGATAATCACGTTCGGTGGAAAATTCGTCGGCGGGCGACGGTCAATGGTCGTCACCGCTTTGAAAACATCCTTTACGGCCTGATCCCACTTAGCATCGCCGCTGCCTTTCAACCATTGGGACTGGCTCAGTTTCCCCTGCCGATCCACGTTCACGGCGACTTCGGCGACAAATTTGTCATCCGCCATGTTGTCCGGCCGATTCCATTTCGAACGCAGGACGTATTCCAGATAACCTTTGTAAAGTTGCACCGGATCCGATTCGGAAACGACCGTTTTGCCGCCCTCAAATTCAAAACTGGGAATATCATTGGCCGGCGGCGCAACGACGGGTGGCGCGACGGTGGGCGGAGCCATTTTCGGCGCTTCGACCATTTTGGGCGGCGCTTTCGGTATATCCTTGGGCGGCTCAACCTTCGGCGGTTCGGGCTTTGGTTTCGGCGGTTCCGGTTTCTTTTCCTTCACCATCTCCGTCATGATGGTTTTCACCTTATGACCGAGCAAACCTTCCCGCGCCGCAAAATAAAGCATCACGCCCAGCAGGAGAGCGTGGAAGACGGCCGAGATGATGAGGTTCACCTTGGACGAATTCTTCGGCTTCTTCGGTTGGGATTGCGGGAGCATCGGGGAAAGTTTTTAGTTTTTAATTCTTAATTTTTAGGTGGGATAAATTGTGGGCGCGCGGCTTTTTAATTCAAAATTAAAAACTTAAAATTACTTCATGATCTCCGTGGCCAAATCCACTTTCACGATGTTAGCCTGCTGGCAAATATCCAGCACGGCGCGGATTTGTTTGTATTTCGTCTTGCCGTCGCCGCGCACAATCACATTCAAATCCGGTTCATCCGTGCGCATATTGATGAGCTTGCCCAGCAGGTCATCCACCTTTACCTCGTCGCGGTCAATGAACAGATTGCCGCTCGCCGGCACGGAAATGTATTTCGCCTTGTGCGGCGGATCTTTCTGATGCTTGGATGCCACGGGCAATTTCAAGTCCATGTCCTTCACCGGCGGGATGGTGGTGATGATGAAAATCACCAGCAACACAAACGCCAGATCCAGCAGGGGCGTGATGTTCAACTCCGTCAGCGACTCGTGCGCGCTGTGCGAACACTTCTTCATGGAAGATTCCTAGAACTGTGCGGGAGCGGACTTTTCATGACGCACCAAAGCGCCGGCAATCTTGTCTTCGATGTCGCGGTTGTCCACATACGCGTGCTCGATCTGGTTGGCGTAGCGCGTGGCAAAGCCGTCCAATTCCTGCGTGATGTGCCGGACGGTCGTCACCATGAAGTTGTAACCGAACATCGCCGGAATTGCTACGAGCAGACCAGTGACCGTGGCCACGAGCGCAGCGGCCACACCGGGCGCCATCGTGGTCAGGCTGGCGGAATTGTTTTCGGCGATGCTCGCGAACGTGGACATAACGCCCCAGACCGTGCCGAGCAAACCGATGAACGGGCCGCCCGCGACGGCGGTGGACAAGATGATCATGCCTTTTTCCAGCGACATCGCCTGCGCGGACGCGGCTTCTTCCAAAACTACTTTTACCGCTTCATAGGAGCCGCTGCTGATTTTGGTCGTTTTACCGAGCGCCAGATGATCCGTATTGCCATCGCCGGTGCTTTGCACCGCCGAATTGCCTTTGACTTCCACCGGATTATTTTTCAAGTGATACAACACTTCATCCGCGCCGCGTTCGTAGAGCGCGTAGGCCGGCGCGCCGTCAAATTCCTCACCGCGTTTCTTGATGTCCAGCGGATCACGCGTGCTGGCGTAGGCGGCAAGAAATTTCTTAGTCGCCGCGCGGGCGATGAGCAATTGGCGCAACTTGGTGATGATGATGGTCCAGCTGAAGAGCGACAATAGTAACAGGACAAGACAGGTAATCTTGCCTTCCGTCGTCGCGTTCTTGATGGCGTAAACGGCCGCGTTGGCCAGCATGGGTTGAATGATCATGAGCGTTTAATTTTAGTTTAAATTTAAGTTGGCGGCCATGGCCGCAGCGGTCGCTGCAGATTGCTGGCCGTATTTTTCAGAAAGTTTTTTGGGCCATCGCCTAGTCAGATTAAGTGGCTTCGTCTAATTTACTGATGCGACGATAATAATATTTTTCCCCCGTTTAGAATTTCACACCCAAATCCAACTGGAAGAGGTGGTATTTTTGGATGGGATTCATCTGGGGAATATCCAAGCCCGCGCCGCCGCCGGTGCCCAGTTGGTTATTGATGCGCTCGGCATAGCCATAACGCACGGTGGCAATCACGTTATCGGACAAACCATACGCCAGCGCAGCATAAAATCCCTCCATGTTTTCATTGCTGTTAAAGAAGTCCGCGTCAATCAGATTGGGATCCAGCGAGTATTGTTCGATGTGCTGCCAATAAGTGCGCAACTCCCAGGCATTCTTCTTGGAGCTGTTGCCATAAACCAGACCTTGCATCGGCCCATAGACCAGATTGGTGCTGCCGATGCCGAAGCCGATTTGATAGGCTTTAACATCGGAAGTTTGGGGCGAAGCGATGGGGTTAATGGGATAACTTTGGATACCACCTGGCACGTTCTGACCAGCTTGGGAGGCGGTATAAGCCGCATTGGCGCGATCTTTGCCCTTCAGATTGTAGGCATAGTCACCAAAAAAGCGGAGATGCGTTTTGGCGACCGACCAGTTCAATTCCACGGGGATTTCCAGCACCTGCAAATCATTGATGCCGGTTTGATTGGCAGTAAAGCCATCGTAATAGCCATTCGGATAGCCACTATATCCATCCGCCGCACCGGAACCGGGTTTTACGCCTTGGCCGACATAAGTGTCGCTGAAGCCCGGATTAACTTGGGACAAACTTTGGGAAGTGTCCGCGCCGTTACCGCTGTAATAATAAAGCACGGGCGCGACTTTGAGGGAGATATCCTTGGTGAAGTGATAATTAAGACCGCCCTGCCAGGCCAGCAAAAAAATCGGGCCACCGTTGCCCGCGTAATTATTGAAGAAATAGCCCGAGGAAGCTTGATTGGGATTCGTATCCTCGTAGACAAACTGACCAAAGGTGGCAAAGAAATCCGCCTCGCCCACCGTGTGCTTGAAGGTTTCCGCCGCGCCTTCTGGATTGATGGAACCACTCCAAACCATCGTCGTCGTGTAAAGGGGATTCGGCATCTTACCCATGGTAATGTCTATCCAGTCATCGTGACGCCAATCTATGTAAGCCTGCCCCACGTTTATGGAGGCCGTGGATTTGCCATAAGGCCCTTGATATGCCCCGCCGCTGCTTGAAGAAGTAGATGTGCCAAAGGTCGTAAAGCTAGAGCGCGGATTGGAAGAAGTTTCTAACCGGAGGCCATAATGGAAATCATCTGTCAAATCACCGCGCACGCCTAACCGCAAGCTATAACGCTCACGATTCAGGCTGATTTTTCCTCCCTGCGGATCCTGAGCTGAACGGGCTTCGTAGCGTAAACGGATGTCGCCAAAAACCACCATTTTGTCGAGCGCATTGCTCATCTTGGATTTTTCCAAGGATGGCAAGTCATTGGTTGAACGGTAATCCGACTGCGCCCGTAGCGTAGCGACTTCTGCGCGGAGCGCTTCCGTTTCGGCCTTAAGCGCCGCCGCTGTTTCCTTGTATTGGTTCAACTCAGCCTGCCGTTTTTCAGCTTCCGCCTTTACCTTGTCGGCCTCGGATTTGCTGACATAACCCTTCTCCACAAACAAATTCAGCAGTAAGTCGGAGGAAGGCGCCGAATCGGCAGCGGCAGCATGGCTGGCTACCAACATGGCGGGGGCCAGAAGCAAACTCGTCAGCCAAAATGCTTGGTGCTTGATCTCAATTTTTCGCATGTCTAAACATGCTGCAAACTTCACGCTACAAACACATGTCGCTCGTGTTACAATTGGGTGACAATTGACTGCTAATGGCTCAAAAACTTGCGACACGGCTGACAGGTTTCAGACAAATTGAACCGGAATTGCCCGAACGGTAATGGAAAATTCCGGTCACCAGCGCAGCACCCGATAGAAACGTTGCGTCGAAGTGGTTGGAAAATCAGCAAACCACATACCGCCACCGGTGCCAGCAACCAGTAGTGCCGGCAGCCAGATGGTTTCCGCCAGCAAATCTTTTGATTGAAGTTGATAAACCCGCCCGCTCTGGGTGGGCAACCAAAAACTAAAGCCATTGGTTCCGTATCCAAGCTGGTTGGCGACCACCGTTGCCACCGGTGGCGCAGCTCCCTTGAGCGCTAGGCTGTGATATAGACCGGCAGTAATTTGCACCACGTTGCTCAAGCCAGCCGGAACGATACTCTGCCCAAAATCCACGTTGGTATTGCTACCGCCGGAACTGCCCGCGCCCCAAGCCGCGACGGTTCCATCCGACTTCAACGCCAAGCTGTGCCAGCCACCGGCGGCGATGGCCACCACATTACTCAACCCAGCGGGGATTTCTGTTTGGCCATAATTATTTGATCCCCAGACCGCCAGTGTGCCGTCGGCTTTGAGCGCCAAAGCATGCGCTGATCCAACGGCTACTGCCACCACGTTGCTCAATCCGACCGGGATGTTAGTTTGACCCGCGGCGGCAAAGCCCCAGGCAAACACGGTGCCATCAGACTTAAGCACCAGATTGTCATAGCCGCCGGCGGCAATCGCCACCACGTTGGATACACCAGCCAGAACCTGACCTTGGCCGTAGTTGACGGTCGTTCCTGAAAAATTTTGACCACCCCACGCGGCCAATGTTCCGTCCGATTTAAGTGCCAGACTGTGATAAAACCCGCACGCAATCGCCACCACATTACTCAAGCCGGACGGCATGCTAGTCTGGCCGAAAGTATTATCGCCCGCCGCCACCACCGTGCCGTTGGTGCGAAGCGCCAGACTGTGCTGCACGCCGCACGCGATGGCTAAATAATTGCTGGCTCCGGCCGGGGAAAAGTCGCTTTGGTGGAGGGCGTTATCGCCCCAACCCAGTAAGGTTCCGTTGGCGGCCAGCGCCAAACTGTATTTTCCGCCCCCGGCGACAGCCCAATCATTCGTCAAGCTGGCCGGAATCTGGGATTGGCCGTAATTGGGTGAACTGGTCACATTCGTGCCTGCGCCCCAAGCCACAATGTCCCGCGCCGCATAGCCAGAGTTTGCTCCGCCAGCACACGCCAGCACAACCAACCACCAAACCGGGAAACGGTGAATTTTTTCGGTCGCACGCACGTTCAAATATAGCCGCACCGGCAGCGGGCAAGGCAAACAATTATGCAGAACCCTAAGTTACTATTTGGAAACACTCGCAATTTTACCCCCTGCGTTTTTTAGAATATATTTGTAATGTGCTCTCCTTAAATTGGTTACTAAATTTAATCACATGTCGTAAAACATTCACCAGATGTCCTTGGGCTGGATGTTATTTTTGTCGCACCTGTTAATCTAGGGTAGTCGGTTGACGACAGATGTTGACGCGACCAATTCAAACGCAATTAAACCAAGAAAATTGAAATCCATAACGACAATGAAAAATCCTATGAAAAAAACACTGCAAATTGCAGCCCTGACCGGGCTGGCGCTGGTGGCGGTTAATTCCGCTCAGGCGTATAGCTCCCCCTACGCCGCGGGCGACTTGCTGGTCGGCTTTACTGGCAACAACGGCCAACCGGCGAACAACACCTATGACTTGGTGGTTGACCTTGGTTCAGTTTCCTCCCTGTCGGTTGGTCAAACTTGGGATCTCGGCAGCTTGCTCGTCGGCAATCTTTCCACGCTGGCGAATGTTTCCTGGGGCGTAATCGGAGTTACTTCCGGCGGCTACAATGCTGGCACCTCTGGCTATTATGCGACCTATGGCGGCAGCATCTCGAGCTTGAATCCCAGCGATCATCCGACGTTTAACGCGGCGCGGACCGACGTATTAACGGTTGGAGCCAACTATATTACCAGCGCCCCCTATGGTTTACTACTGGCCTCTGATTCGGCCAGCTGGAGCGCTCAAACCCTCGGATCCATCAACTGGGGTGGTGACTTCTTTAATCCGAATGCGACCGGAGTTACTTCCATCAACTTCTATCTTTCGCAAGAAAGCGGCGTGACTCAAGACAGCTTTTTTGCCTTGGGTTCAACGGGCGTTTTGGGATTTGGGGTGACGCCGGTGCCGGAACCGAGCACCTACTACTTGGTGAGCGGCGGCGGCCTACTCCTCTGGGCTTTCCGCCGTCGGGTTGCCCGCAACGCTTAATTCAACATTACATCACAAAATCATTAACTAACAAACAATCATAACTAACCGATAAATTTAGCATGCCCTCACGGGCGCACTACTAAACCAAACACAACAACAATAATAAAAACCATGAAAATCAAATCAATTCTGGCGTTGGGTCTGTTGAGCCTGGGTCTGACCAGCCTCGTCAATGCCCAAACCACCAACTACGTCTATATCACTGGCTCCACGGCCTTCCGTCCGGCGGCCTTCACCTCCATGTATAATCAGTTCAGCCCGGCACCGGTCGTGTCGGCTTGGAAAGCAGCGACGGCGACGGATCCCACGGGTGCCGCTGAACAGCAGATCACCGGGACCATTGGTGGTGCCAACTATGTCATTACCTGTTTGTGGTCTGGCTCGGAAGCGGGCATCACGGACATCACCGGTAACGGCACCAGAGCCTTCATGGCTCCCGGCGCAACGCCTGCCACCAATACGCTATCGGCCGGATATACGGGTTCACGCACAAACCATGTGGTTGACCTTGCGTTCGCCGATAACTCACAGGCCTTCTCCAAGACGACCACGCCCACGGCCACGGGTGTTCGCATTGGCATCATTCCCTTCGTGTTTCTCAAAAACGCCCAGACCAACGCTCCGAGCGACTGGCTGGCTCTCACCAACGTTACGGACGTCGCCTTCCGCTCCTGCCTGAAACAGGGTGGCTTGAAAGCGGCTCAATTCACCGGCAATCCGGCGGATACGAACCGTTATGTCTATATCTCCGGTCGCGATAACAACTCCGGCACCCGCGTGAACACCTTTGCGGATACCGGTTACGGCATCAAATCCTCGGCTAACCAAGTCAACATCAGCGGTTCTGATTTGGCGCCGACCTTGGCGGCGACGACCTCTGGCCAGTCCAGCGGCGGCACGCTCGTCAGCACTATGGGTTTCCGCGGTAGCGCAACGGCATTTGACAGCATCAACGGCACGGTTGGCGTCACCAATGGCTGGTATGCCATCGCCTATGCCGGTATGTATGATGCAGACGTAGCCTTGAGCAACGGCTGCGTTCAGCTCACCTTCAACGGCGTGGATGAAAACACCACGACGCTTACGGAAGGCAATTACTCCTTCTGGGGTTATGAATTCCTCTACCAATCCATCAACAACCTCAGCTCGGGCGGCAGCACTTTATACACGTTGCTGACCCAGAGCAATGCGGCGGCCATTACGGCGGCATGTGACGGAACGCACACCATCGCGTTGGGCGCCATGAAATGCTCGCGCCTCAACAACAATCCCACGGCGGACCCGGTCCACAACTAAGCTTGGTTTGAAGCGGATTGCTAATAACTGAAAATCAAATAGCCGGCGTGGACGAAAGTTCACGCCGGTTTTTGATTTGGTGTTGTCCTAACCTCAATCGTAATCCTAATCTTAATCCCTTTTTACTGCCGATTAGGATTTAGAGTAAGATTATGATTAAGACACTACCTTTGATTTTTAGGGCGTGCGCCGTGCGAGCGGTAGTTTTAGATTGAGCGGGTATTGCTATGAAACCGATGTTGCGAATTTCACTGGTATTGAATCTGATTTTACTCGGCGCCTTATTTGTCTGGATGACTTTCCCGCGCAAGATGAACCACACCCTTCCTTCGATTCCGCCGCTTGAAACAGCAACTACTCCGACCGCAACTCCAACGGAAAAAGCCGAACTCTGGCGCTGGAACCAGTTGGTCAACCCAAAAGATTATAGTGTTTTCGTAAATAACCTGCGGAGTATTGGCTGCCCGGAGCCCACGCTTCACGATATTGTGGCTGGCGATGCCAACCGCGCATTTGCCTTCAAGCGCCACCAATTGAAACTCGATGGCAGCGGCTCCGGAGCTTGGTCGTATCAAGCCGAGGATCGACTGGTGGCCAGTTTACTGGGTAAAACCTACCGTGGAGATTTGGCACAAGCAGCCAGTCCGGCAGGAAGCGCGGAGCCGCCGGTGGAAACACTTTCTTATCCATTGGTATTCAAAAACGTAGACCTAGACGCTCTCGGATTAGATGACGAACAAAAAGCTGCCGTAGTCACCATGCAACAGCAATTCATTGAAGCCATCGGTGGCGCGAATCAGGATACCAGCGATCCCGCCTATCTAGCGCGCTGGCAAGTTGCCCAACCCGAAATGGACGACACGATGCGAGGCATGCTGGGCGCGGAAATCTTTCAAAAATATCAATTGGCAGCGGAAGCCAAGAACTAGAACGCCCTGAATTTTTCCGTTGCCTTCGGCTTCGTCGAGGCGCTTTTTGGCTTCCACCAGCAGTCATCAGTAAGCGCCAATGTTACAATCCAGAACAAAGACTGCAGCCGGCGAGAATTTTCCGATTTAAACGCGTGTAATCAATTGTTTTTTAATAACATGAATAAATTTTAAGCTGTGTCATAAAAAAGGCTGTTGATGTCCTTAAAAGGCATGAAGCGGCGGCCGCAATCAGCTATATTCTACGCCTAATTATGACGTGCAATCTTAAATCAAAATTTAAATCAATCCTGCTCGCCGGTCTGGCCTTGGCGGCGGTTACTTCAGTGCAAGCGCAGTCGGCATATTATGTGCAAGGCCACCTGCTGGCCGGTTTCAGCAGCGGCACCGGCAATGATCTCGTGGTGGATCTCGGCACGCCCGTAACGGCACTGACGGATGGCAAGACTTGGAATCTTAGCAGCCTGCTGGTTGGCAATCTGGCAACCATTGCTAACGTTTCATGGGGCGTCGTCGGCGTGACAGCGGGCGGATATAATTCCTCCTCGTCCAAAGTTTATGCCACGGCGACGGGCAGCAGTGTCACACAACTCAATCCTATCGACGTTTCGGGTTTTAACGCCGGCAGAACGGATGTCAATACGATTGGCGACAATAACATCGGTTTTACCAACACCATTCCGATTGGCGATGGCAACACCAACTACGGTTATCTGGCGGCGAGCGACAGCGGTTCGTGGAGTAAACAAACGACGGCCGCTGACAACTGGGGCGCGGATTTTTTTAATCCGAACACGAAAGGTGCCACGAACATTGATTTCTACACCTTGACCTCGGCCGCGACCCCGCAATCCGGCACCTTCACTTTGAGCAGCGGCGGGGTTTTGACTTTTAATACAGTTTCGACGCCGACACCGCCAACTATCACGCTGAACACACCGATCAACAGTGCGACCTACGCTGCTTACGCCAACATCCCGCTATCGGCGACCGTGGTGTCTAACAGCAACCCGATTACCAGCGTGCAATTCTTCAATGGTGCGAGTTTGCTGGCGACGGTCACCACGCCGCCTTACACGGCCACTTGGAGTTTTGTGGCCCCCGGCACGTATCCGGCGGTAAGCGCTCAAGCGGTATATGGCTCAGGCACGGTCACCTCCTCGGTGGTCTCGGTAACGGTCAATGCGCTGGTGAAACCGGTGGTGAGTGCGCCGGTGAAAAACGGCAGCGGATTCTCCTTCAGCTTTACCGGACCGAATGGCCAACCTTACACGGTTCTGACGACCACCAACGTGGCCTTGCCGGTGGCGAACTGGACGGTGGCTTTGACGAATGTGGCTTTCGGCGTGAGCGGCACGGCGAGCTACACGAATGCCGGGCCGACGGATCCGCAGCGCTATTACAAAGTTAAATCTCCGTAAGCGTAGCCGCCATTTTATCAGCCGCCGCAGGTCAACTGCGGCGGTTTTTTTATGGGGCCGCGGCAAAAGATTTAACCGCCAAGCCGCAAGCAGGGAAAGACCGTGCTCGTGTTAGTGCGAAAGGACGGCCGCCCACCAATGAAAGATTCCCATCACCTAGAGATTTTCCCCATCAAAGTGGCAGCGCCGTTCAAAGCCCAGCCCAAGCCAAGAAGGTTAATGTGCGGGCGTGGCCGACGACAAGATGACAGTGACGCGGCTGGTGCGGCGCAGCGTGGGAGCTTTCTTCTTCTTTTGGTCATCGCCTTCCGTGGTGTCGGTTGCGACCTGCTGTTTGGCGTCGTTGCTGGCGGTTCCCGCCGCGCTTTGGCTGGTGCTGGAGGCGGTGGCGGAAGTGCCCAAAGTAGATTCAGCCTGCCCGCCGCCGACGGAAACATTCTGCGACAAGAGCGTGGCATCAACCGCACTGCCGCTGGCGGAAACACCCGCTACCCCAATGATGGTGCCGGAAACGGAACCGCCCGCCGACACGGATGCCGAACCGGCGGAAAGGACCGATCCGCTGAAGTTGCCCGAGGTGTTAATGGCGGCATCTTGCCGCGAAATCACCAAACCGGTGACATTGCCGGTGGCGGAAACATTGACGCTGCCGCCAATCACGCCGGAATTGCCCAAATCAACATTGCCCATCTCCGGGGTGGCGGCCACACCGGCCGTGCCGGCCTCCAGAGAAATGGTCGGGCCAACCGGAGTATCTCCACCCAGAGAAAATTGGAGGATGCCGGCATCCGTAGAAGTGATATTGCCGAACGGGGTGGCAATGCTGATGTCGCCCGGCGTAAAAAATCCGCCGGGGGCGGTCTGATAATCATGCGGCAAGCTGGTGGTCACAATACCGCTGCCATAAATGCTGTAATTCAAATAATAAATGTTGGGTGCTTGCTTGATGGCTTGTTTGAACGGTGCTGAAGACACCAGCGGGATGGTCACATAAGAATTGAGGCCGTTACCAACGTTGACACTGCCATGCAATGACTTGACTAAAATGGAGCCGCCGTTAAACGCCGCGATGCGTGTGCCATTGATATTGATGTCGTGGCCAGCGATGACAGAAACGTCGCTGTGACCGGTGGAGTAAATACCAAAGGCGTAACTGCTGGCACCTTGCGGCACGGCTGAAGAACCTAGGTTCATGTTGCCTCCGGCATTAACGCTGACATCGCCGCCATACACAGAGAGAATGCGCGAGGTCAACATGTCCAAATCACCGTCCACATTAACACTGATGCCGGCTCCGGAAGAAGTGTAGTCAGCCAGATTGTTAAAATTATTTCCCAGCGAGACGCCGAGCACGCCAGACATCCCCAAGGAACAAATCCCCTGACTATTGCCAAGGCTCAAGGAGCCGGCGTTGACGTTGAACTGCCCCGGTCCGCCAATTTGCAGACCGTAAGCTTTGGTCAGTGTCGTGGACTGACTCGCTTGATAGAGGTTGTTGATGGAGTTTTGGTCCACGAAAGTAACGGTGTCGGTGACGAGGTGTCCGTTTTGGACGACGGGTGTGCCGAAGGAATTGAAACGTAGGACGGTCAGCTTGCCGTAAGTGACGCCGTTGATAGTCGTCGTTCCATAAAGATTTCCATTCAACTGATTGGCCACGGTTTGAGACATCGGCCCCTGATAACCTAAACTCGGGTGCAGGGTGTTGCCATCATAGGTAAAATAGGTGAACGCACCGTTATTATTGGCATCCAGATAGAGCGGTTTGCCGGCAAACTGGGCGGCGCTCAAGGTGTTCAGGACGTCCTGATAATTCTTTTTGGTCAGATTTTCTGTAACCGTGAGATCGGCGGCAATGCTGGGATCTACTAGCAAGTTAAAAATGGTATTCCATACGGTGGGACTGTAGGGATTATCAATACCATAAGGAATGGGCGTGATCGGCTGGCTTAAGGGTTGGAAAGAATATGAGGGCGAGTAGATGATTTTACCCGCCACTTTCACGAACGAGACATCGCTCGGATGCAGGTTGGCTCCAACAAAGCTGGAGTTGTTCATGTCTTCGCCCACCGTGATCTGGGTCGCTTTGGTGGTATAGACATTCACATTATTCATGCTGCCCGAAATGTTGATGACCACGGGATTGGGATTGTTGAGTTCCGTTGGCGTGGCAGCATGCGCCGAAGTGCCCCATTCCAAAGAGTTATTATCCGCATCCCACTGGCTATTCGCGGAGTCAGACATGAACAGATAATTTCCGTTGCCTTCAAAATTACCGCCCTGCGAGGTCGTTATATTGACATCACCCAGGGGCGACTGAAACAGCGTGATGTTTTTATCCAGCACAAATCCGCCGTCACCAGCACTGACGTTAAGGGTCGGGGGCAAGATGATGGGGATGACGGAACCGGCGCGTGGCAAGTCATTACCCAAAATTTCCACGGCATGACCCGCCGTCAGCGTCAACGCAGCATCCGAGCTATAATCAAACAAGTGAAACCACGGATTGCTGTCGGCTGAACCGGACTCATTGAAGACGCCGTTGGGATTGCGGACTTCCTGTAAATAAATGCTGCCGTTGGGCGCATTCACCGTCCAACTGCCTTTGATCAGGCTCAAGGCAAAACCAACGGGCGTAGTGGTGGTGATATCACCGCTAGGACTGCCCACATTGCCATTCTGGGCCACAATGGTGCCATCACCATTGGCCACCACATAATGGCCATAAACATTGCCGCCAGCAGTGATAGTCACATTTCCAACCTGAGCCCCAAAGGCACCGGAGCCGGCATCGTTGGGAGAAGTCTCGTTGCCTGCGAGCGGAAAATAACTCACCACATCGCCCCCGGCCGCGATACTCACATTCCCGCCGGCAGCGGTGCTGATGCCGCCCAAATCATTGGCAACCCTATAATAGGGCGCATTATTGCGATAAACATAACCCGAAGTGCCGCTACCAGTATTCACGTTCCCATAAGTGGCGCGAGCGGCAATGTTGCCGCCGGCGGTGGTGGTAATCGAGCCGGTTCCGAGATTGGCGCCGGTGGCTTCACTACCCAGCCAACCGAGTTGTATTTCATTCGCGGCGGTAAGATTTACACCACCGTCTTTAGTCTTAACAAAGGCGCTGCCCCGCAAATACATTCCGTAATTTTCCGTGCCGGCAACAATTCCCGCCGCCGAGGCGAGCGCCGTGCCAGCGGTCAGATTCACGTTCCATTTTCTACCGGCATTGATGGCTGTCTCGTCATCCAAAATAAGATTATTGCCCGCCGTCAAACTCAAACTGGCGGCGGAACTGGAATTCGCCAAGGTCCAATAGGTCATCAATTCGATATTGTCCAAAGCGTGAAGACTAATCTGCGAATAGTTGGCCAAGTCATCCACACTCATGGTGGGACTACCGGAAAAAGCGTCCGTGTAGTCCGAAAGGAAGATATCGTAGGGATTGATTAAAACCGCGTAGTTATTATCGATGCTCGATTGAATGCTGCCCAAGCTAACACCCGACCCGAAGACTTCCACGATGCCATCCTGCCCGCCATTTTGACCTGCAACCGAGATGGTCGAGCCGGACTGGTCGGAAAAGGTGTTATCGGATTTTAGAACGACAAAACCGCCCGGACTAAATGCCGACGGATCGCCAGCGGCGGAAACGACCGAACTGGCACCCAGCGTCAGACTGTCGCTGGCCACCAACTCAATCGTGCCATTCACGTTCTGAACGGAGTTGGCCTGAATCAATCCGTTTTGATTGACCATCTTGGCCTGGGCGGCGATAGCGCCGGCATCCGCAATCAATTGGCCCTGATTATCCACCGAACCTTCAGGCAAAGTCACTTGCGCACTCAAGCCACGACCGTCTGGGCTCATGGAAACCAAAACCTGCTGGCCAGCGTAGAGGCCGATTTTTCCCGCCGGGGCGGAAATCGTGCCGTTATTCTCGATGTCACTCGCGATGAGATAGGCCGTGCCGCCGCCGCTGATGTTGATCTGGCCGTAATTGATGATCTTGGCGGTAGGCGGTGGGGTGTTGAACGACCACGGCCCGCCCATGGAAAGATCCGGGGCGGGTGTCGGCGCGGTAGTCATTAGGAGTCCATGCGTGTTGATTACCGCCGAACCACCAATGAAAAAGCCGCTTTGATTTTGCAGCACCACGTAGCCGTTGGCGTTGAGGTTGCCCAGAATTTGCGACGGATTGACATCGTTGATCTGGTTCCACGCCACGGAATTGGCCGAAGGCTGGACGAAGGTCGTGGTTTGGCCGACACCGATGTTGAAACTTTGCCAGTTGATGAATGTGTTGGCGGAGGACTGATTGATGGTGAACTGCGACCCGGAAGTATTAAAGGTGGCCGCGCCCTGAGAAACATTACCGCCGACCGGATTAGCCTCGGCGGAAGGCAAGCACATCAACCCGGCCAGCAAGAGCATAGCGCCGCCGACCAACCGACCAGCGCGACTTGAAAAAAGTTTATTCATAAACTGGGACTCCAAAACTTTGGTCATTATTTTAACACACCCATGCAAAAATTGCGTTTAATTTGCCGGACAAAATAATCCTGTTTTCGGACTTTCATTTTTAAAATTAGAATTGGGCGGTCAGGTCAAAACTGAAAACCGGCACGCCGGCGGGCGTGTTTATGGTGCCAATCAATGGCCAGGAAAACAGCAATCGTGATTTCCAGTTCGATCCCACTGACCCATTAAAACCGAAGCCGGTGCTCCACAAATCAGTGGAACCCGCCCGCCCTTGGGGATCGAGCAAGTAGGTGGTGGCGCGATCCATGTAGGCCAGTCCGCGAACGACGAGCGCCTGACTGCCGTAAACCGTGCCAATCGTGTGCGGCGGCGTCTGCTGTTCCAGAGACATCCGCCAACCGGTGTCGCCAAAACTTTCGCCTTCGTGATAGCCGCGCACGCTCGAGACGCCGCCCGCGCCAAACTGTTCGGTGCTGATCAACGGTTCGGTGGTCCATTGTCCGTTGGCTTGAATAGAGGTTACCCATTGGTGGGGCCAATTAAAATCCACCGAGACGTTGGGCGTGAGCGTCACCCAATGACCGCTGGATTCTTTGGAGCCCGTAATGGATTGCAGCGATTTTTTACCGGTGAATTCAGTCGCGCCATTGGTGGTGGTGGAAGCTGAATACCAAGCATTACCGCTGACGCCTAAGCCGAAGCCCAGCGTGGTCATCTGGTTACGCCAACTGCCATTATAGGCGAGCGCCAGCGGCAGGTAATAAAGCGACTTATCCGTTACCGGCACCGGGGAGGAGACCACACTTTTGGTAACAGTCGGCACGCCGGTGACCGGATCGATAATAGTGATTTCAATCGGGAACGTATTGGTTTTAACGCTGTTCAAGGCGTAGGTCTTGTAATCAAGACCACCGGAAAATCCTGATTGAAAATTGGCCGTGCTGGCCATCGGGATATTCAAGCGGGTGCCTAAATCTTGATTGATGGTCGTATCTTCTTGATAGTCCACTCGTTTGATTTTTATAAAATCCGTATCTTCGATGGTTTGATTGATAGGCGTGAGCAATCCGGTATCGCTAGTCGAACGGCTGGCATAAAAAATCAATTCGCTCCGGCCGGTCGGCGGAGGCAGGCGGAACTGGCGGGTCGCTTCGCTATAGCCAAAGTTACCGGGCTTATTGGCGATGATGGATTCGATCGGTTCCTGATTGCCCAGTGGCATTCGATAAAACGTGCTGTAATTCGCAATCAACGGCTGGTCGTAAAAGTTCCACTGGCTCCCTTGCTTGAATTGCTCCGGCGAGAAACCGTATTGGACGCCAATCGAATGCTCCAACTGCCAAAGATTATTATAAACGGCAGAGGTGTTAATCCGCAGGTCAGGCGTGCCGGGAGAATTTTGATTATTAAATTCCACCTTGCCGTGAATCGGCACCTGATCTTTGACCTTGAGGGTGAGCGCGCTGGTGCCGGGATCGGGGCCGGGGCTGATGATGGGATAAATCTGGCGGTCTTGATTGGCGTTGGCGCGATTCAGCTCGGCTTGAAAAATCGGGCCATTCAAAATGATATTCGTATGCAGGCTGGGCAGCGCGCGCATGACGTTGTTGGAACTGAAATACCGGTTGCCAGCCACGGTGATCAAAACTAACCGGCCTTCGGTCACCTGTAATTTGACCGTGCCGTTGGCGAGCTTCTGCTGCGGCACACCCACCGCCACCGTCACAAACCCGTGTTCGCGATAGGTCTTTTGCAATTCCGTCACCGCGGTGCGGATGCCATCAAAGCTGACATTGGTGCCAAACGCCCCGTCAATGTTCGTCAGCGCCGCCGACATGGATTGGGGCGTCAAAACGGTATTGCCCTCGATCAAATATTTTTTTACGGCAAAGTGCGGGCCGGCGTTGGTGGAAACCACATGGATGCGCTTGTCTTGGGCGGCCAGCTCCGCCAATTTTTCCTGCTCTTTCAGTTCGGTCATTTCCTGCATCAATGCGTCGCGCACCCGGGCAATTTCCGCCGGACTGGCCGGCTCCGCCGGCGGGTCATTGGTAAAGCGCCAGTAACACTTGCCGGAAACCACGACTTGCGGCACCGCCGTTTGAAATACATTCAAGGTCACGATGCCGTTGGTAATCCGATCTTGCGCGATGGCTACACTCATTAGCGGATAACCACGCCGGCAAAACTCATAATGCAGTTCGGAGGCGGCCAGGATCAGCTCGTTCAAAGTGATATGTTCGCCGGTATGGCTGGCCAATTGCGGCAGCGCGTCGCGCGTGGTCACCAGTGAGCTGCCGGCGACTTCGTAGGCGCTGACATTAAAGCTGGGGATGACGTTGGTTTCCAGATCGGCGGCGGTCAGGCGGAAATTGCAGGCCAAGAACAGCAGGCAGAAAACGACGCAATGGCGCGAAAACTTCCGTGCGGAAATTGATGGCTTGGCCGGCGAATTTGGCTTCATCCAATTCATAGCGCCGATCCGCCGCCCGGCTCAAATTGGCTGGTAAAAAACGTCATTCCGTTCATGGCTGTTAAATCATTTTGGCTGCTAGCCGGCTTGTTAATTATGCTTTTGCTTGAGTCGCTAAATCCGGCCCGATCTTGAACCGTGAGCAGAACTTTCATGCCGTCGGCCAGCCATTTGACAAGCCGGACGACGCAGCTAAAAATCCGCGAAGGACAAGGTTCGTAAACTTATATTACAGACTCCTGTCAATATTGTTACAATCAGGTGACAAAAGGTCTAAAAGTTCTCAATTAGCCCGAAACCACCCCCACCAGCCGTTTAACCGGCGGGATATGTGCTACCAGCGACATTTCCGACGGTCTATGGGTGAAAGTTTTAGCGCCAAGTCCGCTGCTCGCGCGCCCAGCGCCTCAAAAAACAGTTGCCATTCTGTTGCCGAATCGCCACCGGTTTGTAACACAGCACGTTTAATATTTTGGCGTTGTGAGTGCCACTTGCGGTTGCGGCGAGTGGAAGATTGCGATGTCATGAACAATCCGGACCATCTATATCAACCGCATTTGACGATGCGGGAATTTACCCTGCCCGCAGGCAAGGAATGGTGTCCCCAAATTTCGGATTGGTCCTTGGTTCAAGTCAAAAAAGGCCATGGTTATTGGCTTCAGGATCAAACCCGCGCCGAGCTGGCGGCGGGAACGATTCTACTGCTGACTGGGGCATCCCCCGGACGCGTGCTGGTCAGCCAATTGAATACCATGACGTGCAGTTCCTTCACCGTCATACCCGATCGGCTCACGGGATTGCTGACATTTGGCGAGCGAGATTTTTTCCGGCAGGCTGCGTCCCAGAACAAATTCACCGTGCGGATTTTTCCGCCATCGGAACCGCTGGCGGCTCGCATGAATGAGTTGTGCGCCCGACCGAAGCCAGGCGGACTGTTATTTAAACTAAGGATGTTGGAGATTTTGGTCGAGGCGATGGGTTCAGAATGGGTGCAGCCGACAGTCGATCAGGAACCACTGGCGGACGCACGGGAGCGGCTGCAGTTATTTTTACGCGAACTGCCCTTAGATGCGTTGCTGGAACTCAGCTTTGACGATCTGGCGCGGAAAACCCATTGCACCGCTCGCCATTTGAGCCGGATTTTTTCCGAGGTGGTGGGCATGTCCTATCGCGACAAGCGGGCTGAAATCCGACTAGCGCGCGCGCGCGACCTGCTGGCCACCAGCCAGTTCAAGGTGGTGGAAGTCGCCATGGAAAGCGGCTACAAATCCCTAAGCTTATTTAATCAGATGTTTACCCGCCGGTTTGGCATCAGTCCCGGCAAGTGGCGGGATAAAAACGGCGGCCAAGGCGAAAAAACCCGTCGCCGGTCGCGCCGACCGGCGGTCAATAAAACGCGGCGATTGATGAAATAAATTTGGATTTTTTGGGCGTGAGGACAGTTTTAAAATAATTTTTTCAGGGGATTCCTGCCAAAACACTATGAACAGCGCTGCAATTTTTCGCCGGTTTCCCGTGCAAGTGGCCTTGACCGCACTGGTCGTTTACGCCCTTACTTTTAGCCACGGCGTCACGCTGGCCAGTCTGGCACTGACATCCAAGGTGGCGGGCTGGGACGGGCAGCCGATGAACGGTCAACCATTGCTGTGGCTACTCACCCTGCCGCTGCGCCTGCTGCCCGCCGACTGGGTCGCGCCCAGTTTAAATTTATTTTCTGCACTATGCGGCGCTTTGACGCTCGGCATTTTGGCGCGCACGCTGGAACTGGCGGATTGGGATTTGCCGCTGGCCCGGCTCGGCCGCCGACTATCAAAACTACCAATCATTTTCGCTGTCGTCGTCTGCGGTCTGGAATTTACTTTCTGGCGGGAGGCCACAGCTGCCACCGGCGAAATGCTGCAAGTGCTGCTGTTTGCCGCCGCCCTGCTTGGGTTGATGAAATTCCGCGCCACGCAAGAATTACGCTGGTTGCAAATCGCCACATTTATCTGGGGCGTGGGCATGGCGGAGAACTGGATGATGATGCTGACACTGCCGCTATTCGTGGTGGCCTTGTTCTGGCTGGGCTGGGCAAAGTTGCTAGACAAAAAAACTCTTCTCCGAATGGCGCTCATGGGACTGGCTGGATTTTCCATCTGCATAATTTTACCGCTCTGGAACGGACTCGCGCCCCATTCGCCGTGGAGTTTTGGCGAAGCCTGGCTCAACGCGTTCCGGAACTACAAAAATCTGCTGGTGAATATCTTTGGCGTCTTCTGGCGGGGCAACCGGCTGACATCGCTGGCGATCATTGTGTTTTTTCTCGTGCCGATTTTGCCCGCCATCATCCGGCTGCGGGATGCGGGCACGCTCGACAAACCCGCCGTTGACCAGTTCCAAGTCTGGATTTATCGCAGCCTGCGGCTGGCGCTATTGCTGGCGTGCCTCTGGCTGGCGTTTGATCCCATCGTCGGCCCCCGCCAGATTGTGCTGAAGCAAATGGGTTTCTCGCTGCCGTTACTGAGCTTAGATTATCTGCTCGGACTCGGCGTCGGCATCCTCGCGGGCAACTTCCTGCTCGCCTTATTTGCCAAACCAAAAAATATTTACCGGCGCCCGAACATTTTGGAAATCACCTTCGAACGCACCGTGGTGCCCGGCTTCAGCGCATTGCTGGTGGTCGCCGCGTTTGGATTGTTGCTGCGCAATGCTCCGGCCATCACATTGGCCAACCGTCAGCCGCTCGCCCAATTCGGCGAATTCGCCCGCCACAGTCTGCCAGCTACCAGTGGAATTATTTTGGGCGATGACCCGCAACAGTTGCTAGTTTTCCAAGCCGCCGCTGCCGCACGGGGCGAAAGTCGTTCCTGGCTCGCGCTCAACACACGCTTGCTGCCAAGCCCATTTTATCGCCAGCAGTTGGCGGCTAAACATCCCGGTGATTGGCTGGTCCAGCGCAACGAAGATTGGCTGAATCCGGCAGGCATGCTCAAGCTCGTGGGCGGATTGGCACAAAGCAACTCCATTTATTTTCTGAATCGCAATTTTGGTTATTTTGCCGAAACCTTTTACCAGCAACCCGCCGGTCTGGCTTTTGAACTAAAAACCTACGCCGCCAAAACAATCAATCCACCGCCGTTAAGCGCCGAAGCGATTGCGAAAAATGAAAAATTATGGGACGACGTGACACCCCAACTCGACGCCCTGCAGCGGACGAGTTCGGCGAAAATATCCGGCCTCAATCCCGCCGTGCGCGCCATTTACAGTCGGTTTCATTTTCAGCCCGTGCCGCCAATCCAGAGCCGCGTGCTCGGCGAATGGTATGCCCTTGCGCTCAACGACTGGGGTGTGGAATTGCAACGCGCTGGCCGGTTGACCGCCGCAAAAAAACGGTTTGAACAAGCGCTGGCGTTAAATGAAAACAACGTGGCGGCGGCGATCAATTTGCAAAGCAACACCAATCTTGCGCTCGCCAGCAAACTGAACCTCGCCACGGTTGACACTTTGGGCGCCCGAATGGGCAGTTATCAAAGCATGGCGCGATTCATGTTCACCAACGGCCCGGTGGACGAGCCGGCCTTTTGTTATCTGCTCGGCAATTCCTGTTATCAAGTTGGTCTGTCGCGCCAATCCATCCAACAATTTGAGCGGGCGCACGCGCTAGCTCCGGAAGTGCAGGCGCCCCAAATCGCCTTGATCAAACTTTATACCCGTTACGGCTACAACGAACTGGCGCAGGCGCTCATCAATCATCTCCGCAATGAAACCTCGTTGACGTCAGGAAAAAATGATTTGGACCAGGAACTTTCTTTGTTGGAAGCCAACACCTGGCTGGGTCAAACCAACGCGGCCAACGCCCGCAGTGTGCTGCAGTCCATGTTGAAAAAATATCCGAACGATGCCCACATCGCCGATGTCGTCCTGCACACTTATGTTTCGTTCGGCGATTACACCAATGCGCTGGAACTCGTCAAAAGTCAGCTCGCACTCGCACCGGATAATCTTACGAGCCTCTTCAATCAGGCGAGCATTTACATGAATCTCGACCAATGCTCCAACGCGCTGCCCGTGCTGGATCGGGCGCTGACCCTTTCCAATCTCCCGCCCATCCGTTTGGCCCGCGCGTTGGCTCGGGTTGAAGCCGGTCAATATGATGCTGCCGAAGCCGACTATCAGGAGTTGGGGAAAACTGCTACCAACAATCTGCCCATCTACTCCGGACTTGCTGAAATAGCCGCTCGCCGTCACGACACCAACCGCGCGATTGAATACCTTGAACGCTGCCTGAACGAATTGCCGGTAGGAAATCCTCAGCGCGAGTTGGTTATCGCCCGTCTCAACGCGTTAAATAAATCGCCCAGCACTAAGTAGCACTTTTAGGATGTGTGCCGAGAGCTGGGTTAAAGATTCTGTTGGCGATACTCGCTAGGGGTGAGGCCAAATCGTTTTTTGAACATCGCATTGAAAAGCCCCAGATTCCGATAGCCACTTTCGTGCGCCACAGTGATGACCTTGCTGTCGATATCCGTCAGCAACTGCTGCGCCCGTTGCAATCGTAATTCCGTTTGGCGCTTACGCAACGGCACACCAAACTCGGCGCGAAACATCCGGCTGAAATGCCGTTCGCTACAATGCAACTGCGCGGCCAGTTCCGTGAGCGATCTGGCCGCCAGCTCCGCATCCGGCATCTGCGCGACGAACTGGCGAAAACGTTCCTGTAATTTGTGACCGGCGTCCTCGGCGGGTGGCGCTGATAAAACGCCGGCCACGGCTTGGGTCCACAGTTGCAGCAACGCCGAGCGCATCGTCAAATTTTCCCGGCCGGGTTGCAGAACCAAACGCGAAAATTTTTGCCCCACGGAATCGGTGGCTCCAAAAAAATTGGCCTGACCCGCAAGGTTTTTCCCGGCTAATTCCAGTTTATGACCTTCGGCGACGGTGATGAGTCCATTGAGGAATTGCGGTTGAACGCAGAAGAATTCGAGTTTTAATGGGCCAAGCTGGCTGGCGCGCAAAACCAAGCGCGAGGAATCAGTGGCAACAAAACCATCGCCGATTTTTAGTTCGCGGGCGCTGCCGCCCTGCAACCAGTAGCCGATACCCTCAGCCACGCGCACCACGATCCAACTGGGCGTGGGCGGAGACCACTCTCCACACGGGCGGACGGTGACTTCATGAATGATAAGGTGTCGCTCGATGGCCATCAGAGGCAAAATGATGTCACTGCAATGCGCCCTTCAGGTTTCATTCAAGTTACAATTTTGCAACATTGATTAATGACGGCCGGCTGGATGAGGCCGCAAGCGATGTTTGCCGCCGAGAATGTTTCAGTCTGGTTACAGCCAAGTGATAATTTGGTCACAGTCGTAATAAGTTATTGCCAGAGCCACGCCCGCTATTGCACAGTTCAACCGCCGTCGAATTTGTTTTCATGGACGCACAAACCTACTTGGATCTTAATCTGGACAAGCCGCTGGCCTGCCGCTCGGTCTGGATTTCCGACATCCATCTCGGCACCAAGCACGCGCAGGTCGCGGAGCTGCTGGAGTTCCTGCGCATGGTGGAGTGCAAATATCTCTACATTGTTGGCGATTTCATTGACGGCTGGGAACTGAAGTTCCGCTGGTATTGGCGCGATGACTACAACGTGCTGATTCAAAAAATTCTTCGTAAAAGCCGCAAACAGACCAAGGTGATTTATATCACAGGCAATCACGACGAGTTCATTGACCAGTTTGCGGGAATGCGCTTTGGCAGCGTGATCATGGCGCATCAGGTGATTCACACCGCCGCCGACGGAAAAAAATATCTCGTCATCCACGGCCATCAGGCAGACGGACTGACGCACTTCAATCACCTGCTCGAAAAGCTCGGCTCGCACCTTTACAACTGGATTCTGGATTTTAATTTATATTTCAACCGCCTGCGCCGGGCGCTCGGTTTCGGTTACTGGTCGCTGGCGGCGTATTTAAAATCCAAGGCCAAATCCGCCGTCAAATTCGTCACCGAATACGAAGACACGCTGGCCTCGATGGCGCGGAGCCACCAGACCGACGGTGTCATTTGCGGCCATATCCACCGCGCCGAGGTAAAGATGATTGATGGCGTGGAGTATCTAAACTGCGGCGACTGGGTGGAAAGCTGCACCGCGTTAATCGAAGATTTCGACGGTAAAATCAAACTCATTCACTTTCATGAAAATGATGTTCTGCGTGCTGGGCGAGGGGCGAGGTCACATGACGCAAGCGATGGCCGTGAAGGAAATGGCCGAGGCGGCGGGACATCAGGTGGTAGCCATCACGCTCGGCGTAAGCGCGCAGCGGCCGATGCCGGAATACTTCGCATCGGCGATGAAGACGCCCGTCCGCCAACTGCCGACGCTCGAGTTTAAATACAAAAATAGCCGCTCGGTCAGTAATACCGCCACCTTACTCGGCGCCCTCGTCAATTTCCCAAAATACTTTCGCATTCTCCGCCAACTTGACGCCATCGTCCGCGAAACCCAGCCGGACGTGCTCATTAATTTTTTTGAGCCGATGGCCGCATTTTACGCCATCACCCGGTTCCGCCGCCCGCCCGTCGTCGCCATCGGCCATCAATTTATGTTCCAGCATCCCGGCTACGTCCGCACGCCGGAATTGTGGAAGCAAAAGTTGAGCATGCGGATTTATACCTGGCTGCTCGGTGCGCGCGCCACCAAACTGGCTTTGTCTCTTTACGCCGCCCCGGATTTGCCGGAAAAACGAATCATCGTCGGCCCGCCTATTCTGCGAAAACAACTATTCCAGCTCACCGCCAAACCCGACGGCAACTTCGCCCTCGTCTATTTATTGAACCACGGTTACGCCGAACAAATCATCGCGTGGAGCGCGAAAAATCCGGCGACGCGCTTGCATTGCTTTTACGATAAGCCTGGCGCGCCGGCGGAATTTCAACATTCCCCGTCGCTCACGTTTCACAAGCTGGATGGCGAAAAATTTCTGAAGATGATGGCCGAGTGTCGGCACGTCGTCTGCACCGCCGGCTTTGAATCCGTCAGCGAAGCCGCATGGCTTGGCAAGCCCCTGTTTCTTGTGCCGGTGGAAAACCACGTCGAACAACAGATCAACGCGCTGGACGCCGAGCAATTCGGCATCGGCCTGGCCGAAAAAAGTTTCAACCTCGACCGCCTCGCGGAATTACCAGACAGTTTGCCGGTCGAAAAATTCCGGGCGTGGGTGGCAAGCGCCCCAGAAAAACTTTTTGCCGCCATCGCCCAGGCCACCACGAAAAACCTCTGACGACCATGCGTGACGATGTGCTCCAGTTTCCGTCCGGTTTTCTTTGGGGCACGGCCACTTCACCGACGCAAGTTGAAGGTCACATCCATAACGAGTGGACAACTTTTACGGCGCAAGATGGCGGTAACTGCCGTATCGCCTGCGATCATTATCATCGCTATCCCGAAGACGTGGACTGGATGACCAAGCTCGGCACGAACGCCTACCGGTTCGGCATTGAGTGGGGTCGCCTGCAATCCGCGCCGTTCGTGCCGCTCGATCAGAAAGAGCTGGCGCGCTATGTTGATTTGCTCGACCGGCTCAAGGCGAAAAACATCACGCCGATGGTGGTGCTCCATCATTTTTCCAATCCGCCGTGGATTAACGCAGCCGGCGGCTGGACGAATGCGGCGACCATTCCTGCCTATGTGGATTTTGTCCGGCAACTGGTCGCCGCCTTGAAAGATCGCGTGCAGCTGTGGAACACGTTCAACGAGCCGGATACCTACGCGTGTGTGGCTTACCTGCTCGGCGGCTTCCCGCCGCAAAACAAGTGGCAGCTCGGAAAATTCCGGCGCGTGATCAACCACATGGCGCGCGCCCACGTTCAGGCGAGCCGCGTCATCCGGCGGGAAGGTGTAGTCGGCGGACGCAAACCGGAGGTTGGCATTTCCAAGAACTGGACTTTTTTTCACGCGCACAAAAAGTTTTCGCCGTGGGATCGCGCGACGGCGTTCGGCTGCCATTACACGTTCAATAAATTTGTGCTGGATGCCTTCCTCGGCGGCTGGCGGCGGCGCGCCTCCACTTTCATTGGGCTGAATTATTACGGGCGCGTGCGCTTCCACCATTTCCGCGCGATGATTCCGGCCAGCGGGACGCCGGTGAAAACGCTGAAAGATTTTGGTTTTATCTGCGACGACATGGTGGAACGCTATCCTGAAGGCATGGGGAAAATCCTGTCGTATCTCCACCGCAAATTCAAATTGCCCATTTATATCACGGAACATGGGGCCGCTTCGTCCGACGAAGATTTTCGCGAGCGCGACTTGCGCGACAACCTCACTGCCCTGCATGCCGCAATCCGCAACGGCGTGGAGGTGCGGGGATTTTTCTACTGGTCGCTACTGGATAATTTTGAGTGGCAGTTCGGCTACACTAAAAAATTCGGCCTGCTGGCCGTGGATTTCGCCGATGCATCCTTGCCCCGCACACCCAAGCCGCTGGCAGAAGTTTATACCAAGATTTGCTCGACGAATTCTATTCGTCTATAATGTCTGGTGCAGGGGCGACCCAGCGACCTTCTAAATAAACCCCGCACGCTGGGTTGGAAGCATAATGAAAATACCGAGCATCATCAGACAGGAGCCATTGCCAGTGGCAACGGGCATATCCAAGCTGACTAAAGTAGTGTTTGCTAGAAACCCGCTGCCAGTGCTGCTTAAAGAGCCGGCTGATTTTTGGGATGAAATTTTAATCGCCAATGAAGCCTATATGCTCGACGAGATAACGCATCCTCGGATCCGGCGTAGATTGGCCTTTGACGCCACCACCCACCGGCTGTTCTTGGAATATGTCGAAGGCGCAACGCTGAATGAATTGATTGTGGCTGGAATTACCCGCAACGAACCCGGACGGACGCATCAGATTTTACAAAGCCTGGCCGAGACGGTGGCGGATATGCACGCTGGCATCCTCTGCGACCAGCCAACTGTCCACAATGATTTGAAAAGCATGAACGTGCTGGTGCCCACGGCCTTCCCGGCGGAATCCGTGTTGATTGATTTTTCACACTCCTATTTCGCAGGTCATTTGCCCCCGTTTATTACTGACAACAAACATAATCCTACGGGCACGGCAAAATATATGGCGCCGGAAAAATGGGATGGGGACTACACGCATGGTTTTAAAAGTGATGTGTTTGCTTTTGGGGTCATGGCCTATTACGCAGTTACCGGCAGACATCCATTTGACGGGGAAGGCGCTTCGATCGAGAAGCAGATTCGCGAAGCCACCCCACCTTCGCCTATCGAATTAGGTGGTAATGTTCTCCGCAACATCACCGCCATCATTCTGGCCTGCCTCGAGAAAAGTCCAGACCGAAGACCGACCATGGAATTTGTTGCCCGCTGTTATGCGGACTCTGCCGGCCTGATTGTCTAATTCCAGCTTCAAATTCGGCAGCTTTTTCCAGGTCAACTTAGAAAGTGAAAGTCAGTTGCGTATAAAACGCGTTGGCGTCTTGGGCACCACCATGTCCGGCTAGAGATTGTTCGATGTATTGGCCCGCAAAAAAATGGCCGTAGCCCGCCTCAAATAATGCGAAGCGGCTGATGATAAAAGACGCCGTGACATCCAGCTCGGAACCGACATAAGTGCTGTAATTGGGATGAATGCCGTAGCCGCCTGAGGTGCGGGGCGTGCCGCTGACCGTGTAAAAGTAGTCGTGGCTATTCGCAAGCCAGAAGTTGTGCCCTTCCAATGCAGCGGTCAGACGCTTGGTGGGTTTGATCTGCAAAAGACTGTGCAAGTCCTGAATATTTTCCAGAGAGCAAAAATTCATGTAGCCGTAAAACTTGCGGTTAGTGGGAAAAAGATTGTCGAAGGTTCCATGCGTGCCATCGTTAGGATTGCTGTCGCCAGCAGAGTAATTGTATTCCAGTCCCAGACGGGGCGTAGCCCAGATATTAGTGAAAGTATAACCTCCGCCTACTGAAAACATAAAGGTGTTTTGGGTAAGGCGAACGGAGGTGGTGTTGGTTGCGAAGTTGCCGAACTGATACGCGCCTTCCAGAGAATAATCCCAGCCATCCAGTTCGCCCAGCTGGGATTTCAGATGACCGCCGAGGGTATAAATGTCGCGCGCCGTCGGCTGGGGAATCTGTGGACTGGGCACGACGCTATTGGCGGCGCGGGTGGCGTTGCGCGCCAGAAAATATACATCGAGAATATTCTTTGGGACTTTCAGGCTCGTAGCGTAAACGCCGGAGAAGAAATCATAATCGTTCGCCTGATCGAAAACACCGTCCTGCGGCACGACGGGCCGACCGCTAAAAAAATCCGCGCTGAACCAATCATTCTGCCACCGCACCTTAACGGCATCGAACGAGCGCCCGATGTTATTCCAATTACCCGCCCCCACCAAACGCTCGTCCCCAAAGGATAATTCCTGCCGGCCGACCTTGGTCGCAAGGGGAAATTCTTTGAGGTTGCCCAGGCTGAAATAAGCCTGATGCAAATCAATCGTGTCGGATTCCGGGCCGTAACCTTTCCGCTTCACCGTGCCGGGCACAACCGGCGAATCGGCATAGGCATAACGCGCATCATTATTCGCCGTGCTGCTCTGGCCTTCAACCAACGCATTCCACCAAGTTTCTCTGTAGCCAAGATGAAGCCGCACGCGGGTTAGAAAATACTCGTTATCCACCTTGGCACCCGGCGCGCGGAAATCCACCGAGCCGGGAATACCGGATATGCCGTAGCCCTGCTTATTCTCGTAGCGCCCGCGCAAACTACCACCGACATCCCACGGTATAAAATTAGTGGACTGTTGCCGCAACCAAGTGTTCGCCAGCCCGGCACTGGTGGCAGCTTTATCCTGCGCCAGAAGCGGCTGGATTACAGCCAGCGCAAAAGCGGCGAGAGTAATGGCTTTGGCGTTCACTTTAAATAATTTGAGCGACTACCGAAAATGGCCAGTTATTTCAGGTTTTACAACACCGCGAGCAGCAACGCTGAAGTGCTTACCTTAATCGTCTGTGACAGTTTGTGGGACATGTAAATTTAGCCGTTAGCTTTGCCTAAATCAGAAATTTCAGCGAGTGAAAATTTAGCCGCTCGCGCCAAACATCAACCTCTAACCATAAACTTCTCCCTCATACCGGCCTAATTGTCGCGGGGAAGGTCACGCTGCGAAACGAACTTCTAACCTCTAACCAAACGATGGACAACAATTCAAGAATATCCTCCCTGCAAGGGATTTTGAATCAACCAGTTGAAAAAATGGTTACGGCGTGGTGCCGATAAGGCCGCCGTTGCGGATGCGAAGCTCGGCTAAATCTGTTTCAATCAAACCAAGGCCTGTCAGATTGCCACCCGTATCGAAGCCTAGCGCGAGCGTGCTGTCAGTGAAAACGGCATTCAGCGCGGATAGATTTGTGCCTGTGAGATTGGCAAACAAATTTGCAGCGGTTATTTTTACCGGCGCTTTTAAATTAATATCACCGTGCGCGGCCAAAAATCCTTTGCCTCGGCCAACGGCCATAACGGTCTTGCTCGCCGCATCGCCCAGCAATCCGCCGGAGACAATCGCGGCGCCAGCGGCAAAGGTTCGGACGGTGACATTGCCTAAAATTCCCAAACGCGTAGAAGCGAGACCGGAAATGGTCTGTCCGGCTGCCGCCATGCGACCAGTCATGGTGCCACCGATGGTCACGTCGCCGATGAGATTGCCCAGCGTGATAATCTGGCCGCTGTTATTACCATTGATTGTAATGCCGCCAAAGCGAATGAGCGCACCCGAATAATTAATCACGACCGCGCGAGCATCGGGACGTTGCACCACGCCGAGGTCGCCTTGCGCGGCAATCACGCCGGAGAAATTACCATTGGTTCTGACTGAGCTAATGAGATTGCCGCGACTGATGATTTGGCCGGTGATGTCGCCTTGTGCAAAAATGGTCGTCACGCCGGCAATGACGCCGCCCGTTCCAAAAGTTACGGATCCAAGATCACCTTCCGTGGTTTGGATGATTCCGTAAATACCTGCGTTCGTCACCTTGATGCTGCCAAAAATAGTTGTCGCAGTGACATTACCCAAACCAGGCAAACCGCCCACGGTGCGACCGTTGGAAGCGGTAATCGTCACATCGCCGAGCGAACCGGTGCTGGTAAGGTTGGCGATGGAAATGCGACTGTTCACCGAGCCGCCGTCACCAATCATAATCAGGTCTGCGGCCAATGGATTGGTGAATTTCGTGAAGGCCGGTGCCAGTTGCACGTAAGCCGTGTTGGGCGAGTTGTCGTTCAGTTGATCGGCAAACGTCATGACCAACTCGAGATTCACATTATACCGATCGTGCGCGTATAATTTGACGCTGCCGGTTTCGTCAAACGGAACCACAAACGCATCGGTGGCGGCATTAAACTTCGCTTTGCTGCCAAGCAAATTCCACAGCACTTGCGGATTGGTCACGGAACCAAGATTGGCCAACAGCGTGACTGGCACACCCAACGCCGTAGTCAAAACCGAGAACGCCAAACCTTCGATACCCGCGACGTGAATGAAGCCGATGGGCAATCGCCCGCTGACTTCCACGCCGGTAATGCTGTCCGCCGCCAACATCACGCCACCAGAACTGATGAGGCTGAGGTCCGTGAACAACTGCAATTCCGGCGCGGTCAATTTGATGAGTAAGTCACCTTGCAACGCGATGTTGCTGACGCCCGTTTTGCCGCCGAGATAAGAATCCACGCGGGACAAATTAAATTTGGCGGTGGAACTGTTGATGACTGCCAGCACCAAGTTGAACGAACGCGCGAGGGGCTCAATGACCAAGCGTGCTTCCGGATTGAAATTGACGATGTTGGTGATACGAATCGCCAGTTGCGGATCGCCGGACGTTTCCGAGTCATACACGAACGCGAAATGAATGCTGTCCGGCAGCGTGGAAATTTCTTGCGGAACCGAGCCAAGATTTGTTGGCGTCGCTTGAATTTGACGTTCGATGCCGGCTTCGATGACCTGCAAAACTTTGTTGCCGTAACCGGCCAAAACCGTGATGACATTGACGTCGCCAGCGATAATTTCGCCGGGCGTGCCGCCGTCCACCGTCAAGCGGTTGAACAAACCAACCACGTTAATCAAACCCGCAAGGTCGCCGCCGATCAGCATCGTATTGATGGCTGCTGCGTCAATTTCGCTGGTGACAGTGAACGTGCCCGTGATGGTCGCCTGCGAAATCGGGCCGGAGTCAAACATGTAGCCGGTAAAATCACCGTTCACATACATCGTGGTGTCTTCGAAATTAAGCAACGTGAGACTCTTGGTAACCACATCGGCGGCGAAATCGAGCGTCGCTAAATCAGTTCCCGATTTTGCGTCAATCGTCATGACCGTGGTCGGCCAGACGCTGTTGATGGTGAATGTGTCGTTGCCGCTGCCGAGCGAAATGTTCAGCGTGGCGAGGCCGCTGTAAGTGATGCCGCTTTCGCCCATCGCGAGACCCGTCAGCGTGCTGTTCGTCAAAGTGCCACTCTTGTTACCTTCGCTGCCAGTGTCATCTACGTTCAACGTGTCATTACCATTGCCGGTCACAGTCAGCGCACCTTGAATCTCATCCACGATACCACCCGACAAGGTCGGCGCCAAACTGCCCACGTTCACCGTGTTTGTGCCGCTGCCGGTGTTGACGGTGGTGGTTCCATTCGTGGACTGAACATTGATGATGTCATCGCCGCCCTGACCATTGACGTTCGTAACGCCCGCATCGGCGAGCAAGTTGACCGTGTCAGCCGCACTGCCGCTGTTCAAAGTCGTCGCCGTAGCTCCGTTCGTGTTGTGAATGGTGAAAGTATTTCCACCTGAACCCAGCGAAATGTTCAACGTCTCCACCGCTGAATAATTAATTCCATTTCCCAATCCCAACCCGGTCAGACTGGTAGCTGTCAGCGAACCGGTGTTGCTCGCCGTGTCGCCGGTGTCATCCACGTTCACCGTGTCGGAATTACCGCCGCCGTTGATGGTCACCAAGCCGACGATGTCATTAACCGTTCCGCCCGTTGTCGGCATCGTGCTGCCGATGTTGAAAGTGTCATTGCCGTTGCCGCCATTCAGATTCAACGCGCCGGTGTTTGCCTGCAGATTGAACGTGTCCGCACCGCCGTCGCCATTCACCGTCGTCGCGGCGCTCGCCGTGCTGCTGATCAACAACGTATCAGCGCCGTTGCCCAAAGAAATCGTCAACGTGGTCAGACCGCTGTAAGTGATGCCACCATCGCCCATGCCCAAACCGGTCAAGGTCGTCGCCGTCAACGTGCCCGTCTTATTGCCTTCGCTACCGGTGTCGTCCACGTTCAACGTGTCGCTGCCACTGCCGGTGATTGTCAACGCGCCTTGGATGTTATCCGTAATGCCGCTCGCCGCCGGAGCCAAACTGCCAACGTTGATGGTGTTCGTTCCAGAACCTGTGTTCAAAGCTGTAGCCGCACTTGTGCCCTGCACGTTGAA
>JBAXIY010000013.1:0-31661 GCA_037138135.1 Verrucomicrobiia bacterium
TGATTCAGCCAATAACGGCGATGGTTTAACTTCGGCAGCAACTTCGGGTTCCGGCGCAGACTCACCCATTTCCATCTGCACGGCAGAAGTAACGGTGGAAGGAACGGCCTTGCCGATTTCAATTTCCGCAAACGGCTCCGGCTGGATGCACGCGAGCTGTTTCAGACGAATCAATTCCAGCAACGCGAGAAACGTGCAGACGACTTCCGCGCGGTTCGCAGCGGTTTCAAACAATTCGGAAAATTTTACGGAGCCACGCTCGGTGAGCGTTTTGAGCACGAATTCAATTTTTTCGCTGACGGTCCATTTGTCCTCGTAAATCTCGCGCGTGCCAGCGGTCTTATCTTGAAAGCGTTTGAGGACGGAATTGACCGCGTTCAGCAAATCGAAGATGGAGACTTCGATCTTGGCGGGCGCTTCGGTGTTTTCAAATTCAATTTTTCCAGGCAGACGCGGAAACACATTTTCCTGACGTTCTTCCAGCGTTTGCAATTTCGCGGCGGCGTCCTTGAATTTTTTGTATTCGACAAGCTGGCGAATGAGTTCGAAGCGCGGATCTTCGCCTTCATCCTCGGCTTCGACGACGACCTGCTGATCCACCGGCAACAGCTCGCGGCTCTTGATATACATGAGCGTCGAGGCCATCACGAGAAATTCACCAGCGACTTCGAGGTCGAACGCACGCATCAAATCAATGTATTCGATGAACTGCGTCGCGAGTTTGGTGAGGTTTACTTCATAGATGTCCACTTCCTCCTTCTTGATGAGATAAAGAAGCAGGTCGAGCGGGCCTTCGAAAACCTCGAATTGGACTTTGTATTCAGCCATTAAACGGACGGAAAGCGTAGTTTGAAGCCAACGGATTGGCAATGTCGGAACGTGCCAGCTAATTGCTCGACGCGATTAGCTTTTTGCGCCACAATAACGATATGAGTTCGGACGAGCGCGAAATTTTCAATTATCTGCAGACTTGGGCCGGCGAATACATCAATGCCAAGGAAGTCAGCCGCCGCGCCGGCACCAAAAAGCGCTTCCATGAAGATCCGGACTGGGCCAGACCAATTTTGCAGGCCATGGTCGATAACGGTTTAGTGGAATGCGATCTTCGCGGCCTTTTCCGCGTCAAGCCGGAAGGCAAAAGAGGCCACAAACAACGTTGGGTCTCGCCGGACATCGAGGAAATTCTCAAGGAAAAAGGCGTTTCCATGGACATTGACGATGCGGGAACGCCGGCGGACGGGGAAAGCTAGGCGTCCGGATGCTCGCTGCGTTTCTCACCACCCTGCTCTTCGCCACCTCCGCAGTTTGCGGCTATCGCACCGCCAGACAAATCGGTGGACTGGAGGCGAACTTCTGGCGCATCGCCTTCGCCACAATTTTTCTTACCGTCTGGGCGTTCACGTTCGGCCACGGTTTTGATGGCGCACCAGAATGGTTCATGTTGAGCGGACTCTTCGGCATCGGTTTGGGCGACTCCGCGTATTTTCAGGCCCTGCCACTGCTGGGCAGCCGCCGCACCGTGCTGCTGGTGCAATGCCTGACCGCGCCGTTTGCCGCGCTCATCGAATGGCTCTGGCTCGGCACAAAATTAAATCTGCCAGAAATTCTTTGCGTGGCAGTAATACTGGTAGGCGTGGCCATCGCGCTGGCACCGACCGACCACATGAAAATTTCCGCGCGCGACTGGAAAATCGGCCTCGTCGCCAGCGTCCTCGGTGCGTTCGGTGCGGCACTCGGTGCGGTCATCATCCGCAAGGGCTACACCGTCATTCAAGCTTCCCACTTGCAAGTGGATGCCGGCACCACCGGTTACCAACGCGTGCTTGGCGGCATATTGGTGCCCACGATAGCGCTGTTGATTTTCAAATGGCGTTCCGCCCACGCACACGGCCCGGCGTTTGCCAGCGACACCCTGCACATTTCTCGAAATAAATGGACGCGCCTCTGGCCGTGGGTGCTGGCCAACGCACTCGCTGGCCAGACCCTCGGCGTGACTTGCATGCAATGGGCGCTCAAGACGACGCCCGCCGCCGTCGTCACCGCCATCATCGCCCTGACGCCGATTTTTCTGCTGCCCATGACACGCATCATCGAAGGTGAAAAAATTGGTTTCCGTGCAGTGGCCGGCGCGCTCGTGGCCGTGGGCGGCGTGATTGGGCTGACGCTTTGTCGGTGAAGTGAATGAGCTTGGGCGCAACGGTGTTTGAAAATAGCCCACGGTTTTAACCGTGGGTTCAAAGTTCCCATCCAAACCGAGTCCCGTTGGGACGAAAGGTCCTTGCGGACGGCCACCTAGTTTTCTGCCGTCCCTGACGGGACTTTTAATTTTGCGGACACCAAATACCAGCGCTAAAGCGCTGGGCTATTTTCAAAAAATCGGCTGGACTTGAATTTACGTCCGGCGCAACCTCGGCTTCATGCAAACGAATCGGACACAAAAACTCCGGCCTGATTATTGTTAGGCCGATATACGTATGCATTTTGACTGGTCAGAGTTTTGTAAGTTAGTGAGTAGCCTCCCAGAGGTTGCAGCTTGTGAGGATGTGGAGTTGCATCGGATGCTTTCCCAGTCGAGTCCTCCGGCACGTCACACCGACGAGCTTGGTTGCCCATTACCCGGTTCGAGCTTGATTTCTGACCATCAAGATTTACCAAATTACCGACGTTGTTCAGATATTCGTCGTCGTGGAGCTGACAAGCCAGCACTTGATTATCTCAACAGGGTAGTTTCTTTTTTGGATTCATACCCCTATGCATCCCAGATGTGGATTGTGTGTTTATGCACTCAGCAGGAGTGCTATGAGATTTTGTATTTCGCCCAAGAGAAGGCGATGTTGCTTTCGATCCAAGACTTGAGTTTGTCACATGACTTATCGGCCTAACTTCAGCCTAGTCCGCGCTCACCCAGCCGCATCCAAACGCAACACGCAATGGCCGTAGTCCAGCAGCGGTTCGCCGGGGACGGGTTGGTGCGCCGTGGGTATGGCGAAACACCGGCTAGGCTTTTGCACGACCAGCCCGGCGGCTTTGAGGGTCTTGAGATGTTTGCTGCTCATGTCCACGCTGCAACCAACCACGCCGGCCAGTTCGGTCACGGACATGACCTCGCCCGTGCTCAACGCGCGCAGCATCCGCCAGCGCGCCGAATGGCTGAGGGCGGTAAGCATCAGCTCGTGGTCAGGCAACGGGCGGATAGGATCGTGTTTTTTGCTAATGGCGATGGTTTCCATGCGTTTTTATGAGAAATGAACATTTTTTACCGGTATTTCACTAAATTGAATTATAGTTTTAATGAATAACACTCTTGTTTCAATGATTAATTTTAGATTTTATCTTAATAGTATTAGTATTTCAATGATGTTTACAATAGTTTCTATAAATAATACAATTGTTTGCGTAAATAATGTTATAGTTTGTCAGCTTAATACACTATTTTCACTTAATCTTAATAGAGTTCGTCTATTTAATACTATACTTTATCGCGATATTTTTAAGTTGAAGCATGATCAATTCGGAACTGCAATCCGCCGCTGAAGCGCTCGGCCTCGAAAAATTCCGCCGCCACATCTTCCTCTGCGTGGATGCGCCGGAACCCAAATGCTGTCCGCGCGAGCAAACGCTCGCGGCCTGGGATTTCTTGAAGCAACGGCTCAAGGAACTGAACCTCGTCGGCCCGCAGCCGCTGGTCTATCGCACCAAGGCCAGTTGCCTGCGGGTCTGCACGCGCGGCCCCATCGCGGTGGTTTATCCTGAAGGCGTGTGGTATCACAGCTGCACGCCAGAAGTTTTGGAACGCATCATCCACGAACATTTGGTGGGCGGAAAAACCGTTGTGGAATTTGCCTTCGCCGAAAATCCGTTGCGGTGATTTCGACTCGACTTGAGTGCGGCTCCAGCGCAAGTTTTAGTCACCAACCCGATTTTCATGGCGCGCTTACAGGTTAAAACTGATGGTCTAAAACTTCGTTCGCTGGAACTGCGGCTCGGCGCCAACCGCGTGGGCCGCGATCCCGATGCGGATTTCACCCTGACGCACCCGTCGGTTTCGTTCACGCATTGCGAATTTATTTTGACGCACGACGGAGTGTTTATCCGCGACTGCGATTCCACCAACGGCACGTTCGTGGATAATAAATTGACCAAAGCCGCCCGCCTGCAACCCGGCCAGACTCTGCTCCTCGGCGATGTGGAATTGAGCGTTGAATCCACCGAGGTAACTATTGCCATTCCGAAAATCGAGCGCGAAATCCCCGCACCGCCGGTGATGCAAGGTGATGGTTCTGTGCTGTGCCGTCGCCATTCCGAAACGGTGGTGACATTCCAATGCACTCATTGTCACGAGAAGATGTGCACCGCCTGCGTCCATATCCTCCGCCTGCAAGGTGGCGCAAAACCACTTTATCTTTGCCCGCTCTGCAGCCATAAATGTGAACGTCTGCAGAAGTCGGAAAAGCAAAGGGAAAAATTTCTCGAACGAATGGAGCGCACCATCCGTATGCCCCTGCTCTACTGGAAAGAGCGCATGGGAAACAAAAAATAATTCCCGCCTACGCCAGAAATTTTGCCGCCATTTTTTCCAGCGCGTCAATCCACGTCGGATGTTCGTTCATGCAGGGAATGCGTGTGTATTCCCGACCGTTGCCAGACATGAATTCCTCGCAGCCCCGCATGCCAATTTCTTCAATCGTCTCCAGACAATCCGAGACAAACGCGGGACAAATCACGAGCATCTTTTTTTTGCCTTCCGTCGCCAGGCGCGGCAATTCGTAATCCGTGTATGGTTTCAGCCACGGATCTTTGCCGAGCCGTGATTGAAAGGACACCGACCATTTACCGGCTGGCACGCCGGCTTTTTCGGTGAACAGCGCTGCCGTGCGATAACACTGCGCGCGATAACATTGCGCGTGCGCCGGACTCGGCGTCTCGCAGCAATTCGGCGTGGCGAGGCAATGGCAGCCCGTCGTGTCCGATTTCTTGATGTGTCGCTCAGGAATGCCGTGAAAGCTGAATAACAAATGGTCGTAATCCTTTTTCAGATAATCCGCCGCGCTCGCCGCCAGCGCCGCGATGTAATCTGGTTGGTCATAATACGGCGGCTGCACGGTGACTTTCATCTGCGGCGCAAGTTTTGCCACGACCTCCTGCACGCGCACCACGGCGGTTTCGTAGCTGGACATCGCGTAGTGCGGAAATAGCGGAATCAATAAAACTTCCGTGACGCCTTTCACCGCCAATTTTTTTACGGCGGATTCTATGGATGGATTTTGATAACGCATCGCCAGTTCTACCGGCACGCTCACGCGTTTCTGCAATAGTTCCTGAACATGCCGGCTCGTGACGACGAGCGGCGAACCTTCCTTTGTCCAAACTTTTTCGTAAGCTTCGCCAGATTCATGCGGGCGCTTGATCAATATCAAACCGACAATCAAACGGCGCAGCGGCCACGCGACATCAATCACGCGACCGTCCATCAGAAATTCGTTCAGATACCGTCGCACATCCGGCACCGACGGCGAGTCCGGCGAACCAAGATTGACCAACAGGATTGCTTTGCTCATGTTAAAAAAGTTTACCAACGCGCTCCGCAATGTTCACGCCCGAAACCATGGAATCGCCCAGCGAAACGCCGTCGCGATAATGCCCGGCGAAAAACAGATTCGGCGTGCTTGCCTCGATTTGATTGAGTAAGTCACGATATTTGCCGTAGCCGACGTTGTATTGCGGAATCGCGTGCGGCCAGGTTTTTGTGTGGATGAAAACTGGTTGGCCCTTCACTCCCAGCAGCACTCGCAAATCAGCCAGCGTCGTTTCAACCAAATCTTTTTCGGGCAGCAATCCAAGTTCGGGATAACGCGCACCGCCAATGTAGCTCGTCAGCGTGATGTGTCCGGCGGGTGCGCGATTCGGGAACAGCGCGGAGGAAAAAATTGTGCCGAGAATTTTGAAGCCTTCAATCTTTGGAATCAACATACCAAAGCCGCACGCCGGATGGGAGACGTCCTCGCGCTTGAAGCCCAAGACCACAGCGGAAACGGGCGGATAGCTGATTTCAGCGAAGGTGTTGGTAGGGCGGTGCTGCTGCGCCGCCTCAATTCCCAGCTCAGCCAATTTGTAAGCCGTGCCGCAGTAAATCACTTTATTAAATTCCGCGTCGCCGTTTGCCGTGGTCACGCGCCAACCGTCACTCGCCTGCACGAACTTGGTCACCGGCGTGTTCAGTTTCAGGGAATCACCAAGCTGTGCTGCCAGCGTGTCGGGCAAGACTTGCAGGCCCTCATCGAAGGAAAATTTCGCGGCGCGATCTTTCGCCACTTCACCTGATTTCTTGCGGTCACGCGCGCCGAAAATCTGGCCTTTGATCATTGAGCCGTAGTTATCTTCCAGCGCTTTGAGTTTGGGAAACGCGTGTGGCAGTGAAAGTTTATTCGGGTCGCCGGCATAGATGCCCGCGACGAGCGCGTCAATCGCGTGGTCGAGAAATTCCTGGTTGAACCGGCGCACGACGAATTGGCCGATGCTTTCTTCCACGCCATCGCGACGCGGCTTGATGAACGGTTCGCGCAGCACGGCGAGCTTGGCTTTGGCGGTGAACAGCGGCGTGGTGAAAAAACCCAGCGGCTTGCCGGGCATCTCAATTGGTCGACCGTAGCGCACGACAAAGCGCGCCTCGGCTTTGGGATCGGTTGCAAGTTTGCGCGCTTGCAGCCCAGCATCAATGACCAGTTGTTTGATCTTCGGCGACGTTTCCAGAATGGTGTTCGGCCCGAACTCAGCGAGGAAGCCGTCTTTGCGGACGGATTGAATCACTCCGCCCGTGCGTGGACTAGCTTCAAAAACCGTCACGGCAAAACCCGCGCGTTTCAGGTAAAACGCAGCCGTCAATCCGGTGATACCGGCTCCAATGATGGCGACGGATTTCATTCGTCGGCTCAAATCGTCTTGGAATGTCTCCGTTCATTCGCCGCACCAAGCGTGTTGTCGAAACACATGGCGATGTTGCGGATGAAGAGACGGCCGGAGTCGGTGATTTCGAGACCGGTGGCGGTTTTTTTCACGAGCCCGTCGGCGATGAACGGCGCGAGCGACGTAAGTTCCTTCTCAAAACGTTGTTCAAAGTTGATGCCAAGCTTGCTGCTCATGGCGCCAAAGTCGAGCGAGAGATCGCACATCGTGCGCATGATGGTTTCGCGGCGGATCTTGTCTTCGTCGGTCACGAAATACGCTTTGTGCAGCGGCACTTTCTCCGCGTCCACGGCGGCTTGATACTTCGGCAATTCTTTTTCGTTCTGCCAATAGGCCTCGGGCACTTGCGACACGGCGCTCATGCCGAACGCATAAATATCCGAGCCGGCGCGCGTGCTGTAGCCCTGGAAATTGCGCTGCAGCTGTTTGTTGCGCTGGGCGATGGTGAGTTCGTCCGTCGGCTTGGCAAAATGATCCATGCCGATATAAACATACTTGTCGTCGGCCGTGAGCTTTTCGATGACGAGCTTCAGCACTTCCAGTTTCGATTCCGGCGTCGGCAGAATTTTTTCTTCGAGAATTTTTTGCGCCGGCTTGATCCACGGCACATGCGCGTAGCTGAAAACCGCGAGGCGATCCGGCTTCATTTCCAAAACCGTATCAATCGTCTCGGTAAATGACGCCGGAGTCTGGAACGGCAGGCCGTAAATCAAATCCAGATTAATCGAGCCGAAGCCGAGTTCGCGCATCCAATCCATTGCCTGCTGTGTCATCGCGCGCGGCTGGATGCGATGAATCGCTTCCTGCACTTTGGGATTAAAATCCTGCACGCCCATCGAGGCACGATTGAAACCGATCTCGCGCAGCGCCACGAGATGTTCGCGGGTGAGCCGGCGCGGATCCACTTCCACACTCGCTTCGATATCCGGGGAAAACGTGAAGTGCTTGTGGATGATTTCACCCAAGCGACGAATTTCGTCAGGGCGCAGAAACGTCGGTGAGCCGCCGCCAAAATGGAGTTGCACGGCTTTGCGATCCTTGTTCAGGCGCGGCGCGAGCCTGGCAACTTCGCGGCCGAGATAATCAATATAGTCGCGGCCTTTATCGTGGTTGAGCGTGATGACCGTCGTGCAACCACAGAACCAGCAGAGCGTTTCGCAGAACGGGATATGAAAATAAACCGAGAGGTCGCGCGGCGATTGATTGTTGGCTTCAATCTTTTCTGAAAGCTGGTCCCAGGTCACCGCATCGGTGAACTTGGTTGCAGGCGGATAGCTGGTATAACGCGGCCCGGCCACGTTGTATTTCTTCACCAGATCGAGATCGACGTTCAGCGTTTTCATTTAAATCCTTTCACAGTCTCCACCAAGGCAGCGATGTTTTCCAGCTTGGCCGCCGGCGTCAAGCCATGGCCAAGATTGAAGATGTGGCCGGGACGACCGCGCATGGCTTCGAGAATTTTGGCCGTTTCCGCCGCGACCACTTCCGGCGTGGATTCGGCGATGTGGGTGGGCGAAAGATTCCCCTGCATCGCGATGTGGGCCGGGATAATTTTCCGGGCTTCAGCGATGGAGGTCTGCCAGTCAATGCCCAGCACGTTCGCGCCACTGGCGATGAGGTCGGGCCAATTACCATGCGTGCCAAGGGAGAAATTGATGACGGGCACTTTGCCACCGAGATTGGCGATGATTTCATTCGTCCAACGTCCGCTGCCCTCCTGAAATTCCGTCGCAGCCAAATGGCCGCCGTGGCTATCAAAGATTTGCACGGCGTCCACGCCGGTGGCGATTTGCATTTGCAAATAAACGGTGACAGCGGCGGTCAGTTTTTCGGCGAGCGCGTAATAGGTTTTCGGGTCTTCGCGGAACAAGGCCAGCGCGCGGCTGTATTTCGGCACGCTCGCGCCTTCCATCATGAAGGTCGCCAGCGTCCACGGCGAACCGGTGAAGCCCAGCAACGCAGTTTGATCGCCGAGTTCTTTGCGGAGCATCCGCAGCGCCTGGTCCACATAGCTCAAGCGCTCGACAACGCGCTCGACGGAAAGTTTTTCGATATCGGCTTTGGAGGTGACAGCAAAATCCATCTGCACACCGCCGGTTTCCTTGAAATGGTAGGTTTGCCCGAGCGCTTCGGGAATCACGAGAATGTCGCTAAACAAGATCGCGGCATCAAAACCGAACCGGCGCACCGGCTGAAGAGTGACCTCGACAGCGAGTTCCGGATTCTGGACGAGTTGGACGAACGTGTAAGTCTCCTTAAGTTTGCGATATTCCGGCAGGGCGCGGCCGGCCTGGCGCATGAGCCACATCGGCGGACGATCTACGACTTGGCAGCGCGCGGCGCGGTTGAAGCGTTCGCGAGCAGTTGGGACGGTTGGTTCAACCAGCGGTTTTATTTCAGTTAGATTCATCGGATGTTCAACAACCACAGTATAACTGTGATTTACCAGAGAGCGGCTTCGCAATTTTTGGCATTGGCAGCGCATTTTTTGGTTAGTGGCCAATTTAACCTGCAACCGTCCCCGCGCATCCGGAATAAACTAGCGGATTAGACGGAATTTGAACAGGTCGCAACTGGAAATAATTTTGCAACTTTATCCAACCACTGGTTTTTAATTTAAGGCAATGGAAAATGAACCGACAAATTCCCGCGAATCGTTGTGGCGACAGCCGCTTTCTGTGTCCGAACGCGCCAAGCTGCCGGACGCACCAGAGCAGAGACTGGAGGCGCGGTTGACTGATGCGTTAAGTCGCCTTTCCGACGCGCCAGTCCCTTCCAATTTCACTGCCCGCGTTTTGGCGGCGGTGGAACTTGATGAAGCACATTCGGCGCGTTCACGCGGTTGGACTTTGAACTGGCGTTTGCTGTGGCCGCGCGTGGCGGTGATGGCTGCCGTAATGATTTTTGCCAGCTTTAGCCTCCAACGCTATGAAGTTCAGTCGCAACGCGCCGCGCTGGCCAAAAGCGTGGCCCAAATGGTGGCTCAACCTTTGCCGAATATCGAGGCGCTGGAAAACCTGGACGCCATTCAACGCATGGGGCGAACCGCTCATGCCGATGGTGAACTGCTGGCAGCGTTGCAATGAGCCGGGTGCACCAGTCAATTTTCGGTTTGATTGCCGGACTTGTGGCCATTGCGCTCTTTGCCGAAGCCCAGCCGATACCGACCAATTCCCCCGCTACCTCCCGAAAGAATCTAACAAAGGTAACATCACCCGTAGATTATTTCCGGCAATTACTGGCGATGTCGCCGACCGCCCAACTAAATTCCCTGACCAACCGCTCTCCAGAAGCCCGCGAACGGATTCTCGCCAAACTGGACGAGTATCAAGCCTTGGATCCGGATGAACGGGAGTTGCGACTGCGTGCCACGGAACTACGTTGGTGGCTGGTGCCCATGCTGCAGGCATCGTCAGCCGAACGCGCTGCGCGGCTGGCCCAAGTGCCGGCTAATTTACAACAACTCGTCGAATCCCGCCTAACGCAATGGACGATTTTACCGCCGCCGCTGCAGGACGAGATTTTAGCCAATGAAAAGGCGCTGCATTATTTTACGTTAATCGAAACTAACAGGCAGCCCGGCGCATCCGCCGAACAACAAAAAATTGCCAGCCAGTTTAATCAATTCTTCGAACTCACGCCTGACGAAAAGGATCAGACCCTTAACACCCTGTCCGAAGCCGAACGCGCGCAGATGCAGGAGACCTTGAAGTCATTCGAAAAACTGCCTACGGCTCAACGCACCATTTGCGTTCACAACTACGCCAGATTTGCCAGCTTGACCGAAACCGAACGCGTCGAATTTCTCAAGAACGCCGAAAACTGGTCAAAAATGTCGCCGAGAGAACGGCAGACCTGGCGCGATCTCGTAGACAACGTGCCACTCTGGCCACCCATGCCGCCGGGAATGGATTCGCGCACTCCGCTATCCGCCAACGAACCGCCCATGCCGCCCACGCCCAACGTGGCGACAAATTCGAACTGATCCGCAATTTCAAATTTCAATTTCCATCGCGACGCCTTAACTTCACGCCGTGCATCCGATCGCTTTTTATTTTGGCTCCCTGCCCATCCGCTGGTATGGCGTAATGATGGCGCTGGCATTCCTCGCCGGACTTTGGACCGCCACGCGCCGGGCGCGACTGGTGAACGTCTCCGGTGACATAATCGCCGACGTGACACTCTGGTTGATGGGCGGTAGCATCATTGGCGCGCGCCTGTTTTATGTGACGACTTATTGGAAACAGGAATTCGCCGACGAACCCTTTCGCGAAGTTTTCATGATCCAGCACGGCGGACTGGTTTATTTCGGTGGGCTGATTGGCGCGAGTATCGCGGGAATTTTCTATCTAGTTTGGAAAAAGCTGCCCGTCTGGAAAATTGCCGACATCCTCGCCCCCAGCGTCGCCCTCGGCAGCGTTTTCGGGCGCATCGGCTGCCTGCTCAATGGCTGCTGCTACGGCCGTGCCTGTGATTTGCCATGGGCTATTCACTTTCCCGCCGACCATGAAACGCACGGCACGGCCGTGCATCCGACGGAAATCTACGACGCGTTGCTGAATCTGATTTTGTATCTCGCCCTCGCGTGGTTGTTCCGTCGTAAAAAATTTGACGGCCAGATTTTTGCCGGCTACCTCATCGGCTACGCACTTTGCCGGTTCACCGTGGAATTTTTTCGCGGCGATTATCCCGCTGACCACATCCACGTCGGCCTGTTTACCTCCGCACAACTCGTCAGCGCGCCGATTCTGCTGATTGGCCTCGCCCTGTTTTTCTGGCGGCGAAAAATTGGCCAAACTAAACCAAGCTAACTGATGGCCACGTTCCAACTCCCATCTGCCAAAACCAATCTGCCAATTTTCCTAGCTGGCCCGACGGCAACGGGTAAATCCGCCGTTGCGCTGGCGCTCGCGGAAAAAATCGGCGGCGAAATCATCTCCGTCGATTCCATGCAGGTCTATCGCGGACTCGACATCGGCACGGCCAAACCCTCGCCCAGCGAACGCGCCCGCGTGCCGCACCACCTGCTGGACATCTGCGATTTACACGAAGCTTTTGATGCCGCCCAATTTATCCGGCACGCGCAACGGGCGGTAGCGGAAATCCAATCGCGCGGGCGGATGCCCATTTTCTGCGGCGGCACGGGACTTTATTTCAAAGCGTTTCTCGAAGGACTCGGCGAAGCGCCAGCTACCGATGCCAAATTGCGCGCCGAGTTGGAAAATGCCCCGCTGACGCAATTGCTTGAAGAATTGCGCGCGACCGACCCAGAGGCCTACGAAAAAATTGACCAGCAAAACCCACGCCGCGTCGTCCGCGCCGTGGAAGTAATCCGGCTGACCGGAAAAAAGTTTTCCCAGCAACGCGCCGAATGGAAAACTCCAGATTCAAAACTCCAAACTCAAAATTATTTTTGCTTCACACGGGCGGCAGCGGATTTGCACCGGCGTATCAACGACCGCGTGGATGAAATGTTTGCGCGCGGACTGGTGGACGAGACGCGCGAACTTCTCCAGCATGGCCTCGCGGAAAATAAGTTTGCCATGCAGGCCATCGGCTACCGGCAGGTGGCGGAACATCTGCGCGGCGAGCACGATTTAGGGAATACGATTGAGTTGGTAAAAATCCGCACCCGCCAATTTGCCAAGCGGCAATTGACTTGGTTCCGCCGTCACGGCAACTGTCAATGGATTGAACTGGCCGAGAAAGAATCTGCGCCTGTAACGCTGGCGAAACACTTTCGACAATAAAACTAAAATGAAATCCGCCAATCGGTTTGCTCTCGTCCTCGTCACCGCTCCGGATTTGAAATCGGCGCGTAAGCTGGCCCGGAAAGCGTTGACCGTCCGGCTCATCGCCTGTGCAAATTTGGTTCCGAAAATCGAATCCCACTACCGGTGGCAGGAGAAAATGATAACCAGCACCGAGGTGCTCCTGATTTTGAAAGCGCCAAAATCAAAATTGACCGCACTAGAAAAACTGATCGTCGCCGCGCATCTATACGACACGCCGGAAA
The DNA here is from genome assembly GCA_037138135.1 of Verrucomicrobiia bacterium. GTDB lineage: Bacteria > Verrucomicrobiota > Verrucomicrobiia > Limisphaerales > UBA11358 > UBA11358. Next base: position 12,980 of record JBAXIY010000013.1, read on the forward strand.
TTTTAGTTTTACCCGTATCCGCTGGCAGTAAAAAGTATCTGGACTGGCTGGCGGCAAGTTGCCAATAAAAAACGCCAGTGAGATACTGGATTTCGTTGGCGGAATAAATCCGCAGTTACCTAAAATTTATTATTGCACAAACGACGCGCCGGGCGCAGAGTCTCGTCAAGGAAAGGAATTTATGTCATTCAGCATCGAACTCGAACTCCAGAAATTTCCCAAGCACGTCAAATTGAAGGACGGCAAAAAGGCGACCCTGCGCCTACTAAAGGCGGAGGATGAAAAGGAATTTCACCAACTCTTTCTCGACATCCCAGAACGCGAACGGATGTTTATCAAGCACCGTGTGCAGGACATCAAAGTGATTCGTGACTGGTGCAAAAACATTGACGTGGGTCGCAACCTGCCGCTGCTAGGCGTGGTGGAGGGCAAAATTGTTGGAGTGGCTACGCTCCACCAGCGCCTTGGCGGCTGGAAGCGGCACATCGGACGTGTCAGCGTGTTGGTGCATCCGAAATTTCGCGGCCTTGGACTCGCCACCAAACTTATCGAAGAGACGCTCGATATCTCACGCCGTGCGGGACTTGAACGCGTGGAGGCGGCCTTTATCGCCGAACAGGAGGCCGCGATAAAAATGTTCGCGATGCTCGGCTTCAGCCAGCTGGTGCGACTCGAAGATTACGTCAAGGACATGACCGCCATCACGCACGATTACGTCTTGATGGGACTCGACCTGCGCACGGACGAGGAATACGCAAGTGCGGCGGGGTGAATTTACGATAGGCGATTTGCGATTTACGAGTCGCCAATTTTTCGAGAACGCCCAAACAAACCACAGCGCGTAAATCGTATATCGTAAATCCCAAATGACCCCGGAAGTTTGTTCCAACTGCGGCGCAAGCGTGCCGCACAACGCGAAAGTTTGTCCCGGTTGCGGCGCGGATGAAATGACCAGCTGGTCGGATTCCGCCCATGCCAGTAATCTGGGAATCTCGGAGGAAGAGTTCGACTACGAAGATTTCGTAAAGGAAGAATTCGGCTCCCGCAATCTGAAACCGCGAGGCATCCACTGGCTTTGGTGGCTCACCGCCCTGATGCTGACGTTTCTGTTTTTATTATTCTATTTACGGTGACGGCAAATAACCTCCTCCGGCGGTGGTTTCCAGCGTTGTCCTTGATTTGGTGGAAAAGCGTCGGATCAAAACCGGGTGCCGCTGGTGAAAACGCGGTTTTGGATTTCGCGGAAGCTATGGAGAAACGTGTCGTTGTCCGCAACCGCTTTTTCCACGAGCTGCTTCAGCAAAAACAGTTCGGAACTGTTGATGACGGCGTGGACGCTGTTCGTGAACGCCTCGATGGGCGTGAAGGTCTGGAAGGAATTGCCCACGAGCAAAACGACGGCGTGGCGGCGCTGGTTGACGGGCATGTCCCGCAGCGCTTTGAGCGTGAGATTTTCATCAGGCGTATTCGCGCCAAAAAGTTCCTCAAGGATAACGACCTGATAACGAGCCTGGCTGAACCGGATTAGGAAATCGCTATGCGTCGCGGCGGTGTGAACCTTGTAACCGAGTTCGTTCAACGCGACCTTAGCGGCATCCATCCATTCCGGCGTGGAAAAAGCGATTAACGCCGGCTTGTCCTCGCTGCCAACAAAATCAAAGGAGCCGTTCATCGTATTTTTAAAATGGGTGGTGCGGGCACATTGTCGCCACCGGCGTTGGTCTTCAGATTTTTCATCCGAAGCGTGTTGGCGCTGGCGCTCATTTCACCGCGCGTTTTTTTGACGTTGTCAATACCCCGAGAAACGACACTGCGTTTGGTGCAGTAGAGCAAGGCGGTTTCTTCGGTCACGATGCCCGCTTCATAGGCATCAAGACAGGCGTTGTCAAAGGTGCGCCAGCCGAATGGGTAATTTGATTCGATAATTTCGTAAAAAGTTTTGCCCTCGCTTTCGCCCAGCCGGATGGTTTCCTGCGTGCGGAGGTTGGTGCCCATGAGTTCAATCAAGGCATACCGACCGCCGCCAATTTTGGGAGCAAGTCGCTGACTGGCGACCCAGCGCAGCGAGTCGGATAGCCGGGTGCGCACCTGTTCCTGTTCGTCCGGTTCAAACATGCCAAGAATACGATTGATGGTTTCGCCGGCGTTAATGGTGTGAAGCGTGCTTAAAACCAAATGGCCGGTTTCCGCCGCGCTCAAGGCGATTTTTACCGTGTCGCGATCGCGCATTTCGCCGACAAGAATCACCTTGGGCGCCTGCCGCAAAGCCGCGCGCAGGCCGTTGGCATAGGTATCAAAATCCAGACCGAGCTCGCGCTGATTGAACGTCGCTTTCTGGTGTTTGTGGAGATACTCAACGGGATCTTCCAGCGTGACGATATGCACCGGTTTGGTGCGGTTAATCTCGTCAAGAATGGCCGCCAGCGTGGTGGATTTGCCGGAACCGGTCGCGCCAGTGATGAGCACGAGTCCGGTCTTCTCCTTGGGAATTTCCGTGAAAATGTCCGGGAATTTTAACTGCTGTAAGGTCGGCACAGCTGCATTCAACTGGCGGCACACGATAGAGAAACTTCCGCGCTGGGAAAAAATATTTACGCGAAACCGCGCCTGATCGGACAAGGAATACGAGGCATCGCACGAACCGTGCCGTAGCAAATCTTCGATGTGCCAGAGGTTATCGCCGATGATGTTCATCGCGATAGTCTCGATCTGGAATGACGTTAGCTTGCCAATGGGCGGATCGAAAATAACCGGCTTAAGTTCGCCGTAGGCTTCCACCTGCGGCGGGCGATCCACCGTGAATAGCAAATCAGAAACCTCCGGCTGCGAAGCCAGCATGGTCGTCAGAATCTGGTCAAATTCCGGGCGGCGCATAAAAAATTAAACCGTATCGTCGTCATCCGGCGGGTGCGCAAGGAGCGCGCGAAATTTTTTCTTGTCGAGCGATTTATCGTAAGCGTCCTCCGGCGTGATGCGCCGCATCCGGACGTGTTCCATGATGTGATCATCAAGCTGCTGGTTGCCGAATTTCTTGCCGACCTGAATCATGCCTTGAATCTGATGCGTCTTGCCCTCACGCACAAGATTGGCAACGGCGGTGTTGAACACCAAAACTTCAAACGCCGCCACGCGACCTTTTTTGTCGGAGCGCTTGAACAAAGTTTGCGCCACAACTCCTTTCAAAGCTTCGGATAGCGTCTGGCGGATCTTGTTCTGCTGGTCGGCGGGGAAAACGTCAATGATACGATCCACCGTCTTGGCCGCGCTCTGCGTGTGCAGGGTGCCAAAGACCAAGTGACCCGTAGCCGCCGCTGTGATGGCCAGCTCAATGGTTTCCAAATCGCGCATTTCACCGACGAGAATGATGTCCGGATCTTCACGCAGCGCACCGCGCAAACCGGAAGCGAACGACTTCGTGTGCACACCAACTTCGCGATGGTTCACGAGGCAATTTTTACTTTCATGCACGAATTCGATCGGGTCTTCCAGCGTGATGATGTGATCTTTGCGGTTACGGTTACAATAATCCACGATGGCCGCCAACGTCGTGGATTTGCCGGAACCGGTCGGACCTGTAACCACCACCAGACCACGATGAAGCATGGCAAATTTTTTGAAGACCGACGGCAGCGGCGCCTCAAGTTTTTCAAAATCCTCGAACGACAATACGCGGCTGGGAATCTGGCGGAACACGGCGCTGACACCATTCTTCTGGTTAAAAAAATTGACGCGGAAGCGCGAGATGTTCGGAATTTCGTAGCCAAAGTCCACGTCGCCGGTTTCTTCGAACTGTTTGATTTTGTAATCCGGCGCGATTTCGTAGAGCATCGCCTTGAGCGTATCGTTTTCGAGCGGCGGATAATCCACGCGCTGAAGTTCGCCGTGAATGCGCATCATGGGTGGATTACCGGAGGCCATGTGCAGGTCGGAAGCCTTCTGCTCGAACATCAAGTTGAAAAATGCGTCAATTTTAGCCATAAGTCCTCTCTCTTGAAACGACACTAGCCAATGCCATGCCACTCTGCAAGCAATGAAAATGCCGACCGATGCCATCCGCGATGAAATACTGCAAAGCGGCGTAATTCCCTTTGCGCGCTTCATGGAGCTCGCGCTTTACTGTCCTGAAACCGGATATTACGAAACAAAAAAGGACAATGTCGGGCGCGCTGGCGATTTCATCACTAGCGTCAGCGCCGGCGGTCTTTTTGGCGAACTACTCGCATTTCAATTTGCGGAATGGCTCGAAGCGAAAGCCCAACGTCCAACGTCCAAAGTCCAAATCATCGAGGCCGGCGCACATGATGGAAAACTTGTCGCTGACATTTTGCGCTGGCTGCAAAAAAATCGTCCGGAATTTTTCACCCGAACCGAATATTTCATTTTGGAACCGTCGCCGACGCGCCAGCAATGGCAGCGAGAATCGCTGAAACCATTTTCCAACGTCCGCTGGTTTTTTGGTTTTGATGATTTAAAAAATCAAACGCAAAACGCAAAAATCACCGGCGTGCTGTTCAGTAACGAACTGCTCGATGCCTTTCCCGTCCGCCGGTTCGGCTGGGACGCAAAAATTAAAAACTGGTTCGAGTGGGGTGTCATGCAGGATGGTGAGAAATTTGTTTGGACAAAAATTTCGCCGGCAAATCTGCCATCTGCCATCTGCCATCTGCCATCTGCTCTTTTGTCTGTGCTGCCTGACAATTACACGATTGAACTTTCGCCCGCCGCCGAAAACTGGTGGCGCGAGGCCGCCGGAATTTTGACGCACGGCAAGTTGCTGGCGATTGACTATGGTTTCACCGCGGATGAGCAATTTTCCCCGGCGCGAATGAATGGAACTTTGCGAGCCTATCACCGTCATCACGTCAGTGATGATTTACTGGCGATGCCGGGCGAACAGGATTTGACCGCGCACGTCAATTTTTCCGCCATCCAAAAAGTCGGTGAAGCCGCAGGGTTAGAGACGGAAAACTATTGCACTCAGCCGCAGTTCCTCACACGCATCTTGCAAAAGGCCGTGACGCAAAAATTCTTTACCAGCCTAGATACGAAACAGGTGCGCCAGTTTCAAACCCTCACGCATCCCGAACATCTTGGCCGCGCATTCCGTGTGCTGGTGCAAACGCGGGCATGATGCTAGGATTTCTTATGGGCGCATTTCCCGTCAGCCTTGAAAAAGAAAGTCAGCTCGCGCAACGCATGGCCGCCCTTGGTGTGCGCGAGGTGGACATCGAGGAAAGTTTTGTTCGTTCCGGAGGTCATGGAGGTCAGAACGTGAACAAGGTTTCTACTTGCGTGATGCTGATTCATGGGCCAACTGGCGTGCAGGTCAAATGCCAGGAGACACGCCAGCAGGGGCTGAACCGCTTCATCGCGCGCCGTCTGCTGCTCGACAAAATTGAGGAGCGGAAGAATGGTTTTATCGCTGCCCAACGTGCCGAGATCGAGAAGATTCGCCGCCAGAAACGCAAGCGTTCGCGCCGGGCAAAAAATAAAATGCTCGCCGACAAGTCACATCACGCTGGCAAAAAAGCTGCGCGCCGCCCAGTAGCGGCGGATTGACTGCTTCCGTGCCGCTGGAACGAAAGATAATCGGAGATATGATGCCGGTTATCGCCTCTCGTCTGTTAGGCTGGCAGTCTATGAATATCCTGATTGAGAACGCCGACAGCCTCGAATACCTTACTGACGACAGCCGCTGGACTAAAATCGCCACCGAAGGAAAACTTTTCCCACGCACCGGCACCGCCTTTGATGTGGCGAAAAAAGAATCTGTCGGTAAATTCAACATCGTCGGCTATATCCCCGAAACTCGGCAATTCATCAATTTAAACCACGGGCGCGGTCGTGGAGCCGCAGAAACCACGGCAGCTTGAATCGTTCAATCGGCACTTCTGATGATGTCAGAAATGCGGGCCAGACAAGACCCCGGCTGTGATTTGATTGGGAATCCCTCAAACAGGACTGAAGATTTTGTGCCCTTGAACTTTTTAGGAAAAGTGCTGTTTCCTCGTCACGCCGAGTGGCAGCGGAAAAAGCAGATTAAGATTATTCTCTGGGTAATTTTGGCCGCTTTGGTTTTCGCGGTTGCCGTCGGTGCTGTCATGTTGTTCCAAAATTCCAGAAGATAATTTTTGACGACCAGTCTTGACCGGCCTTTGAATTAAGCAATAGCTTCTTGTTCTTCGACCGCAGCTTTTTTCAATTCATCCAGCGCGCGAAAACGGCTCGCGGCAAAGCCAGCTTCCACGCCAAGATTATTCGTCGGATTGTAAAGGCCGACGAGCAGCAGCGAAGATTCCAGCACGCGGCGCATGTCCATGATGAGTTCATCCGCGCGCACGCCCACACGCACGGCACGGACGACATAGACCGTTTCCAGCACAGGCAATTGCAAGTAGAGCTGCTTGACCGTCTCCGGCCATTTGTCATCTACCAAAACAACTTTTTGTCCGACGCTGAACATGATTCTTAATTAATATGGCAGCGGAAATTTCGCCGTCAACTCGCGCACGCGATCGCGCACTTTGTGCGCGGCCTCAACGTTTTTGATGTCCATCAACACTTCGGAAATCATGTCGGCAATCGCCGCCATCTCCGCTTCCTTCATGCCGCGCGTCGTGCAAGCGGGCGTGCCGAGACGGATGCCGCTGGCTTGAAACGGTGAGCGCGTTTCGAACGGAATCGTATTTTTGTTGGTCGTGATGCCGGCCTCGTCCAAAGCGATCTGGCAATCTTTGCCGGTAATGCCTTTCGCGCCGACGTCCACGAGCATCAAGTGATTGTCCGTGCCGCCGCTGACGAGGCGATAACCATTGCGCTTCATGCCGTCCGCAAGCGCCGCGGCGTTCTTCACGATTTGTTGCTGATAGGTTTTGAAACTCGGTTGCAGCGCTTCGTGGAAGCAAACCGCTTTGGCTGCGATGACGTGTTCCAGCGGACCGCCTTGGATGCCGGGGAAAATGTTCGAGTCAATTTCCTTCGCGTATTTTTCGCGCGTCAGAATCAAACCACCGCGCGGGCCGCGCAAGGTTTTGTGCGTCGTCGTCGTCACAAAATCCGCGTGTTCCATCGGGCTCGGATGCACGCCCGCTGCAACCAGACCCGCGATGTGCGCGATGTCCGCGAGCAGATACGCGCCGACTTCGCGCGCGATTTCGCCCATGCGTTTGAAATCAATGATGCGCGGATAAGCACTCGCGCCAATGGTAATCATCTTCGGCTTGTGTTCACGCGCCATCGTCGCGATTTGATCGTAATCAATCCGCTCGGTTTCCTTGCTCACGCCGTAGTGAACGATCTCAAAAAACTTGCCGGAGAAATTCGCCTTGTTGCCGTGCGTCAAATGGCCGCCGTGGCTCAAATCCATCGTCAACATCTTGTCGCCCGGTTTCAGCACGGAAAAATAAACCGCCATGTTCGCGCCGCTGCCGGAATGCGGCTGGACGTTCGCGTGTTCGGCGCCGAAAAGTTTTTTCGCGCGGTCAATCGCGAGCTGTTCAATCGTGTCGATGTTTTCGCAGCCGCCATACCAGCGTTTCTTAGGATAACCCTCTGCGTATTTATTCGTCAGCACCGAACCTTGCGCTTCCATCACGGCGGGTGACGTGAAATTTTCTGACGCAATCAACTCGATGTTTTCTTGCTGCCGTGAGCGCTCGTGTTCAATCGCATCGGCGATTTCCGCATCAACATTCGCCAGACGGAGATTCGCCGCGGGAAACTTCGCATCTATTTTTAACACGCGCCGTTCGTGGCGTCCGCCTGCAAATTTCGCGCCGATGAACGCCGCGAGAATTTTTTTGGCGAGTTCAGCGGGAGTTTTTCGCGCGCTCAAGCAAAGCACGTTGGCGTCGTTATGCTGGCGGCAGGTCGCCGCGCCTTCTTCGTCGCTCACCAACGCCGCGCGCACGCCGGTAACTTTGTTAGCCGTAATGCTCACGCCCACACCGCTGGTGCAGACGAGCAAACCAAGTTCGGCTTTGCCCGCAGCGACCGCTTCGGCGGCTGGCTTGGCGAAATCTGGATAATCATCCGCCGGATCTTTGCTCGTCGCGCCAAAATCGCTGACCGTCAGACCGCGTTCGCGCAAAAAGGCTTTGAGCGTTTCCTTCAGTTCATAACCGCCGTGATCCGCGCCCAGCGCGAAATTGATGACGGCCGAGGACGATTGATTTTGATTCTTCGACAGGAAGTTGTGTTGTTCCATAAATTTCAAAAGCGTGACGATGCCTTGCTCGATTTGATCACGGCATTCCACATAAACGTGATACGGGCTGCCAATGGGATCGCTGATGTCTTTTTCGTAAGGCTCGAGCGTCTCGTCAAATTCGCGCAGCAAAAAAGTTTTTTCCGCCGCCTTCGGATACAGCAACGCCACCGTGTCCGTGTGGCTGTGCGTCATGCCCAAAATCAAATCCGCCGAGCGCACCAGCTCCGAAGTGAGCGCGCGACTGCGTTGGCCGGAAATATTGATTCCAATCTCGCGCATCGCCTGCACCGAATGATGCGTCGGCAATTCGCCGTCAACTGCGCCAATGCCCGCCGACACGATGCGGAACTCGCCACGGCCCTTGACGGCGTGACGGAAAAGTCCCTCGGCCATCGGGCTGCGACAGACATTGCCGGTGCAAAGAAAGAGAATCGTTTTCATCCCAAACGCGGACGGAAAAGGTGATTGTTCGGAGCCGAATCGTCAATGCGAAATCAACCGCGCGCCGGTTGCAGTGCTGCCAGCGCCTTGAACAAATCCAGCGCTCGCACCAGCGCTGGATCTCGGACGACCGGTGTGCTCGGTTCCACGCGCGGCGTGCTCGTATCGTCATCCTCGCCATCCTTCACGCGTTTGCGGACGAGATCCGCCTCGCTCGTGTGATCTACAAACCTGGCGAATTCATTGGTGCCAACCGGCAAATTCGTCTTGGGCACGGCCGGGATAAAGAACGGGTCAGCGAGAAATCTTATTTCGTCCGCACTTGCAACCGCCACCGTGATGTCCGGCTTGGTGGAACCAGAAAAGTTGGTGCCGCCCACCAAAACGCCTGCTCCCGCCATCCGCAAATCCATCGCCAGCGTCATCGCCGAGCCACACGTCTGGCCGTTCACGAGAATGACTAGTGGAAGTTTTTTGCCAGCAAACAACCCACTAGCTGTCGCCGCCGCATTTTTGTCTCCGTCCGCTGAACGAAGATCAAGGACGATGCCGTCTAGTTTATTGGTGGGCTGCACAGCAAGAAATTCCTTTGAAAAATTGCTCGTTAAATGCTGAACCCGCAGCCGCAATACGTCATTCTCCAGCAGCGAAGCGGTCAGCGGCGCGGTTTCGGCGGCAGCGGCGCGCGCAAAAATGTGGGCAATGCACACAATGATCCAGCAATTCAAAAACGGTCGAGTCATGTGCCGTCAAATTGCGCCATGAAGCCGCGAAAGTAAAGTGGCTTGCTCGTAATTTGACGGGAAGGTCCGCCGCCTGCCGTATAAGTTTTAAATTTGATTGAATGTCCCATGCATGCGACGGTCAGACATGGTGACGATGAACAGTTTTTTTTACACAATACTCGCGGCCACTGCCCTCGGCCTAAACGCCGTGGCGCAACCCACTAATCTTATGAACACAAATAAAATTGAGACTGCCACGCTTGGCGGTGGTTGCTTCTGGTGCATGGAAGCCGTTTATGAACGATTGCCGGGAGTGATTTCCGTGACCAGTGGCTTTGCCGGTGGCCACGTCAGCAACCCGACTTACCATGATGTTTGCGGCGGCGACACGGGCCACGCGGAGGTGACGCAGGTCACATTTGATCCCGCGAAGATTTCTTACGCCAAGCTACTGGAAGTTTTCTGGCAGGCGCACGATCCGACGACGCTTAACCGTCAGGGCGCGGATGAAGGCACGCAATACCGCTCCATCATTCTGTATCACGACGAAAAGCAGAAACTCATCGCGGAAAAAGCCAAGCTCACCGCGCAAGCTGATTTTCATAAGCCCATCGTCACTGAGTTAGCTCCGTTCACAAAATTCTATCCCGCCGAGGATTACCATCAGGGCTACTACGACGCGAACTCGGGCCAGCCTTACTGTCAGGTCGTCATCGCCCCCAAACTAGAAAAGCTGGAGCATAGAAAAGTGATTGAGCCGACCGTGCAGACACCGAAGTAAGTTGACCTTGTAAAATAAAAACGGCGGCCTGATTTCAGGCCGCCGTTATGAATTTTAATCCGGTTAGATTAGCGGGTGATGCTGTGAGATTCTTCCAATTCTTCCCATGCCTTGTGACCAGCATAATCGGTGGAACCAAAATTATATTGGAAGGCCATACCCAGCGTCCAGCCGCCCCGGCCATTGCTGCGCTCGGCCTGAATGCCGTAGCCCAATAGCGACATTACTTTCCAGCGGCGGCTCGGACGGGTGTAGCCAATGCCGGTGCCGACGCCGGAATTGAAGGCGCCAGCCTGCCCCATGCCATCCTGATATTGGACGACGGCAGCAGCGGCGCTTTCAATCAAACTCCACGCCTTTTGACTGCCGAACGGAATGGTGTAGGTGCCATAGAGCAATCCAAAATCCTGCGCCGACAATTCTCCGTCAAAATAGCCGGGGATGGTCAGCGGAAACTCCTTGGTGTAGGGCAGCACGCCACCGATTCGGTAACAGCTAAACCGGTCGGAATTGAACGCCGCCCCACCTTGCAAACCAAGAACGATGTAATGTTGCGACTCCAGCGTGGTGTAGTTGATCTGGGCGCGGGCAAAAAGCCGCTGACTGACGGCTTCGAGCCGGCGGTCATTGGAAAAACCATAACTGCCACTTTGCGTGCGTTGTTCCAATTCATACCAAGCGGAGATTTCCATGCCCAAAGTCGGGGCGAGGTAAGGTTCTTTGCCGCCCCAGCGTAGTCCAGCGCGATACGTAATAAACGGCTGGTCGTCGGGCAGAATAAAATTCTTGGCGGTATTATCCGTGGTGTCGAAGGAATGATAGTTCACGCTGCCCCGAAGGATACCGGACAGCGGAATCCGGTCATTCGGGTTAAACAAATGATAAATGCTCAGGCTGCCGCCACCACCATTGCCGTCAAAAGATTGACCTTTGTAATAATGTCCGCCACGCACTTCCTGATAGCTGTTGCCATAAAGACCACCAAAAGCACCCACGGCCAGATCAGTATTTTTGGCAATCAGGCTTTTGAAGCCGGTCTCGCTGTCCACATAAACTGGGGCTATAGCTAGACGTAGGAATACGTTGGTCGTGATGTTGGGCATATTCCAGTAATAGAACAGATAGGCACCGAGCGGTCCCTGATCATGCAGCGAGGCATTGGCACCAACTTGCAGAATTTGGCGGGGTGCAGGATCAATCTGCGCCTGTGCCGTCGCCGTAAGGGTCAACCAGACCAAGCCGCTGAGCAATCGGGTGATTTGGCGAGACCAGAACATTTTTAACGACGTATTCAGGGCTTTCATAATAATTTTATGTGGAGCTTGTAGTTCGGGCGTCCGTTCCAGATTTCCATTCGAAAAGATGAATATCGCCCATATTCTAGCTCTGCACGGGTGATTTCAACAGAAACCCCAAGGTCTGGCAATTAAAGTTCGAGCCATTTAGCCGACGATTGGTGAAGTAAACTTGATTCTCTTCGCCGTAATTTCATTCGTGAAGTCTATGACGCGGTGGCTGTAACCCCATTCATTGTCAGACCCAATCTCACGCATGAAGACTGGTTTTCGCCAACCGAACCAACCAATCCTCGCCGTGGCCGCGCCTCACATTCAGGCAGTTTCATGGACGCTTCGCCGCCTCACCGTCAAAACCATTCACTTTCATCACGTCAACATTCCTGCGCTTTAGCACAAGGATTTTCGCCTCATATGGCGGCATCCAATGCGCGTAGTTATACTCACGATAGATTCTGTATCCGGCCAATTCTCCGAACGAAAGGACATATTCACCATCCTTTACCCACCAAGTACCTTTGCGGGGTGGGCCATGATAATTTGGGTCATAGTATAACCAGCCATTAAATTCATACCCACCGTCAATCTGTTCCGGCGAAATGTTCTCCCGTTGCAAATCAACCAGTGCTTCCCAGCGAATCCGGTTCGCCTCCAAGTAGTCTCTCGTGCCAGCAACGGCATAACCCGCAAAAAAAACCGCCAGAAACATGGCGACGATATGCCGGGCGGTGGACGGAGGACGTTCAATGACTGGCGACGCGACAACCACAAACGCCCCTACAAAAACGAGCGCTGGAAGCAAATAACGGTCAAAAAAACCGTTGATTAAAAGCGGTCCCAGATAAATCAGGGCGCTAGCCAGAAAAAAAATGGCGAGGGTATACTTCAACTGACTGTCAACCGACAGTGAGGAAATATTGAGCATTCGACATTCGGATAAAAAACGCGTCACTTGTCTCACTACGAACGTGACCAGTAACCATGCCCCAAACAAACTCAAGCCGGTGACCGCCAACCAAAAGACGTTAGACAGCGGCGGAACGTCAGGCAATTTCATTAATAAGGTGTCGCGCAACGTAAGCGGGCCGATGCCACACGCATCCAGAATGTTGAGGTGCGCCGGCATCAAGGAGGGTTTGAATACAAAGTGTCCCAGAGTCAGCGTTAGCAACCCAAACCAAGCCAGCCGCGTCCAAATCACTGACCGTGGGTTTTGCTCTTTTGACAGTCGGTCGAATTTGACGACCGCAAAAATTGGCAAAAGAAAACAACCGATATACATCAGCATGACCCAGCCGTAATGGCCAAAGTTTAGCGGCAGCGTCAACGGCTGCTTCACTTTCCCAACCAGTTGGTTCACCTGGACGTTATAGTCACCAACCGCTCGGCCGCTCACTTTCATCCAGTGACTGAAGGCGATCAGTGTTCCCACCGCCAGAATAGTTGGCAGAGACGCCCGCAACCATGATTGTTTTTGAAAGCTGTTTTTGAATAAATATGCCACCCCGAATGCCATCGGGATTGCTAAACCGAGCTGACGGATTAATAGCGCGGTAATTGCCAGGGTTGTGGCGATACAGAAGTCAAAATCCTTTTGCGTTTGTAAAAAACGAACAAAAAAGAGGCAGGTTAAAATTTCCCAAGCCGCGAACGGCACATCGGTCATAAAGGTGTTAGAGAGCGAAAAATAGACCGGATTGAAACACAGCGTCAGCGCACAAATCATCGCCAGCCACCGTGGACGATTCAATTGGCGTATCAAGACATAGACACCGAGCACACCGACCAACGACAGCACTAGCGTTGAGATCCGCACCGCCATGAAAGAAAATCCAGAGGGGATACAAAACAACGCGCCCCAGAAAACATGTATGATTAAAGTCATCCCCAGACAACCGGTCGGCTGATAAATCCCTTGTTCGAGGAGGTGTTTTACCGAACGGCTCATCGCCCAATCATCGTTCAATGGAAAATCTCCCCTTGGATTCACTATCAAAACTGCCAGCAACCACAATACGGTAAGCGTAAAAAAATCAATTGCCGTGCCGCGCGCGCAAAGAGGCGGAGATTTAGTTTGCAGCATTTTTGAAATTACTGACTTGGTCCAAGACATGTCAAAGAAATATGGCCAAAACTACTTCGCAGCATCTTCAACGAATAAAATGTAAGCGCTTCCAAACCTGTTCAATTAATTCAAATATGCGGAGCAAGCCCTATGTGATTCTAAATCCACCGTGCCTTTCAAATAAAAAAAACGGCGAACTGTTTCCAGTTCGCCGTTTTGAATTTTGTGGGAGGATTAAATTCCCTTGGCCGTGATGTAGTTCACGAGGTCCACCACGCGGTTGCTGTAACCCCATTCGTTGTCATACCAGCTCACAACTTTGAAGAAGCGTTTTTCGCCCTTCAAATTGTTCTGCAAGGTCGCGAGGCTGTCATAAATGGAGCTGCGGTTGTCGTGGATGAAGTCGGTGGAGACGAGTTCTTCGTCGGTCACACCGAGGATGCCTTTGAGATAGGTCTTGGAGGCATTCTTCAACGCGGCGTCAATCTCTTCGATGCTCGTGTCTTTGGTGGTGCGGATGGTGAGGTCAACCACGGAAACGTCAGCGGTCGGCACGCGGAAGGCCATACCGGTGAGTTTACCTTTGGTGACGGGCAACACTTCGCCGACGGCTTTCGCCGCGCCGGTGGTGCTCGGAATGATGTTGATGCTCGCCGCACGGCCGCCGCGCCAATCTTTCTTGGACGGGCCGTCAACGGTCTTCTGGGTCGCGGTCATCGCGTGGATGGTGGTCATCAAACCGGTTTCGATACCGAAACCGTCTTTGATCAACACGTGCACGAGGGGCGCTAGGCAGTTCGTGGTGCAGGAAGCGTTGGAAACGATGTGATGTTTAGAAGCGTCGTATTCAGCTTCGTTGACACCCATGACGATGGTTTTAACTTCACCTTTGCCGGGAGCGGAAATGATGACTTTCTTGGCACCAGCAGTAATGTGTGCTTTCGCCTTTTCACTGTCGGTGAAGAGGCCGGTGGATTCAATGACGATGTCCACGCCGAGGGCTTTCCAAGGCAAGGTGGCGAGATCTTTGACGGCGCCAATGCATTTGATTTTGTGACCGTTGACGACAAGCACGTCGGCTTCTTCGAGCGTCGGGGCGCTCTTTTCGGTGGAGACGTTGTGCTTAAATTTGCCGTGGATGGAGTCATACTTCATCTGGTAAGCGAAGTATTCCGCGTCCGGCGACATGTCCACGACGGCGACGACATCAATTGATTTGCCCAGCAAGCCCTGATCACAGAGCGCCTGGAAGACCATCCGGCCGATGCGGCCGAATCCGTTGATTGCAACTTTTACTGCCATAGTTTTGTATTTTTTTGGTAAAATTATCGTCCTTAAACCGAAGCGAGATTCTATCTGGGAACGCCCGTCGGTCAATGAATAATTCCTGAACAATCTTGCTAAAACCTCGCCGGATTTTGCGGAATGGCCTGATGCCTCACTGATTTTCCGCCGCTAGAAAACGTTCGGCATCAATCGCCGCCGCACAGCCTGCGCCTGCCGCCGTGATCGCTTGACGGTAAACATGATCGGCGCAGTCGCCCGCTACAAACACGCCGGGAACATTCGTCATCGTGCCGTTCTGGGGAACTATAAAACCATTCTCGTCCAAAGTAATTTTACCCTTGAACAAATCCGTATTCGGCACATGGCCGATGGCGATGAATACGCCCGCACAATCCAAAACGCTTTCCGCGCCCGTCTTGAGATTTTTCAATTTCACGCCCGTTACTTTGTCCTGCTTCACGTCGAGCACTTCTGTTACCGCCGAATCCCAGATTGGCTTGATTTTCGGGTTCGCCAGCGTGCGCTCGGCCATGATTTTGGACGCGCGCAAACTGTCGCGCCGATGCACGAGATAAACCAGCGAACCAAAGCGCGTCAGATACATCGCCTCTTCGCACGCGGAATCACCACCGCCCACCACGACCAGCGGCTGGTTGCGAAACATCGGCAACGCCCCATCGCACGTCGCACAATAAGTCGTGCCCTTGTTTTCCAACTCGTGTTCGCCCGGCACGCCAAGATGTTTATGGCTCGCGCCGGTGGCGATGATGACGGTTTCAGCCACAACCTTTTCGCCGTCCACCATCAAAGCGAATGGCCGCTGCGAAAAATCCACGGACTCGACGACGCCAAAACTGGTTTTGGCACCGAACCGCTCCGCCTGTTTTTGCATCCGCGTCATGAGTTCATAGCCATCCACGCCTTCAGGAAAGCCGGGAAAGTTTTCCACAATGCTCGTGGTGGTAAGCAAACCGCCGGGCTGTTTGCCTGTCAACACCTGCGGCGCGAGCTGGGCGCGAGCCGTGTAGAGCGCCGCCGTCCAGCCGGCGGGGCCGGAACCGATAATGACAACTTTTTCCATAGGTCGCGAAAGGTAATCGCAGAAGGCCACCCTGACAAGCTGGTTGAAAATTAAATTATTTTTATCCCGTCCGGCTCGGCATTTACATTTGCAGTCCGATAACTTTGAAGTTTTACTGGCGGCAATGAAATTGTGGATTTTCTCATTGCTGGCCGGGCTGCTGACTTTTTCCAGCGTCGCGCAAGATACCAACGTGACGTGTCTGTGGCAGTTCCAGCTTCCTGGCGGCGATTCGGAAAGCTCCCCTGCCCTCGCGCCGGATGGCACGATTTATCAAGGCACTTTTCACGGCGTCCTGCAGGCCCTTACGCCTGAGGGCAAATTGAAATGGCAATTCAAAGCCGGACTGGAAATCAAATCTTCTCCCGCCGTAGCGTCGGATGGCACGATTTATTTCGGCTCGCGTGACCGGAAATTTTACGCACTCACGCCAGCGGGAAAATTGAAGTGGTTTTTTCCCACCGGCGCGTGGGTGGATTCCTCGCCGGCCATCGCAGCGGATGGCACGGTTTATTTCGGCTCGTGGGACACAAACTTTTATGCGCTGAATCCGGACGGCCAATTAAAATGGCAGTTCGCCAGTCGTGGCATCGTGGATTCATCACCGGCTATCGCGGCGGATGGAACAATTTATTTTGGTTCGCACGACAAAAATTTTTATGCACTGTCACCCGCCGGAAAACTAAAATGGAAATTTGCCACCGGCGCAGCCATCACCGCCTCGCCCGCCATCGGCGCTGACGGCAGCATCTTTATCAGCTCCACGGATGGAAATTTTTACGCACTAAATCCCGACGGCTCCGAACGCTGGCGACAGCACACGGGTGGTTACGCCAGCTCATCACCGGTTTTGGACGAGACGGGCAACCTCTATTTCGCCGCCGCCATGCAGCAATGGTCGCTCAGTCCTGACGGCAAAGTGCGCGGTCGTTTTAATACACCCTACAGTTCCATCACAGTTTCAGGCGCAGCCCTGGCGCGCGGAAATGTTTTTCTATACACATCGGCGGCGAGAGGCGGCCTGCTCACCGTTGACATGAAATTGCTCTGGGAATTTCCAGTGAGTTTCATCCTGCGCAACTCGCCCAACGTGAGTCCGCTGGGAACCATCTACTTTTCAGCCGGGAATTATTTTTACGCCATCCAACCCGTAAAGGAAGTTGCCGCCGCCGCCAAAAGTTCCTGGCCCTTGTGGCGCGCGAACCCGCAGCACACCGGACGCGTGGCCAAATAATTTTCACCCTGCGAACGGGACGGCGCGCATAGTGTGGGGACTAATTCCGAATGGCGATGTAGCTCTTGGTAATTCCCAACGTCTTTTCGCAATATATTTCGCAATCAGGAAATAACTCCTGCATTTCACGGTATTTCAACAGACGAACCTCGTTCAAAAAAATTTCCACCTGGGGGGGGGTGGCTTGGTCATCAACCCGAAAACAGTGAAATAACGGAGAGTTCTTCGTTGCAGCCAGCGCGGAAAGTATTGAAAAAACGGCGCCATCAAGTGCGGCTCAATCGGAAATTCACGCGCAGGTGTCTGCACCCACAAAGCGCGTCCAACCCGCCGCAATTCAGCGGCGAAAGCCTTCTGTCGCTCATATGTCCCCACATGTTCAATCGCGCTGTTTGAAAAACCAACCTCAAAACTTTTGTCTGGATACGGCAGGTTGCATCCATCGGCGACCACGAGTTCGAAATGCCGGTAACGCCTGACCACATCATCTGAAGGCATATCCGGGTTTAAGATGGTGATTTTGGCGGAGACCCCAAGGTGATCCCAAAACCACGGATTGCCACCCACATCCAAAATTCGGGTCTGCGAGGTCGGCTGAATCACGTCCTTGAACAGCTTGAGTCTGCGATTACGGAATGGGGTTTGAAAAAAACCGTAAATGTCCATGATAGAAAAAAATTTCATAGAAAACTGGCCGGTCAAGTTCAGGAATTTTCAACCCAATCGTTCACGTCCGCTAAAGCCGGTGTCGAGATCGTGCCAGAATTCAACCTTGTCCTCGTCGGCTTCCCAACAGAGAAAAACTTCGTGTCCACCAATGAGCGCCGGAAAATCAACCAACCCGCGTGACAAATCCTTGATGAAAATCTCCCGTCGCTGAAACTCCGCCAGAATCCGCTGCATTCCCGCCAGCGCGCGAATCCACTGATTGACCGTGTCGCCGCCAGTGTCATAGCCCTCGATGTTCATACCCCCAAGCCGCTTGTCATAACGCTCCTCCTCCGTGCGCAGGCGGTTAAGTTCCGCCAGCCACTCGCGCAACTGCGGCAGCAACGCCTCTGCCTCATCCCGCGTATAGTGTTTTTGAAAGCGATGTTTCATGGCAAAAAAAGACCGTTCGCTGTGGCTGCAAGGCAACCGCCGCGAACGGCTGTGAAATCACATGGCGCTGACAGATTACTTCTGCCAGGTGCGCTTCTTGTGACGGTTCAAGCGCAGCTTCTTGCGCCGTTTGTGTTTGTTGATTTTTGCCTTACGGCGTTTTTTCAGTGATCCCATAATTGGATGTGGATATTATGTAACAAAGAGGCGGACAAAACGCCACTCAAATTTTAACGATTCAGTAAACCACCTTGTTCAGCGGATACTCGATAATGCCTTCCGCGCCGGCAGCTTTGAGCTGTGGAATGAGTTCGCGCACGACCTTTTCATCAATAATCGTTTCCACCGCCACCCAACCTTTGAGACTCAGATTAGCAATCGTCGGATTGCGCAGTGCGGGCAGATCCGCCAGCAGTTTGGCGAGGTTCTTCTCCGCAATATTCATCTTCAAGCCAACGAGCGC
>JBAXIY010000014.1:0-30715 GCA_037138135.1 Verrucomicrobiia bacterium
CACATGTGCGGCATATTTATGAAAAGCTTCATGTCAACTCGCGCGCAGCCGTGGTGGCCAAGGCGCTTCAAGATGGTCTGGTCTGACAGCAATTGAAGGATTGGTGATGGCGCGAGTTTTATTTGACGTCAGCACCAAACACCTTTTTGACTGCATCCAGATAACCGTAGCCATATTTCGTGTCTGGCTCCAGATAGCTGGTCTCGGTCCATTCGTTCCAACTGTTGATGATTATGAGGGGCGCCTGATTCGGATGATTGTCCACAAATCCCTTTGCCAGCCGCAGTGCCTTCTCAAAATTTACCGGGGTGTTGTTCGTGGTGATTGCGCCCCGGAAAGTATTCGCCCGCGGGCTGGTGTCCCAACCAGCGGAAACATGGGGATAATAATGGGCAGTGTAGTTGGTGGAAATAGTCGTCCAACCCTGCGCCACTTTATACATCAGCTCGGCATAGTCTCCTTCCACATTGGGTATGAGATGGCCCATGGAATAATGAGCCAATGAATCAAAGCCCAGTTTTTCCACAACCTCCTTCTGAGTGCCAATGTCTTCATCTGCCATGCCGGTAAGCTTACGATTGCTATCCCGCCGCAGGGCTACTTGAAGTTCCAGCCCCTTGAATCCCGCCTTCTTCACCTCGGCCCGAAACCAAACGATGGCGTCTTTGGCCTGTTCGATCCCGCCGAGGCCGTTGATGAAGCTGTTCAGGTCATAGATCATGAAGACCGGTTTATCATCAATTCGGTAATAGGAAGGCTGTGAGAAATATTTTTCAATCCACCGGTGGGCGATTTTCTCAAACTCTAGACGTTCAACCGAGCCTTTCCAGATGAGCGCCGTGTTTTTCTTCGTGAACGCGTCGTCTGCGTTGCGCTTGTCCCATTTCAAAAAAACGTCGTGGTTGGCCCACATGAGATAGAATTTTACGCGATCATTATTCCGGGCCTTCAGATAGCCGTCATTCAAACAGCCTTCCAGAAAGGGCATGCGGTCATACCAATACCAATCGTAGATGAAAACATTCACGCCGTGATCGGCGGCGGCGGCGATTTCCATTTCCATCACGTCGCGATTGGCCTCGTTGACATAACCCCACAGCGGAAAGCGAGGCTGTTCATGCCCCTCGAACTTGGGCTTGTTGTTTATGACCGTTTCCCATTCGCCGATACCCATCGGCCAAAAAATCTTGGCCCGGTCGTCGGGGTAATAAGAAGGCCACACGTAGGCGGCAACATCATAATGTTTCGACTTCTCTGCGGAGGTTGAATTATCTGCTGCCTGAACCGAATTCAAGTTCATCAGGAGTCCGCATACAACTGCGGCCAACATTGGTTGAAAATATGTTTTTTTCATAATTTAATCTGCATGTTTTGGTTCGTCATTCAGCAAAATTCAAAGGGAGGATCACTTCTTATCTTAAAAAATTTGTGGGGCGAATTCGGCCAGAAAGCGCCGCCAGACCCGGAAGCTGTGCTGGCCCGGTATTTCCGCCCAGGTAAAGTGAACACCTTTCGATTCAAGCCAGTTGCAAAACTGCTTGTTAACCTTGATGCGTTCATCCTGCTGCCCGCAACTGATCCAGAGCAACTTTAATTGCTCATTGGCCTTGGCATCCAGCGCCGGAAACTGCGTGACGTAGTTGGTGTTTAATGCGCCCGAACTAAACGCGCCAATCCACGCAAAGCGGTCAAGATGGTTCAACCCAACCACCAAAGATTCGCCTCCGCCCATTGATAGGCCGGCGATGGCACTCGCTTGACGCTCCGTCGAGACTCGATATGACTTTTCAATTTGTGGCATCACCTCATCGAGTAATGTTTCGGTAAATTTAGTCTGGTTGCGCTGCCAAAGTTCCGGGGTGCGACCACCCCAACCGGCTTTCACCGTATCCATGGTGCCGTAACCCAGCGGCATAACCACGATCATCGGCTTCGCCTGGCCGCGCGCGATGAGGTTGTCGAGAATGATGTTGGCGCGGCCGATGGCAGACCACGCGGACGCGTCGTCGCTGTAACCATGCAACAAATACAGCACCGGGTAACGCTTCGGAGCTGCCGGATCGTATCCCGGCGGTGTGTAAACATTAAAATCCCGCTCGTCTTCAGCCACGATGGATTTATAGAAGTGGTGATGCAATTGTCCGCGCGGCACGTCGTTGATTTCCCACGGCAGCGATTTCGGGCCGGGCACATGCACCTGATTTTCGGTGTTCAATAAATTGTATTTTAGCAGGGGATTTGCTGGATCAATGGTATGCAGGCCATCGACGTTGAATGAATAGACGTAGAGATCCGGCTCCAACGGCTCAGAGGTAAACGTCCACACGCCATGATCATCTTTTTGCATGGCCGAATTCTTGATGCCTTCGCAATGCAGTTGGACATTCGTGGCGTTGGGCGCAGACAGCCGAAACGTGACACGCCCGTCCGAGTTAACTTCCGGGGAAACAATTGGCTGGGCAAAAGCGGACAAAGAGACCAGGACTGTGGCGAGAGAAATAATCTTTAAAAGGTGTTTCATTTGTAAGCGATCAAAACGGAAGGGTTGTTCCGCATTGCTTTCATGTGATTAAGAGACAGAATAAGTATTTCCCGACTTAACAACATCACGAATACTCGTGATAACAAGCCGACGAGTTCTGCACTATACATGGCGTAATCAAATTTTCAGCCGCTTCAAAGCGGCATCATTGTCATGAATCGAATCCTTATATTTTCGCTGGTGCTCATTTCTTTTAGCCTTGGTTGGGCCGCCGAAGCAATCAAGTCTGATGCGGCGGCGAAGCCCAACATCCTGTTCATTGTCGCCGACGATATGGGGTTTTCGGACGCCGGTTGCTACGGCAGCGAAATTCAGACGCCAAACTTGGATCGTCTGGCGGCGGACGGTTTACGCTTCACGCAGTTTTATAATACGGCACGTTGTTGGTCGTCACGCGCGTGCATCCTGACCGGCTACTACGCGCAATCGGTGAGGCGCGATAATTTTCCTCGGGAAGACATGGGTGAATATGGGCAGGGTGGCCCAAATGCTGGAGGCGAAAAAGGCGTGCGCCCGCGCTGGGCCGAATTGCTGCCCATGTATTTAAAGCCATTGGGCTATCGCTCGTATCACTCTGGGAAATGGCACATAGATGGCAAGCCATTGGAAAATGGCTTTGATCATTCCTATTTTAGCATGAATACGAAGAGTTATTTCGAAACGACCGATCACACGGAGGACGGCGTGGCTCTGCCTCCGGAAAAGGCGGACGGCAGCTATTACTCGACGATACGCATCGCTGATTATGCGATTAAATACCTCAAGGAACATGCAGCGAAATATCCCCACCAGCCTTTCTTTGAATATCTTGCCTTCCACAGCCCACACTTCCCGATTCAGGCAATGCCAGAGGATATCGCGATTTACAAGGATCGCTATAAATCCGGCTGGGACGCTATTCGCGAGGAACGTTTAGAGCGCATGAAAAAACTTGGCGTAGTCAATTGTGATCTTTCCAAGCTCGACCCGGCGACCGTGCCGCATTGGAATTTGAGCGAAGAAGTGTTGCGCCAAAAAATCGGCACCAACGAAGTCGGCCACGCCGTTCCGTGGGACAGCTTGACTACGGGAGAAAAAGAATTTCAAGCCGCC
Source organism: Verrucomicrobiia bacterium (assembly GCA_037138135.1). Taxonomy (GTDB): domain Bacteria; phylum Verrucomicrobiota; class Verrucomicrobiia; order Limisphaerales; family UBA11358; genus UBA11358. The sequence goes on from JBAXIY010000014.1 coordinate 3,635, forward strand.
AAAATGTCCGTCCACGCTGCCATGGTGCATCGCATGGATCTCGAAATTGGCCGCGTCCTCGACCAAATCAAGGCAATGGGCGCACTCGACAACACCATCATTTTATTCCTATCTGACAATGGTGCGTCTGCCGAACAAATCATTCGTGCCGGTGGTCACGATCCGAGCGCGCCTCTAGGCTCGGCCAAGACTTATCTCGGCATCGGACCGGGCTGGGCGAGCGCGGCGAATACCCCGTTCCGTCTTTACAAGTCGTGGGAGCATGAAGGCGGCAACTGCACGCCGCTCATCGTGCATTGGCCCGCTGGCATTCAGGCGCGTGGAGAACTACGCACCAACCCAGGTCATTTGATTGATGTGGTGCCTACTATTTTCGACCTCGTCGGCGGCAAACAACCGGAAACAGTCGCCGGTATGCCGGTGCCGCCGTTGCCCGGCAAAAGCCTCGTTCCAGTTTTCGCCAAAGACGGGACCGTGAAGCATGATTATTTATGGTTCTGTCATGACGGCAATCGGGCCATCCGCATGGGCGACTGGAAACTGGTGGCCGATCATAAGCAGCCGTGGGAACTTTACGACTTGAGCGTGGATCGTTCCGAAACAAAAAATCTGGCGTCTGCCTATCCAGAAAAGGTCAAGGAGATGGAAGCGGCGTGGATCAAACATGCGGAAGAACTTAAGGCGCTGGCGATGCAAGACCTGCCTCAAAATTCATCTGGTAAGGAGAATGCCGATAAAAAGCCAGCGGCTAAATCAGTTGATTAAACACCGGCGCTGACAAAAATTGGCAAGGCCACATTCGATGGCTTCAGAATTTATTCCACCGACTTCTTTTCAAAGTCAGGCTCGTAATCTGTCGGACTAGCCCAGATGGACTTTTTCCTTTTGCCGCTCAGATATTCCTCGTAGAAGCCGCGTTCGTCAGGAGCTGCGCTGGGATATTCGTCGAATTGGTAGCCCAAGCCGAAAATGCGGGGATCTTCTTGTTGTTTGAGTTCAAGGAATAATTGTTCCTTTAAGGAAGCGAAGTCAACCGAAGCGGCCAGGTTCGTAACACAATCTGGATCTTGACGAAAGTTGAATAACTGGTCTGCGGGTAATTTGCCGAAGCAAACGTCCCAGAAAATTTTCTCGCCGGGGATGAGCCTCGTCTTGAGCACTTCTGTCTTCGTCGGGCTGCCATCCGTATCAGCGTAGCCGGTCTGCGGATTTCCTCCGGGCCAGCGGTTCGTTTCAAAATTGTGCAGATACAGCGTTTCATCCTTCAAGATTCCCCGGATCGGGTAGCCCCAATCATGCGGCCGACCAACGTCGGTGCGTTCCTTGCCGACCAGAATATGGTCGCGCTCGGGAAACACATGACCGGATTTTTCCGTATCAAAATACCCGGCCAGACTTTTGCCGGTGATTGGATACATCCCGGTCTCATTCCACGGCAAACCTGCGACTTGAAGGAACGTGGGGGCGAAATCAATGAAGTTCACAAAATCGTCCACGACGCGGCCCGGCTTGCGGATGCCATTCTTCCACATGATGGCCAGCGGCAGATGATTGGACTCAAAATAGGCATAGCCCTTGAAATGCGGAAACGGCATGCCGTTATCGCCCGTGACCACCACGATCGTGTTTTCGAGCAGGCCGCGCTTTTCCAATTCGGCGAGCATCAAGCCAAGATGCTTGTCAAAATGCTCTGCCTTGAACGCATAATCGAGCATGTCGTTGCGAACTTGCTCGTTGTCCGGCCAGCACAATGGCACGCGATCAATGTCGCTGAGTTTTTTACCGCCTTTGGCAATTCCCGAACCGAATTCGTAAGGGCGATGCGGCTCGCGTCCGCCATACCAAAAAAACCAAGGCTTGTCCTTTGGTGCCGCGTTTAGAAAATCGGCGAAATTCGCCGCATAATCGTTATCCGATATATCTGGCGTCGGCGGTGTGAGTTTATGATTTTCGTAGGGCTTCCCGACCATTTCACGCAGCACGCCGGCCGTGTTTGTGGCGACGCCCGGTGCCCAGCCTTTGCCCGTCATTCCGGTAAAATAGCCATGTTCACCCATCGCCTCAGGAAACGATTTAATCTCCGGCGGGAAATAACACCAGTGGTTGGCGGCTGCTTTGAGTTGCCAGGGATTCCGGCCAGTGATGATACACGAACGCGACGGCGCGCATTTGGCGTCCGGTGTATAGGCATTGTTGAAAAGCAACCCCTCGCTAGCCACGCGATCAAACGCCGGTGTCTTGACCCATTTGCAGCCATAGGCACCCGCGTGCCCGTATGACCAGTCATCCGCCAGCGCAAACAGGATGTTGGGCTTTTTTGGTGCCGGCGGTGTTTGGGCGCGAATTTGCCCGGTCGAGGCAAGACTCAAGATCAGCGTCACCAAAACGGATGTTGTCTGAAATAGTTGGCGGCTCATATTTTTCTCCTTTGTTCTGGCAGCTGAATGATGAAGAGCGATGGCTGGCATAATTGGTTGTGATTGGAGTGGTATCATGGACTTTTTTATACAGAGACGGCATCCCTAATACTCGTGATACCGACCCGCAAACTTGATTGCTAATGTCTTTAACTTAAATCCCAAGACATGGACTTGCTCTAATCAGTCAATACCGTGCTGATTTGATTATTGGTGTGTTTTGTTTTAATGATATGTTGGAAAGTCAAATTTGCATGTCCAATTTAAAGATTTGTTCGCCAATCTCAAAAAACGGATCCAAAACTTCAATTTGGTCACTCCGTGCTTTGGCCTTCCTGTGTCTGGCTTTGGCAGCCGGTTTTCCGCTGCAATTATTTGCTACCATACCAGCTGCAGCCAAAAGTGATCCCCGTTACAAGCTGGGCTATTTGGTCGTGACGTATTATCCGGGCGTCACCAACAATGGCACAGGCGATTCGTTGACCGGTTTGCAGACTGCCTTGGATGATGCTTACACGAACGATTTGGTGGCGCTGTTTCCTGCAGGAACATATCTCATCAGCGACTCGATTAAGTGTTTCCAATGGTGGGACTGGAATCCTGGGGGAAATACATTTGCCGGTGGCGGTCCTTACTTTAATAGCGGCTATGCGCTACTGGGTTCTTCATTGGGAACCACCCGTCCAGTCATTAAATTGATGAACAGTCCCACTGGCAATTTTGACGACACTAATAATATCCGGCCGCTGCTGGTTTTCCGGCTGTTCAAGCAAGTCCTTACCAACTCCGTTGCGGGAACCCAGCCGACAGACCCGATGGGCGTCCCAGATAAATACGATATCAACACGTCATCCTTGTTTAACTGCGAGGTGCGCAATTTGGACTTTGATTGCAATAACCATACGGGTGCGGTTGCTGTGGTTTTTCCGGCAGCCCAAGGGTCGGTTATTGCTGACGTAAGCATCAATGCGACCAACGCCTACGCGGGTGTCTATGGGCTGCCTGGCCGCCACTGGGGTGCCGTTAATCTGGAAGTGGATGGCGGCAGTTATGGGATTTATTGCGGCCAGCTGGCTGGGGATGTGGGCGCCGGGTCAGCTATTTTTGGAGTAAAGCTCTACGGGCAGACTGTGGCGGCCATTGATTACAATGATTTTGTTTCGCTGGTCATGGTGGGATTCCACATCACTAAAAGCAGCAATCCCGTCCTGACCTTAAACTCAGCCAGCCAAACGGCAAACAACACCATGGTTTTACAGGATGGGATCATTGAGATGGACGGCGGTGCGCCCACCACTGCCACCTTAAAAAATCCCAATGGTGACACGTTTTATGCGCGCAACATTTATGTCAGCGGTTCCACCAACCTGATCAAAAGCTCCACCTTGGCTGCCCTGACCGGTTCTGGTAGCTGGAGCCGGATTGATGAATACTCCTACACGGATCAGACAACAAATAGTGGCGCCTCGGGGGTTTACACCACCCGCAGCATGGTCGATGGTGGGACTCAAACGACAGCCGAGCGCGTCAAAGTAGCTACTGCGAACAGTGGTCCGCCGCCGGTGGATCTGTTGGAGCGACATTTGCCGCCCGCCGGGCTTCCCACTTACGAAGGTGCGGGGAGCCCGCCAACCATTGTGGTGACCGACCCGCCCTACAATGCCATCCCCGGCGATGGCACCAACGACACGTTGGCGCTTCAGCGGGCGATTGATGACGCCAGCGCCGCCGGACATGGCCGAGTATTCATTCCCAAGTTTAATACAGCTGGCAGTTTTTCCGGCAAGTTCGAGCTGACCAACACGCTGGTGTTGCATTCCAATACCATGCTGTTTGGTGCTGGTAAAAATGGCGTATCCGGTCTGCGCACGCATGGGTCATGGAAGCCTGCGAAATCAGTTAATATGATTCAGACCGATGACCGGGCGGCGGCTTCCACTTATCTGGGAAATCTGGAGTTGAGCACGACGAATCTCTACCTGTATCCATTCACAGCATACGAATGGCGCGCCGGAAAGTCTTCGTCCACTTTCGATCTCGCCATTAACGGAGATTGGATTTCCACGATCACCAACCCGAACACCAACAACTTTGTTATTACGCGCTTCAGCGGCAACGCCGGGGGCAGACATTACTTTTTCCCCCAGACCAGCGGGATGGCAGGGAATACGGTGAGCAACATCAATTATCGCAATGTTCAGATCATCGGCACCACCCAGCCGCTGTGGTTTTACGGTTTCAATCTCGAGGGCGGCAAACAGGATACGCGCTCTGAAGACATGGACATCTTCAACGCCGCGAACATCCGGTTGTTAGGCTGGAAGCGCGAAGGGCGGGCCTCAATGGTGGTGGTCAGCAACAGTCAGAATCTCGTGCTCTACGCTGCTGGCGCGATGCGTGACTATCCGCCCGATCCTGGCGTGGGTGAAATTGAAATCACTGGCACCAGTTCCAATATCATGATGGCAAATCTGCTGGTTCAATTCCCGGGCAGCAGCGGGCCATACGGTCTGACAGTGATGGAAACGATTACCGGCCAGGGCAGTAATTCAGTTCCCTACCCCGAAGGCGTGTCGCTCTACAAACGCGGGACAATTGATGAAGCCTTGATGCAACTTCCGCCAGGGGCTCCGACCGGGTTGACGGCGGCTCCCGTCTCCAGCGTGCAAGTCAACCTTGCCTGGGAAGAGGTGCCGGGTGAAACCGGCTGGCTGGTGGAGCGCAAGCTGGGAACCAACGCATTCAATCAACTGGCCGTGATTGGCGGCGGAATTACGAACTATTCGGACACGAGCGTGATGGCGACCAACACTTATACCTACCGTGTCAGCGCCACCAATGCCGCTGGCGCCTCGCCGCCATCGCTACCCGTTACCGTCACCACCCCTTTAAGCGCTAATGCGTATCTTAAAGGTTTGGTCTTGAATCCGGCGGGGACATTGTCGCCCAGCTTCACGACGAACGGTTTCAGTTATTTGGCGACGAATGCCTACGGCAACAGCCCAACGCTGACCGTGACCAACGCGGATGTGACTGCGACGAACAAGTATAGTCTCAACGGCGGGCTGTTCAAGGCGTTGACGAACAGCATGCCGAGTGGTGTGTTAACGTTGGGCGTTGGTTCTACGAACTTGTTAAATGTTCTAGTGACCGCACAGGACGGCGTGACCACGAACCTCTACACCGTGAACCTGACCATGCTGCCGCCGCCTTTGAGCACGAACGCCTTTTTGACGGCGATAGCATTGAGTCCAGCGGGAACATTGTCGCCAAATTTCACAACCAACGGTTTTAGTTATGTCGCGACGAATGCCTATGGCAGCATGCCGACGGTGACAGTGACGAACGCGGATGCGACGGCGAGCAATAAGTATAGTCTCAACGGCGGGCTATTCAAAGCCTTGACAAACGGTGTAGCCAGCAGCCCGCTGACGTTGGGCGTTGGTTCCACCAACGTTTTGAAAGTGGTGGTCACCGCACAGGACGGCGTGACGACGAATCTCTACACCGTGAACATGACGATGTTGCCCAACACCAACGCGCTCCTGTCGAACCTGACGCTCTCGACGGGCGGGCTGACCCCGTCGATCTTTGCGTCCGGCACGCTGAATTATACGGCGACCAATGCCTATGTGAGCAACCCGGTGCAGGTGACAGCAACGAGTGCAGATGCAAATGCAACGCTGCAATTGAAACTCAATGGCGGCGGCTACACCTCCTTGACGAGCAGCGTGGCAAGCGGGTCGCAGACATTGGTCTTGAATCCGCCGCTGAACACGCTGGCGGTGAAAGTGACGGCGCAGGACGGCGTGACCACGAACCTTTACACGATGAACGTGCTGTTGCAGCCGAGTGTGGCGGCGTTCAGGCTGACTAACGGTGTGAGCGGCGGGACGAATCTGGTGTTGAGCTGGCCGTTGGATCATACGGGCTACCGGTTGCTGACGCAGACGAATAACTTGAACCAGGGCATCAGCGGGAACATGGCTGACTGGGGGACGGTGGCCAACTATGCGGCGACGAACACGGCGACCATTCCCATCCTCGCCACCAACCTGAACCAGTATTTCCGACTGGTTTATCCGTAAGTATAAACCCACGGTTCGAAATAATATCTCTACAAGCATGATGAAAATAATGAAATGGGATATGTTGAAACTTATTTGTAAGGATAAGATTGTGGTTCTGGGTGTGCTTTTCCTCTGTGAATCATTGGCGTATGCTGGTGCTTTCACTTTCATGGGATTTACAGACAAAAATCCGCTGACCTACGCATCGGGCGAGAAAATGGTGTTCACGGTGCAGTTGCTGGAAGACGGCAAGCCGGTGACCGGGAAAAATCTGGCGTGGACTCGGTTCGGTGACGACGGTAAAACCAATGAAGGTCGCGCCGTTTCCTCGGCCATTGAGCCGCTTAATATCACCACTTCAATAAATCAGCCCGGTTTTGTTCACGTCGTCGTTGTTGCTAGCGACATATATGGCAAACGTCTCATGAATGGCGACCAACCGATGGCATCATTCGATGGTGGCGCTTGCGTGGCTCTCGATAAAATCAAAGGTTTGCCGGAGCCTGCTGACTTTGACGCGTTCTGGGCGAAGCAAAAGGCGAGACTTGCGGCGGTGCCGTTGAGGGCTGACATTGTGCCGGTTGCTTCTGAAAATCCCGATGTATTGACCTTCGATGTGAAAGTTGATTGCGCAGGCAAGATGCCCGTTTCCGGCTATCTTTGCCGACCAAAGAATGCCAAGCCGAAATCGCTTCCCGCCCGTTTGAGTTTTCGCGGTTATGGGGTAACTGGCGCCTCCAAGCCCACAGCAGCTGGAACAAAATCGCTGGTCATGGAAATCAACGCGCACGGGATACTCAACGGCCAGCCGGAGGAGTATTATCAGAATCTTAAAGAGACTACGCTCAAGGGATACGCGTTCCACGATAAGGAGAATGTGAATCCAGAGACAGCTTATTTCAACGGAATGTTTCTCCGCGCGATGCGGGCATTGGAATTCCTCAAGTCGCAGCCGGAATGGGATGGCAAGACGCTGATTGTCAACGGTGGCAGTCAGGGCGGCTTGCAATCGCTCGCGGCCGCCGGTCTTGATTCCGACGTGACCCGCTGCGAGGTCAAGATTCCTTGGTGCTGTGATATCGGCGGAGGCAAACTCGGGCGACTCCCGTCCGTTTTTCGCATGCATTGGGTTGAGGCGCTTGGATATTACGACGGGGCCAACCATGCCAAGCGGGTAAAATGCAAGACCACCATTTACGCCGGCTTGGGCGATTATGTCAGCCCTCCCTCTACGGTCGCGGTTCTTTACAATAACCTTATGGTGCCGAAGAAGCTGGAATTTCAGCAGGGCCGCACGCATGGATATACGATGCCTAACGGTGCTACGTTCATGCTCAACCAAGACTGGAACGAATAACGTGTTGCAGTTATCCACAACAACCCATACACAACCATTAAGATGGTAAAAAAATGGCTCTTGACCAGTTTGTCAGTAGTAACCTTCACGCTTGGTGAGCCAGCTTTGTTTGCCGCTGACTCGCCAACGTCGCCCAAGCCCAACGTCCTGTTCCTTATTGTTGACGATTTGCGGACGGAGTTTGGCGCGTATGGTGCGGACTACATCCATTCGCCAAGGATCGGCTCGCCAAGCGCAGTTTGACGTTCAATCGTGCGTATTGCCAGCAGGCGGTTTGTTCCCCCTCGCGATCCAGCTTGCTCACTGGCACGCGGCCTGACACCACCAAAGTGTGGGATCTGCAAACCCATTTCCGCAAGGCGCTGCCCGATGTGGTGACGCTTCCCCAAGATTTCAAGCAGAACGGTTACTTTGTCCAAGGTTTCGGAAAAATCTATCACGGAGGTTTAGATGATCCGCAATCGTGGTCCATTCCATTGACTCGGGCAATGAGTGGCGGCCAATACGCCCTCAAGGAAAATGCGGCAATCACGAAGCGCAGGGCCGAAGAATCAAGGCAACAACGCACTCAAGGTGAAGGCACATATTCCAGCAAGCTCGGTCCGGCGTTCGAGTGTGCCGATGTGCCGGACAATACCTATCAGGACGGAAGAATTGCAGACCTCGCGATAACCGCCTTGCGCGAGATCGCCAAGAAGAATCAGCCGTTCTGGCTCGGCATAGGATTGTTGAAACCACACCTGCCATTCGTCGCGCCAAAGAAATACTGGGATCTTTACGACCCAGCGAAAATTGCGCTCGCACCGAATCCATTTCCGCCGAAGGGCGCACCGACCTACGCCGTAGAACTTACGGGCGGCGAGTTGCGCACCTATGCCGGCATTCCCGCCGTCGGACCAATCCCGGATGACCTCGCCCGCCAACTTAAGCACGGCTATTACGCCGCTATCAGCTACACCGACACGCTACTCGGCCATGTTCTGGATGAGCTGGACCGGCTCGGCCTCGCGGATAATACCATTATCGTCCTATGGGGCGACAACGGGTGGAAGCTTGGGGAACACGCTGGCTGGACCAAACACACCAACATGGAGAACGATACGCGAATCCCCTTGCTCATCTCTGTCCCGGGAATGAAAACCGCCGGGCAAAAGACTGACTCGCTCGTGGAGTTGGTAGATGTTTATCCCACGCTCACCGAACTCTGCGCGCTGCCGCTGCTGAAGCATCTGGAAGGCACCAGCCTTGTCCCTATCCTGCACGATTCAAAGGCCACGGTAAGCCCCGTCGCCCTAAGCCAATACCCGCGCAACCAGAAGGGAAAACAATTAATGGGTTACTCGATGTGCACCGACCGATATCGTTTTACGGTATGGGTTGATCGCAAGGATCACTCGATGATAGATGCGATCGAGCTTTACGACCACCAAGTTGACCCGCAGGAAAATCTCAGCATTGCCAAAGATCCCGCCAATGCCGGACTCGTAAAGCTTTTGATGGCGCAATGGACAAAAAGCTGGCACGGAATGAAACCGCCGATGGCACAGGAATAGAATAAAACTTCCATCAAACGCCAACCGCACGATGATAGCCTTGCATCGATTTGGTGGACGGCGTTGCGGTGACGCATGCTGCCTAGCAGCTTGATAGACTGCAATCGTTAGCCGATTCCAAACAAAAACGGCGCGAAGAAAATTCTTCGCGCCGTTGGTTTAAATTTCCAAATTTATTTACGGTGCCGTTGCTTGACCTTGATCTGCGTGGTGGCGTGAACCAACGCCGCCTGCACGGTGGCCGTTTCTTCATCGCTTAATTTCTGTGTGAGCCGGGCTTCAGCAGTTTTTTGGGCGGCTTCGGCTTTGGCTTCATCAATCATATCGGCCTTGATGGCCATGTCCGTGAGAATCGCCACCCGGCTGCCAGTGACCTGCACAAAACCGTCGCCAACGGCAAGCGAGATGTCCTGCCCACCCTTGCGCGCGATAACCTCGCCAGCAACAATCTGCGTCATCACCGGCATGTGCTCGGGATAGACGCCCATATCGCCATCAATTCCAGACAACGTGACCATCTCCACGTCGTCGGAAAAAACTTTCGCTTCCGGCGTGACGATTTCGAGTTTTAAGGTGGCAGCCATTTAGTTCAGCGTTGAATCAAGCTTCCTTGATTTCGTCGATGCCGCCCTTCATGTAGAAGTTCTGTTCGGGCACGTCGTCGTGCTTGCCTTCCAGAATTTCTTTGAACGCGCGGACGGTCTCGGCCACCGGCACCTGCTTGCCTTCGCGACCGGTGAAAACCTGCGCGACGGTGAACGGCTGGGACAAGAAACGCTGAATCTTGCGCGCCCGGAAAACAGTCGTCTTGTCTTCGGGCGAAAGTTCATCCATACCAAGAATCGCAATGATGTCCTGCAAATCTTTGTAGCGTTGCAAAACTTTCTGCACGCCGCGCGCGACGTCGTAGTGTTCCTGGCCGACAAATTCCGGCGCGAGCGCACGGGAGCTGGAGGACAGCGGATCCACGGCGGGGAAAATACCCAACTCAGCGATGGAACGTTCAAGCACGATGGTCGCATCCAAGTGCGCGAACGTCGTGGCCGGCGCGGGGTCAGTCAAGTCGTCGGCAGGCACGTAAACGGCCTGGAAGCTCGTGATGGAACCTTTCTTGGTCGAAGTGATACGTTCCTGCAAGTCGCCCATTTCGGCGGCGAGCGTCGGCTGGTAACCGACCGCCGACGGCGTGCGGCCAAGGAGCGCGGACACTTCGGAACCGGCCTGCGAGAAACGGAAAATGTTGTCCACGAACAGGAGCACGTCCTGGTTCTTTTCGTCACGGAAATATTCCGTCACGGCGAGCGCTGAGAGCGCCACACGGAGGCGCGCGCCCGGGGGTTCGTTCATCTGGCCGTAAACGAGGCCGATTTTTGAACCTTCTTCGATGATGGGCAGACCGTTTTCGCCATGAATCGGGTGGCCTTTGCCGTCTTTCTTCACTTTGATGACACCGGCCTCGATCATTTCATTGTAAAGATCGTTGCCTTCGCGCGTGCGTTCACCGACGCCCGCGAACATCGAGACACCGCCGTGCAGCTTGGCGATGTTGTTGATGAGTTCCATGATGACGACGGTCTTGCCGACGCCGGCACCGCCGAACGCGCCGACTTTTCCGCCCTTGAGAAACGGGCAGATCAAATCAATGACCTTGATGCCGGTTGTCAAAATCTGCGGCGTCGTGGATTGGTCCACGAGCAGCGGCGCGGCGCGATGAATCGGGCAATACTTATCAGCCTTCACGGGGCCTTGTTCGTCCACGGCATCGCCGGTAACGTTGAACACGCGGCCCATGACGCCTTCGCCCACAGGCATGGAGATGGAAGCGCCGGTGTCGGTGACTTCATAACCGCGCTTGAGGCCTTCGGTGGTGCTCATGGCGACGGCGCGCACCCAGTTGTCGCCGAGGTGCTGCTGCACTTCGAGCGTCAGCTTGGTCGCGCCCTGGCCGGGCAGTTCGTAGCTGACGGTCAGCGCATTATAAATCGCGGGAAGCGCGCCGGTGAACTCGACGTCCACTACCGGACCGATGATTTGAACGATTTTACCTTTGCTCATGTTCTTAAATTTTTTGCGTTACTGTTTTCAACCCACCGCCATCTGCGCGGTGGTAATTTCCAAAAGTTCCTTCGTGATGTTGGCCTGACGCAGCTTGTTGTATTCGAGCGTCAGGTCTTTGATAATCTGCTTGGCGTTGTCCGTGGCGTTCTTCATCGCCACCATGCGCGCGCTCTGTTCGCTAGCCTTCGTCTCCAGCAAAATCTGGTGCATCTGGAAATTCAAACTGTGCGGCAGCAGTTCACCGAGCACCGTCTCTTCGTCCGGCTCAAAATCAAAAACATCCGTCGCGCTGCCAGCGGGCAATTGCTGCGCGGGAGAATTGACCCCGCTCGTCGCGGCGGCAATTTTGCCGATGGGCAAAAACGGAACGGTCGTCGGCGCCTGCGTGAGCGTGTTGATGAAACGGGGGAACATAATGTCCACTGCATCCACTTCACCCTTCAAAAACAACTGCTGCACGAATTTTGAGATTGCCCGCGCCTCGGCAAATTCCGGCGTGTCTTTGTAAGTGAATTCCGCCGCCAGCGTGCGCTTCGTGCGCGAAACGAATTGCGCCGATTTTTTCCCAGCCGTGATGAACACCGTCGTGTTCTTGTCCAGCTTGGACGCCTCGCGAAACAAGTTACTGTTCAGACCACCGCACAACCCGCGATCCGTGCCTACCAAAATCACCGCGCGTTTCGCCACCGGCCGCGACTGCATCAGCGGATGATCGAAACCGACCGTGCGGGTCGCCGCCTCGGCCATGATTTCGTTCAGCAACTGTGCGTAGGGTCGGCCGACGAGCGCAGCGGTTTGCGCTTTGCGCATCTTCGCCGCCGCCACCATCTGCATCGCCTTGGTGATCTGGGCGGTGTTCTTGACCGACTTGATACGTCGGCGTATGTCGCGCGTGCTGGCCATGAAAAATTATCAGCGGTAAGTCTGCTTGAATTCGCCAACCGCCGCCTTGAGTTCCGCCGCGATGGCGTCGCTTATGGCTTTTTCGTTGCGGATTTTCAGGAGCAAATCCGCTTTGCGCGTCTGCATGAAATCAACGAGCTTGCCTTGAAAATCTTTCACCTTGTCCACAGATACATCGTCAAAGAAATTGTTCTGTGCCGCCCACAAGACCAAAACCTGCACTTCGACTTGCAGCGGGTTGTATTGGTTCTGCTTGAAAATTTCGATGATGCGCTTACCGCGTTCGAGGAGCGCCTGCGTCTTCGCGTCGAGGTCGGAGCCGAACTGCGCAAACGCTGCGAGTTCGCGGAATTGTGCGAGATCGCCTTTAATACGACCGGCCACTTGTTTCATCGCCTTGATCTGCGCGGCGGAACCGACGCGGCTCACGGAGAGACCGACGGACACCGCGGGACGCACACCTTGATAGAACAAATCGGTTTCCAGATAAATCTGGCCGTCGGTGATGGAAATCACGTTCGTCGGAATGTAGGCCGAAACGTCACCGGCTTGCGTTTCGATAATTGGCAGCGCGGTGAGCGAGCCATTGCCGTATTTTTCCGATACGCGCGCCGAACGTTCAAGCAAACGACTGTGGAGATAGAACACGTCACCAGGATACGCTTCGCGACCGGACGGACGTTTCAGAATGAGTGAGACCTGACGATACGCGACGGCGTGCTTGGACAAATCATCAAAAATAATCAGCGCATCCATGCCGTTATCCATGAACCATTCGCCAATGGCCGCGCCGGCAAACGGCGCGAGATATTGGTTGGAAGCGGAATCGGAAGCGGATGCCACGACGACCACCGTGTAAGGCATTGCCCCAGCTTCTTCGAGCACGCCGATAACGCGCGCGATGTTTGATTGCTTCTGGCCGATGGCAACGTAGATGTTGTAAATCGGACGGAAAGTTTTGTCGCCAGCGGCTTCAGCGGCTTTGTTGATACGCGCCTGATTGATCATGCAATCCACGCCAATGGTCGTTTTGCCTGTGCCACGGTCGCCGATGATGAGTTCGCGCTGGCCGCGACCAATCGGCACCATCGCGTCAATCGCCATGATACCGGTCTGCACCGGCTGGCTGACGGATTTGCGCTTGATGATACCGGGCGCAATTTTTTCGACGGGATAGAAAGCCGTTTCCTTGATCGGGCCTTTGCCGTCGATAGGCTGGCCAAGCGTGTTGACTACACGACCGAGCAGACCTTTTCCGACCGGCACCTGCAGCAACTTGCCGGTGGTGCGAACCTCCGAGCCTTCCTTAATTTTGGTGTAGTCGCCGAGAATGATCGCGCCGACTTCCGTCTCTTCAAGATTCAACGCGAGGCCAACGATGCCGTTGCCGAAGTCGAGCATCTCGTTGAGCATCGTGTCGGTGAGGCCTTCAATCTTGGCCACGCCGTCGCCAATTTCGCGCACGGTGCCGACGTTTTGTTTTGCCGTCGCGGTCTTTGCGCCCGCGATTTGGGCTTCGATTTCCTGTAACAAATTACTCATAATTTCCGGTTAAAAACTTTGCTCTAATTTTTCCAAACGCATTTTTACACTGCCGTCGAAAAGATCGCTGCCAACCTGAATCCGCAGACCGCCCAGCAGCGACGCATTCTGGGCGAACGACAGATTCAGGCCGTCGCCGTAAATATTTTTTAAGCGGCCAGCAACGTGTGACTGCAACTCGGCGGTCAGCGGAACCGCACTTTCCACCCTAGCCGCGCGCTGATCCAAATCCAGCTTCACCAACCGGTGGAGACGGGAAAGAATCTCCACATAGCCGCGCGGCCTTTTTTCGCCGAGCAATACCAGCGTCTGCCGGACGCGGTTCTCGTCAAGTAAACCATTGACACGACAAGCGCGAAACAGCTGCCGGGCGTCGCGTTGGGCTTGTTTGGAAATTTTCATTTCATTTTTGGCTGGAATAACATCTCAAATCCGATATTTGAAATCACTTCGCCAGTTGATTTTCCGTTTCCTTCGCCAACCGTTGCTGATCGTCCGGCGTGAGAATTTTTCCTGTGACGGTTGCGGTCGTCTGAACAACGAGTCGTCCGACTTCACGTTTCAACTCAGCCAGCATCCGTGTGTGATCCTGCACCGCAGCTTCGCGCGCTTTGGCGATGATCTGTTCGGCAGCTGCGATTGCCTTCTGCGTCTCCGCCTCGCTCACACGAATGGCGGCAGCCCGAGCGTCTTCAATCAACTTGGACGCCTGATCGCCCGCCTCGGCCAGAACACGTTTGCGCTCCGCTTCAGTTTCGGCTAGCTGCGTTTTGATTTTTTCGGCATTCGCTATGCCGTCGGCGATTTTCTGGCGGCGCGCTTCCAGCAGTTGGAAAACCGGCTTGTAGGCGAAGCGCCATAGCACGAACAGCACGATCGAGAAGTTAACGAACTGCGCGATCAGCTTCGGCCACTGGATGCCAAGGGTCTCGAACATAAAGTTGTTACTTGATCACGATCCAGGCCAGAATCGCCAACCCTTCAGCGAGCGCCATACCGATCAACATCGTCGTGAAGACTTTGCCGAACGCGCCGGGGTTGCGGCCGATGGCCATAACGCCGCCAGCAGCAGCAATGCCGATACCGATGGCCGCGCCACCGAAAGCCAGACCGATGTGAATATTACCTGTCAATTCTCCGAGCATCATATGTTTTTTATTTTGGTTTCAGTTTCTCGCAACCGTTCGCCGAAAGGTCTCCCGGTTGCAAATTATTAAAATCTCAATGGCCGTGTTCTTCATCTGCGTGCGAACACAACGTGCCGACAAACGCGACAGACAACATCGCAAACACAAACGCCTGCAACAAGCAGACGACCGTTTCAAAAAAGTAGCCGGGCAGCGCCAGCAGAATTGCCATCACGACGGACTTCTGTGACATCGCCATGGTCAACATCGTTTCACCGCCAAACACGTTGCCAAACAAACGCAGAGCAAGCGCCACCGGACGAATGAACAGAATGGAGAAAGATTCCATGATGCCGATGAAAATGAACAGCAGCAGCAACGGCACGTAAGCCCACTTGTTCGTGTCCACTTTGACGCCGAAGACGTGTTTGAGCAAACCGAGCGGGCCATTGTATTTGAAAGCCCAATACAAGCTCATCACAAAAAACACCGCCGCCATTGCCACCGTCAGATTGGCGTCGGTCGTGGGCGGGCGGAAGAACGGCGATTCAACGTGCGGCACGGACAGGAACGCACCGGTTTTTTCGTGCACCCAACCGATGCTGCCCACACCCGGAAACAAATCGGTGAAATTGGAAATCACAATAAAAATGAAGAATGTCGTCGCAAATGGAAATACCCACTTGACCACTTTCGGTTCAAGCACGTTGCCCATCAAACTTTCCCAACCTTCGATCAACGCCTCCATCACATTCTGGCCGCGCCCCGGAACCTCGGTCATACGCCAAGTGGTAAGACGGACAATAAGAATGATTAACGCCGCCACAATCCAGGTGCAGATCATCGAATTGGTCACCGGCAGCCAAGAAAGCCCGTAGATATTGAAAAGGGTCGGCGCCGCCATCGGCACCAAGGGGGCAGCATGTTCCGCTGTAATTCCTGAGTCTACCGTGGCGACCACCGTTTCCGCCCGGAGACCCAGTGCGAAAACGGTAGCAAAAAATGCCAAGACAAAAACAATTTTTCCAAAACGATTCACAATAAAGAAATTTCTGGCGACGCAACTACCTTCTGAAAAATATTGGTATGCCAGAGCCGCAAAGACTGCCTCATCGTGAATTTTTTCACAAGGACTTTTTTGTATTTTTTAAGTTCAATTGCCACCGGCAAATACCGGCCACTTCGCACGCAATTCCAGCGGCATATACCCCTGTTCCCGAAGTGCCCTCAGGCTCAAGGCATCATGCCGTTTAGCCAAACGTTCGCCCCGTTCGTCGCGCATGAGGTCGCAGTGGAAAAATGCCGGTGGCGTCAGACCCAGAGCGCGATAAAGCAAAAGCTGGCGTGCCGTGCTGGCCAGCAAATCCGCGCCGCGCACCACCTCGGTAATCTGCATTGCCGCGTCATCCGCAACACATGCCAGTTGATAAGCTGGCACTTCGTCGCCGCGCCAGACCACAAAGTCGCCAAAATCTTTCCCAGCGACGAATTTTTGCTCGCCATTATTCCCATCCAAGAACGAAACGGTTTCGCCATCTGGAACACGAAAGCGCCAGGCAAATTTTGTTCCAACTTGGACTTTGTCACGTTTCTCCCGGCACGTCCCCGGGTAAATCGCCTCATCATCGACCGCATGCGGCGCGGCGATGGCGTCCCGAATGTCTTTCCGTGAGCAGGTGCAGGGATAAATGAGATTACCCACGCGCAGCCTCTCCAACACCGCCCGATAAAAATTCATTCGCTCGCTTTGATTGTAAGGCGCAAATATCCCGCCGCAATCCGGGCCTTCGCTCCATACGAAGCCAAACCAGCGCAAATCCTCAATCATTTGTGTAACGAATTCCATTTTATAGCGCGTGGAATCCAAGTCGTCGTTCCGTAAAATCAATTCACCGCCGCGCGCGCGCGCCCGTTGCTGCGCGATCCAGAAAGTTCGCGCATGACCCAGATGCAAATAGCCCGTAGGCGACGGCGCGAGCCGTCCACGGTATTTCAGATTTGTGCTGGCGAGTTGCGGATTCACAAAATAATGAAAACAACGAAGTCGCAGAGACACAACGTATATTCTTCGCGTCTGGGCGCCTTGATTGTTCAAAAAATTTCGCTCGGATTGGCCGCCAACCATTCGCTGAACCTTGGCAATGGCTGAGCCAAAACTTTTTGCACCTTCGAAATATTTAGCGAGGTATCGAGCGCCCGCAACGGACCAGGAAAATCCCGGGCGGATCCCAATTCAATTTTCGCCGTCACTTCCGGCCAGCGCTTAACCAACAGCTCCCCAATTTGCAGCCGCGACAATTTCTCTGCGCCCGTGACATGGTAAAGTCCCACGCACTGTTTCTCAACCAATTCCCAAACAGCGCGCGTGGTTTCAGCCGCCGGAATCGGGCAGCGGAATTCATCCGTGAACAATTTCATCGCCTGCCCCTTCTGCTGGAGCGAACGACGCAACTGTTCGTTGAATGCGCGGTTGCCCGAAAGCGAAATGCCACCGTTGAGAGAAGTGCGAACGACAAGATGGCGCGGGTTTTTCAGAGTGATTTCTTCAGCCGTAAGTTTTGTCTCACCGTAATAATGCAACGGATTCGGAGTGTCCGTCTCGATATAATCCCCTTTGCGACCATCGAAAACCAAATCCGTTGAAAAGAAAACCAGCGGAATCTCCGCCGCCAGTTCTCCTAGTAATTCGGTAATCCCGACATTCACACGCCGCGCCAACTCAGGATTTTTTTGCGCATCACCGACAGCCGTTATCGCCGCGCAGTGGATGACGAGTTGCGGACGGTCTATGTTGAATTCGTGGCGGACAGTGGCGAAGTCAAGTAGGTCAAAATCTGCTCGCGTCAGCGCCCGGACTCGCCACCCCGGCGCAAAGCGTGCCGCGCTTTGAACCAAATAATTTCCAATCAGCCCATTTGCCCCGGTAATCCAGACAATTTTCATTTGCATCTCAAATTGGTTTGCAGACCGCTGACGCAATGACGCGTTGGAGCTAAAGTCTGCCTATGAAAACTTCCACTAATAAATCAGTCCTGCTCCGTCCGTCGTTTCCACCTCCACGCCTGCTGTCAGCAGCGGGTTCACCCTCGGTCTTGATCTTGGTAATCGGCAACCTCACGTCTGCGTCGTTATCGCCAAGTTTGCATCCACCTTCACCCCAGCGCCCAGCCGGGGTTGATTTCCGCGTCCAGCAACGGCAGCGGCACGCCCGCTTGCAATTTTCTTTCGGCCAGAACCCCAATCATCGCGGCGTTGTCGGTGCAAAGTGATTTTTCGGCCAGTCGCAGGGTAAAGCCGTGGCGCGCACAAGCCCGTTCCAGTTCCGCCCGCAAGGCGCGGTTGCAGGTCACACCGCCGGAAGCAGTCACGCAGCGGACATTTTCGCGCTTCGCCGCGCGGATGGTTTTTTTGACGAGCACTTCGATGATGGCCGCCTGCACGCTGGCGCAGAGGTCGCAAACTTTTTGCCGGTCTTGGAGCAGCGCCGGATGGTCGCGGATAAAGTAACGCACGGAAGTTTTTAACCCACTGAAACTGAAATCGTCATTGGACTCGTGCAGCAGCGGGCGCGGGAAATCAAATGCTTTCGGGTTTCCTTGCTCCGCCAGCTTATCGATTACCGGACCGGCGGGATACTGCAGCCCCATGAGCTTGCCGGTCTTGTCAAAACATTCGCCCGCCGCATCATCAATCGTTCCGCCCAGCACGCGATGCTTTAATTCCGATGCCACCAGCACGAGCAACGTGTGCCCGCCGCTGACGATGAGCGAAACGTTCGGCAGATATTTAGAAAAATCCGCCGTCAAGGTCTCGCCGGCAATCCACGGTGAATACAAATGCGCCTCGTGATGGTTGATGCCGATGAACGGTTTGCCGAGCGCAAAGGCCGCCGCCTGCGCCGCCTTGAAGCCAACGAGTAAGGCGATGCCAAGGCCGGGACCTTGCGTCGCCGCCACGGCATCAAGCTGCGCGGTGGAAACACCCGCTTCGCGCAAGGCCGACTGCGCGACGGGCAAAAGATTTTTCAAATGCTCGCGCGCGGCGAGTTCGGGCACGACCCCACCATATTCGGCGTGCAAGGTGATTTGCGACGCGACGACATTGGAAAGAATTTTTCCATCGCGCACAACCGCGGCGCTGGTTTCATCACAGGAAGTTTCTAAAGCCAGAATGGTCATGACCTCACTTCGCCGCCATTTTTCCCGATTTTGACGCACGGCTCAACTGGTCGTAAAGCAGCAATCCCTTGAGCAAATCCTCGGCCCGTTCGAGTTGCTCATCATGGATTTCGTCCACGCGCGAGCGGGTGCCAGCCGGCAATCCATCCAGTCCGCCCGGCGTGCGCTTGAGCAATAGCGCCGCCTCGTCCGCATCACTCAACGGCACAAGGATGTCCGGCGTGATTCCATGTTGGTGAATGACCTTGTGACTCGGCGTGTAATACTTCGCCACGGTCAGCTTCAAGGCCGAGCCGTCATCCAGCGGAAAAATCGTCTGCACCGAGCCTTTGCCAAAAGTTTTTTCACCAAGAACAACCGCACGGTGCAAATCCTGCAAGCAACCCGTGACAATCTCCGCTGCGCTCGCGCTGCCGAGATTGACCAGCACCACGACGGGGATGTCTTTCAATTCATCGCCACGTCCCTCGGCGTAATATTTCTCCTGCATTCGCCGCCCTTCGGTGGAAACCACCAGTTGGCCGCGCGGGAGAAATTTCTGGCAGACGGCCACCGCCTGCTCGAGCAGCCCGCCCGGATTCCAGCGCAAGTCCAAGACGAGCCCTTTCAGACCTTGTTGCTTGAGCTTTTTGAGCGCAGCTTCAAGATCATCAGCCGTGCTGTCACCAAACTGCGTGAGCCGGATGTAGCCGATTTTATTTTCACCCAGCGGAAATTCCTGTTTGCCATGAATGTCTTTGACCATCTGCATCTGAATGATGGCGCGCTGCAACGTGTAATTTTTCTTCTCGCCCGTGGGCGGCCGCGCGACCGTGATGGCGACAGACGAACCGGGCTCGCCACGCAGCAACTTGACGACATCCGTCAGCGGTTGTCCCTCCACGCTTTTGCCCTCGACCTGGGTGATGTAATCGCCGCATAAAATTCCCGCGCGCGATCCCGGCGTATCTTCCATCGGCGCGATGACCGTGATCCGCCCGTCGCGCATCGCCACCACGAGACCGAGACCGCCAAACTGACCTTCGGTGTCATCCTGCAATTGCTGAAAGGAATCGGCGTCGAGAAATTCGCTGTGCGGATCGAGTTTGCCGACCGCACCATTGAGCGCGGCATAAACCAGCTGCTGATAAGTCAGGTTCGTTCCATCCACATATTCGCTGCGGATTTTTTGGACGGCATCATTGAAGATTTGAAAATTCGCCTGCGGATTATCCCCATCCGGTGCGGCCTGGGCGGCTGAAAGATAAAGCTTCGCGCCCACTGCCAAGTTGAGCAGGAGCGCCACCACCACCAGTCCAAAAATGAAACGTCGCTTCATCGCGCAAAATTTACCACGAAGGCACCAAGACACAAACCCTTTGCTTTTTAATAAAGAAGGCAGGAGTTCAGGAATGTCTCTTCCTATTTTCCTGCCTTCTTCTTTAAAAATTCCCCGTCACGACCGCAGCAGCGATTCAATAAACGGCAAGTCGGCGGGCACGGTGACTTTGGGATTAGGCGCGGCGGAGCGCACAAGTTGAACCGGCTGGCCGATAAGTTCGCACGCCGCCGTGTCGTCGGTAAGAATCAGCCCTTTTTCCCGCGCAGCCGAAATGGCGCGGCGAATGACTTCCACGCGAAACGTCTGCGGCGTCTGCACCGACCAAAGTTTCGAGCGATCCACTGTGCGAGAAATAATTTTGCCGTCGGCGGTTTCTTTAATCGTGTCCGTCACGGGTTGCGCGGCGACGGCGGCACCGGTTTCGCGCGCAGCGGCAATGGTAGCCGCAATTAAATCCGCACTCGTGCAAGGCCGCGCCGCATCTTGAATCGCGACGATTTCTGTTTTTGGCGAAACGGCCGCGATGCCATTCCAAACCGAGTCTTGCCGTTCCACACCACCGGCCACAAGCCGAAATGGTTTTTGAAAATGAAATTTCTCCGCGAGTTCCGTGAAGTGCGGCTGCATTCCATCGCGCACAACGAGGATGATTTCGTCCACGCAGTCCGCATCGTTGAATTGCCGCCAGGTATGCGCCACAACCGGACGGCCGGCAACTTCCAGCCAGAGCTTGTCCACGTTTGCGCCCATGCGCGTGCCCTTGCCGGCGGCAACGATGATGGCAGAAGTCATTTTTGAAGTCTAAAGTCCAAAGTCCAAAGTCCAAAGCCAAAACCGTTCGCGATTCGACCTTGGACTTTGGACTTGAGATTTTGGACTATTTTAGCCGATACGCCAGACGATGCGCGCCTTGTTCAAATCGTAGGGGGAAATCTCCATCTTCACGCGGTCGCCAGAAGTAAGGCGGACGAAGCGTTTCCGCATCTTGCCGGATATGGTCGCCAGCACCTGATGCTTGTTATCGAGTTCAACGCGGAACATTGTTCCTGCGAGAACCGTCAGGATTTTTCCCTCAACCTCAATGTGCTCTTCCATTGAACTTTTCTAGCAAAAAAGCTTGGGCAACACTTTTTGAAGATGCTGCCCAAGCCAATGATTATTTTGGTAAATTAATAACGGTCACGACCACCGCCGCCACCGCCGCGGCTGCCGCCACCACCGTATCCACCGCCGCCATAACCGCCACCACCGCCGCCTTCGCGACGCGGACCGCGATCACGACCGCCACCGCCGGGGGGACGTTCTTCTTTCGGGCGGGCGATGTTGACAGTCAACGCGCGACCATCAACTTGCGCGCCATTCATTGCCTCGATTGCCTTTTGGGCTTCTTCCGGCGTGGAGTAGGTGACAAACGCAAACCCGCGTGAACGGCCGGTCATCCGGTCCATCATGAGGGTGGCTTCGACGACTTGACCGTGGGCCGCAAACGCGTCCTGCAGGTCGTTTTCCGTGGTGTTGAAGGAAAGATTTCCCACAAACAATTTCGTGCTCATTTAATGATTTGTTGCTCGATACTAACCGTTTTCGTCTGTTCCCGACTACCGGGTTTCAAATCATCACTGAACCAAGTTCACTTGAAGATTCACCATGCTCGAAAGGTCAATTTATCTTACAGACGAAGCCGATTCTAGCCAGAAACCCGTTTCTGGCAAGCCCTTTTCAACTAGTTGCCGCACGCCAATCCAGCACCTTTAACTGCACCGTCGTGCGGCCGTTGAACTCGTTCACGCTCGGCGCAAAGGCGAGATCAAACTTCCCATCCGGCAACACGCCTGCATTCCACCAAACCGCCTCGTGCGTCAACGCGCCGTCGCTCACCCACAGCTTGACGTGCTGCTTGGTCGCGCCCATCCGCAGCGGTGGTTTCTTCTGCGTGAGATTTCGCGAGCAAAATTGCAGCGCCGGATTCCCCTGCCCCATCGGCTTCAATTGCTCCAGTTCCGCCAATGAATCCAATGTGATTTCGTTCAACGCAACTTCCGCATCAAGTCGTAACGGCGGCTGCAAATCTTCCAACTTCAACGTGCGCCGCGCAATTTCGTTCAGGCGCGCGCGGAACAAATCCATTTTGTCCGGCGCAATCGTCAGACCCGCCGCCATCGCATGACCGCCATGTTTGACGAGCAAATCATTGCACTCGCGCAACGCCGCCGCCAAATCAAAACCCGCAATGCTACGACCCGAACCACGCCAAACCTCGGCGTCGCCACCAAGAATAATTGTGGGACGATAAAATTCCTGCAACACGCGCGACGCCACAATTCCAACCACGCCGATGTGCCAGAGCAACTCACCTTCGACAATGACAAAATCTTTTTCCGCATCAAACTTGGAGCGCACGATTCCGCTCGCCGCATCGCTGATTCCACGTTCGATTTTCTGGCGCTCGCGATTTCGCGCATCGAGATTTTGCGCGAGCGGCAAAGCTTCATCTAAATTTTCTGCGAGCAACAATTGCAACGATTCTTCCGCCGTTTCCAATCGTCCGGAAGCATTCAAACGCGGCGCGAGTTGGAAACCGACATCGTGCGTGCCGAGTTTTTCCGGTGACTGCGCCACTTCTTTCAGAGCGACGATTCCAGCGCGCTGGGTTGTATTTAATTTCTCCAAACCAGCGGTAACGAGAATCCGATTTTCGCCAATGAGCGGAACCAAATCCGCAATCGTGCCGAGCGCAACCAAATCCAAAAGCGATTTCAAATCAAACTCCGCCGCGCCGGGCAAACCGGTTTCACGTCCACGTTTCAAAATGGCGTGCGCGAGTTTGAACGCGAGTCCGGCGGAACAAAGTTCGGTGAATGAAGCTGAAAGCTGTGGATTTACCAACGCCACAGCGGCGGGCGCGGGATCGGAAACCTGATGATGGTCGAGGACGATGACATCTACATTTTGTTCGCGCAGCCACTCGACGGTTTCCACGGCGGTCGAGCCACAGTCCACGGCGAGCAATAATTTCACCGGAAATTTCTTGAGACAATTCTCCACACCGTCGCGACTCAAGCCGTAACCTTCTTCCATGCGATGCGGCAGATACGCGTCCACGCGCCAGCCGAGCTTACGCAAAACTTCGATCAGCAGCGTGGTGCTCGTCACCCCATCAACGTCGTAGTCGCCAAAGATGACAAGCGGTTCGTCGCGTTCGTGCGCTAATAGCAATCGCTCAACGGCGACGCGCATATTCGGGAGCAGAAATGGATCAGAAAGATTTTTCAGACGCGGCGCGAGAAATTTTTCAATTTCGTCCGACTCGCTAAGACCGCGATTGAGCAAACATTGCGCGAGTAGCGAAGAGATTTTTAACTGTGCGGCGAGAGGTTCCGCAAGGAGCGGTTGCGGGGTTGCCAGCGTCCAGCGAAATTTCATTTAGCAGCGAATTTCTCGCGCCGTGCGGCCGTGATAGACAAAGCGATAGCGATAGCCAAAATCGCCGCGACGACGAGCAACGAAGTTACAGTCGGAATCTTAATCTGAAACCATTGCGGCGCGTGGTCGTGCGGGTCGAGCAACATTTTGGCACCGACAAACACCAGCACAAGCGACAAGCCGGCGGTGAGGTAACGGAATAATCCAATCGCGCCAGCGAGCAGGAAATACAACGAACGTAGGCCGAGGATGGCAAAGACGTTAGAGGTAAAAACGATGAAGGCTTTTTGTGTGACGGCGAAAACGGCGGGCACGGAGTCCACGGCAAAAATCAGGTCGGTAGTTTCCACCAGAATCAAAACGAGCGCGAGCGGCGTGAGCGCGAGCCGACCATTCATGCGCGTCGTGAAGTGCTGGCCTTCCATCGTTGGAGAAACGGGAAAGATTTTTCGTGCGAAGCGAATGACAGGATTGTTCTCCGGTTCGACGGCTTCTTTTTTGGCGAACAACATTTTTACACCCGTGATGATGAGAAAAACGCCGAAGACGTAGAGCACCCAACTAAAATTTTGCACGAGCGCCGCGCCGACTCCAATCATCACACCGCGCATAAAAAGTGCGCCAAGAATACCCCAGACAAGCACACGTTTTTGGAATTCCGGCGGGACTTTGAACGCGGTAAAAATGAGCGCAATGACAAGAATATTATCGAGCGACAGCGACAGTTCGATGAGATAGCCGGTGACGAATTCCGTGGCTTCTTCGTGTCCACGCAGCGGCACGAGCAGCGCGGCGAACAGCATCGCGAGGGTGAACCAAACTGCACTCCACACGAGCGCCTCACGAAAGGTGACGGCGCGGGCACGTTTGCTGAACGCACCCATATCCACCGCGATGCAGACGATGACGAAAAGGATGAAGCCAGCCCAATGCCAAGGTGTGATTTGAATCAACGCAAGCATAACGTCCCTGCGGTTCCGTTCTTAATCTTAATCGTCATCGTAATCTTAATCCGTTTTTGTATCGCCAGCGGGATTAAGATTACGATTAGGATGATGATTAGGAAATAAAATTAGGCCTTTTCCACCGCCGGAGCGTTTGTGTTCTGCACGGTCACTTGCGACGCGCCGATATTCGGACGTTCGCCCTTGTGCCACCACAACACGATCACGCTCGCGATGTAGATGGACGAGTAAGTGCCGACGATGATACCGACAAGGAAGGTGAAGGCGAAGTCGTTGATGACGCCGCCGCCGAAGATGAACAGCGAGAGCGTCGCCAAGAACACCGTGCCGCTCGTGATAATGGTGCGGCTCAAAGTCTGGTTGAGCGACATGTTGATGATGTCCTTGAATGAACCGCGCACGCCGAGCTTCAGCTGCTCGCGGATACGGTCGAAAATAACGATCTTGTCGTTGATGGAAAAACCGATAATGGTCAGCACCGCCGCGACGACCGTGGCGTTAAACTGGCGACCAGACACGGCGTTCGCAATGCAATACGCGCCAATCGTGAACAGGACGTCGTGCAACACGGCGGCGACGGCGGCGACGGCGAATGAGAATTCGTAGCGGAACGCCACGTAAACCAGAATGCCGAACAGCGACAGCAGCGAGGCGATGATGGCGGACTGCTGGATCTCCGCGCCCAGCGTAGCTCCGACTTCCTGACGATTGGCCACCGTATAATGCGCCTGCGGAAACGCCTTTACCAAAGCCGCGCTGACCTTGTCAGCCGAACCGCCGGAGGTGGTAAGGCAAAGCATCTCGATGTTGTCGCCTTTTTGATACTGGATCTGCGCGTCCTTTTCGTTGACGGTGGTCAGAACGTTGCGGATTTCTTTTTCATCCAGTTTCTGCGTGAAGCTGTAAGTGATGCTGTCGCCGCCGAGGAAATCCACGCCGAATAGTTTTTTACCCTGCCCGAAGATGCCAAAGCCCAATGAGCCGACCATGAAGATCGTCGTAGCCAGCGCCAGCGGTTTGCCGATCTTCATGAAGTCCACATTGGAACTCTTGATGATATGCAACATCGGCAGCGATTTGACGATGTTCCGGTCCACCATGAAATTGAAAATCAACCGCGTCACGACCAATGCCGTGAACAAGCTCGCCGCCACACCGATGGTCAGCGTGACACCGAAGCCTTTGATTTCGCCCGTGCCCATGAAAATCAGGATGATGGACGAAATGAGCGTCGTGACGTGTGAATCGAAAATCGTGCCGAAAGCCCGTGCATAACCGGCGTCAATCGCGCCGCGCAGGGATTTTCCTTTCGCGAGTTCTTCGCGGATACGTTCGTAGATCAGCACGTTCGCATCCACCGCCATACCGACGGTGAGCACCGCGCCGGCAATACCGGGCAAGGTGAACGTCGTGCCGACCGAGCACATGACGCCGAGCAAAATAACGATGTTCGTCATCAGCGCGACGTTAGCCGCGAGTCCGGCGAACAGATAATAAACCAGCATGAAGGCAGAAACGAAAATCACGCCGTAAACCGAAGCCTTGATGCCGCTGCGAATGGAATCTGCGCCGAGCGTGGCGGAAACATCGCGCGTGTAGATGATTTTCAACGGTGCTTTGAGCGGGTTCTGCAAGACGTTCGCGAGTTCGTTCGCCTGCTCAATTGTGTAGGTGCCGGTGATCTGACCATTGCCGGTTTCAATCGGGCTTTGAATGTTTGGCGCGGAATAGAGTTCACCGTCAAGCACGATGGCCATGCGATGCCCCACGTTTTCCCGCGTGGTTTCGCCGAATTTTTTTGCACCTTCATCCGTAAGCGAGAAGTCAATCTGTGGTTCGCCCAAATTGCCGCGGACCACCATCGCGTTCTTGATGATGTCACCTTTTAATCCGTTCTCCGGGTTACGTTTGACGATAAACTGTTCCAAACGCGTCTTGCCGTCGGCCTGCTGATCAACGTGTTTGAGCAAAACATAACCATAAGGAATCGGCTCGCCGTTCTTAATCAGCTCATCGCTGTCATCCTTCACCATGCGGAATTCGAGGAACGCCGTCTTCTGGATTTGCGACTTGGCGCTGTCCTTGTCCGATTGCGAAAGGCCGGGCAACTGAATGCGGATGCGGTTGCCGCCGGCGGACTGGATGATCGGTTCCGCCACGCCGAAAC
>JBAXIY010000015.1:0-29859 GCA_037138135.1 Verrucomicrobiia bacterium
GCTACCTCCGTGAAAGGGAGGTGTCCTAACCGCTAGACCATAGGGTCGCAAAGGGGGGCGAAATATATCAGCCGCGCGCAACTTGTCACGCGGAAATTCACGTTTGCTTCGGTTCATTTTATCCCGTAGCTTGATTCTCTTTGCATGAAAATCTTTATTGACGGCAAGTATTACAGCGAGCGCGACGCGAAAGTGTCCGTGTTTGATCACGGATTGCTTTATGGTGATGGCGTGTTTGAAGGCATTCGCGCCTATAACGGGCGTGTATTTAAGCTCAAGGAACATATTGATAGGCTGTATTATTCCGCCAAGGCAATTTTATTGGAAATCCCGATGTCCCAAGCGCAGATGATGCGGGCCACGGTCGAAACCATCCGTGCGAACAAATTTCGCGACTGTTACGTGCGCCTCATCGTCACCCGCGGTGTGGGCACGCTGGGCTTGAATCCGCGCAGTTGCAAAAAACCGTCGGTCATCATCATTGCTGGGAAGATTCAAGTTTATCCGGCGGAGCTTTATGCGCGCGGCATGGATATCGTGACCGTGCCGACTGTGCGCAATTTGCATAGCGCGGTGAATCCTGCCATCAAGTCGCTAAATTATCTGAACAACATACTTGCCAAGATTGAAGCGAACAATGCGGGCGTGGAAGAGGCGGTGATGCTGAATGCCGAAGGTTTTGTGTCCGAATGCACGGCTGACAATTTGTTCATCATCAAGAACGGCACGTTGCATACGCCGCCGAATTATGCCGGCGCGCTTTATGGCATCACGCGCGGCACGGTGATGGAACTGGCTGAACAACTGGGCGTGAAAGTTTCCGAGACGAACCTGACGCGCTATGATCTCTTCAATGCGGATGAATGCTTCCTCACCGGCACCGGTGCGGAAATCATGCCGGTCATCAAGATTGATGGCCGCGTCATTGGCAAAGCCAAGCCGGGGGCGCTGACACGCAAGTTGGTGGCAGAATATCACGCCCTGACGAAAGTTTCTGGCGAGCCAATATATAGCTAGCTGCATTCAATCGTGAATAAACCACTTCGCATCAGCAAATACACTCTGGGAATGGGCGATCGGTTCGCGCATCAGGCGTCAGCGCAGTTACAGGCGTGCATTCTCGCCGCACAACAGGGCGTTGAAATCTGCCCCACATGGAACAAATCCAATCGCGAGCACAACATCATTGGCTCCGAACCTGCCAGCGTTCGCGCCGCCGCCGATGCCGCCGTGAAAGCTGCTGGCTGGAATAAGCCTTATTATGTGGACGCCGATCACATTGGTCTCAAGACCGTGGACCGGTTTGTCAGTGCCTCAGACTTTTTTACAATTGATGTAGCGGATTATATCGGCAAACCCGCTGACTCCAGTGCTGTGAAAACTTTTTGCGACCGTCATCCCGAACTGGTCGGCAAGTTGCAGATTACAGGCATCGACCGTCCCATTGAAATCACCCGTGCCGAAGTCGAGCGCATCGCCGGGAAATATCTGCAGGCCGTTCAGGAAGCGGGCAAGGTCTATGGTCACATTGTTGACGCGAAGGTAAGCACGCCCTTCATCACCGAAATTTCCATGGACGAAACCGACTCGCCGCAAACGCCGCCGGAGTTACTGGTGATTCTCACGGCCATTGCGGATGAACAAATTCCAATCCAAACCATCGCGCCGAAATTCACCGGACGATTCAACAAGGGCGTGGACTATGTCGGTGACGGAGCGCAGTTTGAACGTGAATTCAACGACGACCTTTGCGTCATTGCACACACCATTAAAAACTATGGCTTGCCGGACACGCTCAAGTTGAGCGTCCATTCCGGCAGCGACAAGTTTTCCATTTATCCAGCCATTCGCCGGGCGCTGCAAAAACACGGTTGCGGTGTTCACATCAAAACGGCTGGCACCACTTGGCTGGAAGAGATAATCGGCCTGGCTGAACACGGCGGCGAAGGATTGAAACTGGCACAAGAGATTTATGGCGAAGCGCTCGCGCACATTGAAGAACTCTGTGCGCCCTACGCTACGGTCATCGACATCAACCGCACCAAACTGCCGACGGCTGCTGAGGTGAACGGTTGGACGAGTGAGCAATATGTGCGTGCGCTACGGCACAATCAGGCGGATGCGCTGTTCAATCCCAACTTGCGACAACTTTTACACGTCGGCTTCAAGGTCGCCGCCAAAATGGGGCCGCGCTATTTGAAACTGCTGGAGGAATGCGAAACTTCTGTGGCTCGCAATGTCACGACGAACCTGTTCGAACGGCACATCCAACCGTTGTTTCTCGTCCCTTGAGGCAATTCAGCGGGCATCAATATTCTCGGCGGCGGCTGCAGTGACTTTCAAAACATCTTGAACGGTTGCCGACGCCCCTCTAACGGTTGGCATATATGATTTTTTCATTTTTGAATCCGCCTACTTCGGGTAACCTGCGGTCAAACAAATGAGTTCAGCCCCTGCACATTTGAGCGCCGAAGCTGCTGCAAATCTCCCGCGCCACGTCGCGGTAATCATGGACGGCAACGGTCGCTGGGCCAAGGCGCGTCATCTGCCGCGCATTGAGGGTCATCGGCGCGGGGCGGATTCGGCGCGCGAAATCATCCGCACGGCAGGCGAACTCGGAATCAAGTATCTCACGCTCTACGCATTTTCGGCGGAGAATTGGAACCGTCCAAAAGATGAAGTGGACGCGCTGATGAAATATCTCGTCCACTACCTCAAGACCGAGACAAAGGACCTGAACAAAAATAATGTCCGGCTCGAAGTCATCGGCCAGATTCATCGCCTGCCGGATAATGTTCAGGAGCATCTGGCAAAATCCATCGCGACTCTTTCCAAAAATAACGGTCTGACGCTCATCATGGCCCTGAGCTATGGGAGTCGTATTGAAATTGTCGAAGCCGTGCGGCAAATTTCTGAAAAGGCGAAAGCGGGGAAACTGGAGCCGGGCGACATCACCGAGAAAGTCATTTCCGACCACCTGTGGACGCGCAATGTGCCTGATCCCGATTTGCTCATCCGAACGAGCGGCGAGATGCGTGTCAGTAATTTTCTCCTGTGGCAAATCAGCTACGCCGAACTGGTCATCACGCAAATACTGTGGCCGGATTTTAAGAAGCCGCAATTCTTCGCCGCGCTGGAGGAATACGCCAAGCGCAACCGGCGTTTCGGCGGAATTTGAAAACGAAACCGCTTTGGCTTCGTTAATTTTTACTGCCGAGAATGGACTGCACTGACGCCAGCAATTTTTCCTTGTCCAACGGTTTTTGAAAGCACGCGCGCACCCCGGCGGCGGCGGCACGTTCCTGATATTCGGCCGGCTTGGTTGAGGAGATGATGATGATGGGAGGTTTGCCGACTTCCGGCGTGCGCTGAATCCAATCAATGACGTAAAAGCCATCCTGCAATGGCCCGTTGATGTTGCCAGCATCGAGCGGAAAGGACAGGTCAACCAAGACTAAATCCATTTTTTCGCGCCGGAGAATTTTCATGGCTTCGGAAATGTCGCCAGTCATAAAAACCTGATAGCCATGGTCGCGCAGGGTGAAGTAAACCGATTTCTGGATGACCAAATTATCATCAATGACCAGAATTTTTCCCAAACTTGAAGCTGTTGTATTGGCACTCATCGACTGGACTTTAGCACGCTTTCCTGAAGAAAATCCAGCAGGTTCTAAATGGTGCAAATGGTTTTCGTGTCTCTACAGTATTGTGATAGCCTGACGCCGCTTGGAAAAACTATTTGTCGTAGTTCATGAAGATGTCGATTTGCTGGTGGTGCATAAACCGGCGGATCTTGTCTGTCACCCGACGAAGGGCGACGAGTATTCCAGCCTCATCAGTCGCGCGCGGATTTATTTGCAGGCCGCCTCCGAGCCGCATCTGGTTAATCGTCTCGACCGCGAAACTTCTGGGCTCGTGGTCATCGCTAAAACAGTTTTGGCTGCTCGCGAACTGGGAAAAATCTGGGAAACGCGTGCCATCCAAAAAGAATACGTCGCCATCGTCCACGGCCATGTTGCGGCGGAGCAGGGGATGATTGATGCGCCGCTCGGCAAAGACGAAACCAGCATCGTCGCCATCAAAGATTGTGTGCGTCCGGATGGAACACCGGCGCAGACGGAATTTTTCGTAGAGAAAAGATTAATCCGGAAAGCTGCTAAGTTCACCTTGCTCCGTTTGCTGCCGCGCACGGGGCGCAAACATCAAATCCGCATTCATCTCCAACACCTTGGCCATCCCATCGTCGGCGATAAAATTTATGGCGGCGATCCGGATTTGTATCTCGCGCTGGTTGAGGGAAGGTTGACGGAAGAACAACGTGCGCGTCTTATTTTATCGTCGCACGCGCTGCACGCGGGACGATTACAATTTCATTGGCGCGAACGCGATTGGGATTTGTCCACGCCGCCGGAACCAATGTTCACGGATTTTCTGAAGGAGTAATCGAGGTGCTGGGAGCCTTCACCACCTTGGGCTTGGGTGGCGTCGGTTTAACTTCGGGTTTATTGAGGCGAAACGATTTCAACTCCGCGTAGATGGATTGCGCTAGGCCAGACTTGGTGAAACCAATCGCCTTTGCTCCTTTCACTGCAAAAAACTTTTCGAAGTCCGCGCCGGTGAAATGCTGCACTACCGGATAGTAGGAAAAATCCTTGAGCACTTCTTCGCGGCTGGTTTCGGCGATGTCGGTGGTGATGAGAACGAAATGGAGTTTGCTCTTGTTTGCGCGCATTGTGTCGCGACCCACGAGCAGCCCGCGCGTTTTCACCACGAACGGAAAAAGTCGTTCGACATTTTTTGCCGGAACCACTGATTCCGAGGATTCAATTGGCGTTTCGTCGCTCATCACGCCAGTTTCACTTTGACCTTCTGACCTTTGATTTCCGAGCGGTTCAACTTAGCGATGATGCTGTTCGCGTGTTCGCTCGCGACATCCACGAACGCGTGCCGTTCGCGCACATCCACTTTGCCGACGACTTTGCCCGGTAACCCGGTTTCGCCCGCGACGGAGTTCACGAAATCAATCGGTGCGACGCCTTGTTCGGCGCCTAGGCTCATCCACAAACGCGTTTGACCAGCGGGCGTGGCGCGACTTTCCTTGGGCTTGGCTGGCGCAACGGGCGCGGTTTTGGGTTTGATGAATAATTTTGATTCCGGCTTCGGCTCCGGCGTTTTCACCGAGGCAAGAATTTCTTCGTCGGAATACGTTTTGACCGCTTCAACTTTCGGTTCGGCGGGCGGTTTGATTTCCGCTGGTGCGGCGACAACTTTTGCCGGCGGCGGAATAATTGTTTTAGGAACTGATGCGGCTGTGGCTTTCCACGGCGTCACTTTCGATTTTTTGGGATCCGCGAACTTCGGGTCAGGACGTGGTGCGCGGTCGGCAAAACGGCTCGGACGTTCGTCGCGGCGATTATCGAATTGCGGACGGCGATCATCGCGGTCGCGGAAATTTCCGCGGTCGCCGCGGTCATCGAAACGGCCCGGACGCTCTTCGCGCTGCGGCGGACGATCGTATTCCTCGACCTTCGGCGCGGGCTTGGCGGCTTCACCGCTTTGCAGCAGATGAATCAACGCGGAAGTGATGTCGGATGAACTGAAATTTTCTTCGATGAGCGTTTCAATCAGGCGATCGTGCTTGGTGAATTCGCCGCTCGTGAGCAATGCGCGCAGCTTGTCGGTGAAAACATTTTCGCGCGCCTCTGCCACTTCGTTTTCCGTCGGGATCTTGCCGCGCTGAATGCGCATGTTGGTGAAGCGTTCGATGTTGCGGATCTGGAACAGCTCACGAAACGGCACGAGCGAAATCGCGCGGCCACTGCGACCCGCGCGACCCGTGCGGCCGATGCGGTGAACGTAATCTTCCGGGTCATACGGCAAATCGTAGTTGAACACGACTTGCACATCGTCCACGTCAATGCCGCGCGCCGCTATGTCCGTCGCGACGAGAAATTCCAAGCCGGACTTGCGGAACTTGTTCATCACGCGGTCGCGTTGCGCCTGCGTCATGTCGCCGTGCAAACGGTCGGCCTGATAACCGGCGGCTTCGAGATGATCCACGAGATCGTCCACCATGCGCTTGGTGTTGCAAAAAACGATGCCGAGTTTGAGGTCGTAAATGTCAATCAACCGCGTGAGCAAATCCATCTTGTAGCGGCGGTCCACTTCGTAATAAACCTGATCTACCGTCGGCACGGTCATCGCCTTCTGCTCGATCTTGACGCTTTCCGGATTGTTGGAATATTTCTCGATGAGGTCGCGAATCGGGCGCGGCATCGTGGCGGAAAAGAACACCGTCTGCCGTTCTTTCGGCGCGTCTTTCAAAATCGTTTCGATGTCTTCGCGGAAACCCATGTTCAGCATCACGTCCGCTTCGTCGAGAATCACCATCTTCACCGTGTCCAACCGCAACGTCCCGCGCCGCATGTGATCCATCAGGCGACCCGGCGTGCCGATGACGATTTGCGCGCCTTGCTTGAGACCGAAGAATTGCCGCTCGTAAGATTGTCCGCCGTAGATCGGCAGGCAGTTGATGCCGCGTTTGAAGAATGCCAGCTTGTGAATTTCTTCCGAGACTTGGATCGCCAGTTCGCGCGTCGGGCAGAGAATCAACACCTGCACTGCGCGGATATTCGGGTCCACTTTTTCCACGGCGGGCACGCCGAACGCAGCGGTCTTGCCGGAGCCGGTCATGGACTGGCCGACGATGTCCTTGCCCGTCAGCAGCACGGGAATCGCCGCCGCCTGGATGGGCGAGGCCTGTTCGTAGCCGAGTTTGTCGATGGCCTTGAGCAGTTCCGGTGATAGCCCGAGTTCGGTAAATAATTTTGGCGTCATGAAATAAAATGTCTTTGCGACTGCGCTAATCATAGCAGAAACGCGGCTTGCGGCGAGCGTTAAATACCCGGACGCATCTTTGGTTTAATGATTGAAGCAGCCTACCTTCATCGCAATTTAGGGGCGTTACGGCCGATGCATCTAGAATATTCAGCACGCCTTCTTCATGTGCAGATGGGATGTTTTCGTCGACATTTCATGAACACACTCCAGTAATGTTGTTGGTTCAGGTTTTGAGATCAAGATAGTCGAGTGTGTTGTTTTCGGTATTGGCTGGGGGTTACGCGGAGTAGTTTGCGGAACTGACGCGCGAAATAATTGCTGTCCGTGAAGCCGACTTGAAAAGCAATTTCCGTTACACTTTGTTCGGTGCGACGCAGCAGCGAAGCCCCACGGTTCACGCGCAGTTGCACCAGGTGCGCAATGGGCGAATTTCCCATCGCCGCCTGAAAACTGCGAATGAAATTACGTTTCGACATATGGGCGATACGCGCCAGCCGGTCAAGTTCGATTGGCTCTGCATAATTCATTTCCAGATGACTGATGGCCTCGCCGATGCGCAAGAGTGCGCGCGAGTCGGGGTTTTTTGCCTTGGCATAGCAGCGCGAAAGGTAGCCGATAATCTGCATGAATGCAGCCGTGGCCATGAATTTAAAGGCGCCAGTGCGCGTGAGTAATTCCTCTTCCAGTTTGTCCACGAAGGTCAATAGCACGCTCAATTCGTGGGAGGTCAGGCGTAGCCGCCCGTTGAACTGATGTCGCCGCCGCCATGCCGGTTCCAACGTGAATAAAGCATGGTAGCCGGGGAGCGTGCGCAGGTCATAGGTGCGTAAATTTAGTTTCTCCGGCTGGAAAAGGATATTCACCAGACACAGTTTTTCCATGCTGTGATAATCGTGCTGGCGTGAGCCGCCGATCACAAAAACATCACCGGCATTCAGCGGATACGATTCCTGACCGGTCATATGCACGCCGCGTCCGGCGGTGATGATGACGATTTCGGCAAACTCGTGTGCGTGCAGTCCGAACGGTTCCTGCGGGTCACGCCGCTCGACGGAAATCGGAAATCCGTCTGGGTGGAACCAGTCCTTTCGTTTGAGGGTGGGATGGGGCATGGTGGCTTCAGATGCTGGTGAAAGCGGAATTGTTTAGCTGGCCAGATAATGCTAATAGTTGGCGTCATTGTCAAGGATTCGGCTTAGGCTCTCCTCTAAAATATTTTTCCATTCACACCAATAAACATTTGATTCTTCTATATGGCTACGTCGAAAAATATTGAAACCGCCTACCAACTTGCTCGCGAACGTTATGCTGCGCTCGGTGTCAATACTGAGAACGTTCTCAAGCGACTCGTAAAAGTTCCGGTATCGCTGCACTGCTGGCAGGGTGACGACGTTATTGGTTTTGAAAATTTCGGGGGGGCTATGACTGGTGGCATTGTCGCGACGGGAAATTATCCTGGCAAGGCGCGCACGCCCGATGAGCTTCGCGCGGATGCAGCCAAGGCTCTCTCGCTGATTCCTGGAACGCACCGTTTCAATTTGCATGCTTTCTACGGCGAGTTTGGCGGCAAGAAAGTGGATCGAAATGAAATCGAGCCGAAGCATTTCAAGAATTGGATTGATTGGGCGAATTCGCTCGGCATTGGACTGGATTTCAATCCAACTTGTTTTTCGCACCCGAAGTCTGCGAGCGGTTTTACGCTCTCGCATCACGACAAGGCGATTCGTAATTTCTGGGTTGAGCATTGTCAAGCTAGCCGTGAGATTGGCGCAGCGATGGGTAAGGCTGTCGGCTCGACGACGGTAACAAACATCTGGATTCCGGATGGAATGAAAGATACGCCGGCAGATCGCCGAGGTCCGCGCGAGCGTCTCGAAGAATCGCTCGACGCGATCTTCAAGTCGAAGCTTAATACGAAGCACAATCTTGACGCCGTCGAGGGCAAATTATTTGGTATCGGCGCGGAAAGTTACACGGTCGGCATGCACGAATTTTATCTCGGCTACGCGGTCAAAAACCAGAAGCTCGTCTGTCTCGACGCTGGGCATTATCACCCGACCGAAAACATGGCGGATAAAATTTCTTCCGTGCTCTGCTTTGTGCCGGAAATTTTGCTGCACGTCAGCCGCGGTGTCCGTTGGGACAGTGATCACGTCGTGACGCTGACTGACGAGCTGAATGCGATTGCGCAGGAACTCGTTCGCGGCGATTATCTCGGTCGCACCCACATCGGCCTCGACTTCTTCGATGCGAGCATTAACCGCATCGCGGCGTGGACGATTGGCACGCGCAACATGATACGCGCGCTCTGTTTGGCGATGTTAGAACCGTATGCACATTACAAAAAACTGGAACTGGCCGGTGATTACACGTCGCGTCTTGCCTTGATGGAAGAAGCTAAGTCGCTGCCGTTTGGCGCAGTCTGGGATTATTATTGCGCTAAGCAAGGCGTGCCGGTCGGCGAAGCGTGGCTCGCGGAAGTGAAGAGCTACGAGAAAAATGTTTTGAGTAAACGCAACTAGAACCAAGAATCAACCCACTAAAATTATGCAACCGAATCCTCTACTTGGCGTCGTCTTCCACTGGCTGGGCGGCTTGGCCTCTGGCAGTTTTTATGTGCCTTACAAAGGCGTGCGTAAATGGTCGTGGGAAACCTTCTGGCTAGCCGGCGGCATGTTTAGCTGGCTCATTTGTCCGTGGATTGGTGCGCTGCTACTCACGCATGATCTGTTGGCCGTGCTGAAGGAAATTCCGGCCAAAACTTTTTGGCTAACTTATCTGATGGGTGCGTTGTGGGGACTCGGCGGTTTGACGTTTGGTTTGACGATGCGTTATCTAGGTATGTCGCTCGGCATGGCCATCGCGCTTGGCTACTGTGCGGCGTTTGGCACTTTGTTGCCGCCGATTGTGAAAGGTGAATTTGCCGATAAGTTATTGAATCACGCTGGCACCAGCGCCGGTGGGCCGATGGTGTTGTTCGGTGTGTTCGTTTGCTTGCTGGGCATTGCCATCGGCGGTTACGCCGGGGTGCGGAAAGAAAAAGAAATGGCAGGCAAAACCTCGACCATTGCGGAATTCAATTTGTGGAAAGGCCTGGGCATAGCGACGTTCTCCGGCGTGATGAGTTCGTGCTTCTCATTCGGATTTCAATTTGGCGATCCGATTACGAAAATCACGGCGGCGCATGGCACCGGCCCCTTGTGGGTCGGCTTGCCGGTCATCTTGGTGATTCTACTGGGCGGTCTGACGACGAACTTCATCTGGTGCGTGCTGTTGAATATCAAGAACGGCACGGGCTATCAATACCTCGCCTCGCACGTGCGTGAAGAACATGCGCATCACGGCGGCCATGGTGGCGGCGGAGAACATGGTTCCGCAGCTACGGCCGCAGCGGTTGGCGCGCTGACCGATTTAAAGATTCCCATTTTCGGCAACTGGTTTTTCTGTGCGTTGGCGGGAACGTTCTGGTATTTCCAGTTTTTCTTCTATCAAATGGGCGAAAGCCAGATGGGCGCGTATAAGTTCTCCAGTTGGACGCTGCACATGGCGAGCATCATTATTTTCAGCACGCTGTGGGGCATTTTCTACAAAGAATGGAAGGGCGCACAGTCGGTCACCAAAAAACTGGTGGTGCTTATGCTCGCGCTGCTCGTCGGCTCCACGGTCATCATCGGCTTCGGTAATAAGAAATCTGCTGATGCCGAAGCCGCAGCCCAAGCTGCCATCACCGCACCCGTCACTCAATAGTGGGGTGCATTTTATCCGCCTCGGCTTCAAGTTCAAACAGCAAGTCGTCACGGCAGACATCGCATTGTGCAGAGACGACGGGTATTTGTGTTAGCTGATTCGCCTTCAGCCATTGGGCGAAAACGGCGGCATCAGTCGCGTGGCGGAAATAGGCAGTAGCGCGCGTGAGGTCGGCAAAAGTAAATCCACGCAAACGAAGAATCTCCCCGACCACGTCCATCGTAAGTTCTACCTGTTTGTGAACGTCGCCGACCCACATGGTTTTGCCGCCGGGCGCAATGCTCGCGGTGCCGGAAATATGCAGTCGCCGTCCGTTATTCGTTGGCAATTCCATCGCGCGGCTGAACGAACTGCCATAAGCCGGCGCGGGACATTGTAGCGGCGAGGCGACTTCTTCGGCGCGCGAACTTTTCTCAAGTGGTCGGAATGCTAGTGCTGCCAGCGCCAGTGCCGTGCCAGCAGGGTTTTTCGCGCTGACGCCGGTGCTGGCGGGCAATGAGCCAGTGCGAAATGTTATGCCGGAATAAATTTTCGTCCGCGCCTGATTAAATTCGTCATACCACGATAAAATATTTTCGAGAAAAAACCACGTGCGCACTATGTCGGCGAGCCCGAATCCGGCTTTTATCAGAATTTCTTGCAGGTCGTCGAGTGTTTGGCGCGTCTGTTCGGCTTTTGAAAGTGTTTTGTCAGCTGGCATCAGTCCGCCGACGAAGCATTGGAGTGCGCCACCTTCTGTGAAAACGGATCCGACGATATGTCCGTTGTGTTCGATGCGTTCCACGTCACCCGCGAAAGCATGAACCTGAATTCCTGCAATCGGACTGCCGTCGCAAGCTGCGCCTTCCACCCAAGTCACCGGCCATTGGGCGCGGCCCAAAATCGTTTCAAGCATGTCGGTGACCTCGACGCAAGCGGTGACTTTGCCGAAAATCAGCAAATGCAACGGGGTGGCCCCGCGCAGTCGCAATTCGGCGGACAACCGACGACAAAGTTGCGGAAATGCTTCGCCAACTTTGGGCTGGAGGGTAAATGTAAACGAGCCAGCCGTTGGAACTGTTGTTTCCGGCAATGCGGCCCTGACCGGATTTGAAACAAGTAGTGACATCATCCCATTCGACGTTGCCTTGGCTTCAGTGGTTACAAGACAAACTGTTTGATTGTTAAACACATTTGCGGACACCTAATCATATCTTGTCATTAGAATGACAAGATATGCGTCGTTTTTTATGAAGCCTTTTAATTATCGGCGTCGTCTGGTGGGTCAATGAAATCACGCGCCGGTAAATTTACCGTCCGAACGACTTGGCTGCTGGTGGCGCTTATTTTAATCTCAGTTAGAAATTTTGCCGCCACCCCCTATGAAAGTATGGTTGCGCCAGCACCGAAGGGCAAAATTGACGACCTGGTTTTTGCGCGGTTGCAGGCATTGAACATCGTCCCAGCGCACCCAAATTCCGACGCGGTGTTCGTGCGGCGCGTTTATCTGGATGTGATCGGCACCTTGCCCACGGCGATCGAAGCGCAGCAATTCATCCTCGACCGCGATCCGGATAAGCGGCGTGTGTTAATTGACCGATTGCTAGCGCGCGAAGAGTTTGCGGATTATCTGGCCCTGAAATGGAGCGATCTGTTGCGCATCAAAGCTGAATTCCCCATCAATCTCTGGCCGAATGCTGCGCAGTCCTACTATCGCTGGGTGCATGATGCCATTCGCAAGAACATGCCGTGTGATCAGTTTGCCCGCGAGTTGCTCACTGCCAGCGGCAGCAATTTTGAAAATCCGCCGGTAAATTTTTATCGCGCCATGCAGAACCGGACACCGGGTGGCCTTGCGCAAACTGTTGCGCTGACGTTTCTCGGCGAACGCGCGGAGCTTTGGCCGTCCAATGGTCTTAATCAACTAGCCGTATTTTTTGCGAACGTCGGTTATAAAACCACGGCGGAATGGAAGGAGGAAATCGTGTTTTTCAATCCGGTTTCAACCAACGCCAAGGCGCTGAATGGTTCGCCAGTGAAAGCGACTTTGCCCGATGGGTCCACCATAAAACTTTCGCCGAATCAAGATCCGCGCCGGGTATTCGCTGACTGGTTGGTGAAGAATCCGCAGTTTGCGCGCAACCTTGCCAATCGTGCGTGGGCGTGGTTGCTGGGACGCGGCATCGTGCAGGAGCCGGATGATTTCCGCGCCGGCAATCCGCCGAGCAACCCGGCGTTGCTGGCGTTTCTGGAAAAACAATTGGTTTCGTCCGGTTACGATTTCAAGCAGCTCTATCGCCTGATTCTCAACTCCCAAACCTACCAACTCGCCTCGATTCCACAGAGCACCAACCCGGCGGCGGCGGCGAATTTTGCCTTTTATCCGCTACGGCGGTTGGATGCGGAAGTGTTGATTGACGCGCTGGATCAAATCACGGGCGCGACGGAAAAATATTCCAGCGCGATACCCGAACCTTACACGTTCATCCCGGACAACCTGCGTTCCATCGCCTTACCTGACGGCAGCATTACCAGCCTGTTTCTCGAATTGTTCGGGCGTCCGGCGCGTGACACGGGTTTGAGTTCAGAGCGCAACAACCGCGTCACGGCGGCGCAAAAACTTTGTCTGCTCAACTCCAGCTTGATGCAGAAAAAAATCGAGTCGAGCCGGATGATTGAATTTCAGACCGCGTCCAACCGCTCGCCGGCGGAAATCGCTACGGGCATGTATCTGGGAATCCTGTCGCGCTTTCCCACGCCGGAGGAGATCAGCGCGACGCAAAAATATTTTCAATCCGGCGGCAACAAGCGTCAGTCCGCCGTGGATTTGGCGTGGGCGTTGATGAACAGCACGGAATTCCTTTACCGACATTGAACCCCTAAAAACTATGAGCGAATTCTTTTTCGACATTGATAAACAGCGGCCGCGCATCAGCCGCCGCGAAGCCATCCGCCGCGCCATGTTCACGGCGAGCGGATTGGTGCTGGCAAATCATTTGTCCTTCAAGGCGTTTGCCGCACCGGGCAGTCCGCGCGCCAAGGCGGTCATTCAAATCTGGATGTGGGGTGGGCCGTCGCATCTGGATATTTTTGATCCCAAACCGGAGGCGGGCTACGATTATTGCGGGCCGCTGAAATCGCCGATCGAGACCAACGTTTCCGGCATTCGCATTGGCGAACTGTTGCCGTTGCTCGCCAAGCAGGCGGACAAGTATTCCATCATCCGCAGCATGACGCACGGCAACAACGGTCACGAGACCGCATCCTATATCGTGCAGACCGGGCGGCAACCGGGTGGGCGATTGGTGTTTCCCTCCGTCGGCGCGGTGGTGTCGCTCACGAAAGGTTATGACGCCGGTTATAAAGGTTTGGTGCCGCCTTACGTTGTGTTGACCGAGCCGCAGGGACGTTTTGACGAGGCGGGATTTTTGGGTTCGCGTTTCAAACCCTTTGCGACGGGCGGCAACCCGGCGCAACTGCCGTTCGCGGTCGAAGGCGTCGTGGCTCCGGGCATCTCGGATCAACGCCAGAAAAACCGGCGCGAACTCATGCACCATCTCGACACGCTGGCGCAGGCGTTGCCGGAAGATCCGCAAATCGCGGCGGCGACGCAGGCGGAAAACATGGCTTACGATATGATTCTCGGCGACGGCGCGAAGGTGTTTGATCTCTCGCAGGAAAAACCGGAGCTGCGTGATCGCTATGGCAAAAGCAAGTTTGGTCAATCGTGCCTCGTTGCGCGGCGCTTGGTCGAGCGCGGCATTCCCTACGTCACAATCAACTACGCCGGTTGGGACACGCACAAAGGAAATTTTCAAACGATGCAGCGGCAGTTACCGGAACTGGACAAAGGTTTTGCGACGTTGCTCCAGGATTTATCCGAGCGCGGTTTGCTCGACAGCACCATCGTTTGGTGGGGTGGCGAATTTGGCCGCACGCCGAAGGTGATGTGGGAAGCGCCGTGGAATGGCGGGCGTGGTCATTACGGAAAAGTTTTTTCAGCCGTGCTCGCGGGCGGTGGCTTCAAAGGCGGTCAAGTCGTCGGTGCCTCCGACGCGCGCGGCGAAGAGGTCAAGGAACGTCCGGTGTATCCGGTGGATCTTATCGGCAGCATCTATAAGCAAATGGGCATCGCCGCGACGACGAAGCTGCCGCATCCCGAAGGCCAGCCCACCTTTGTTCTACCCAGCGCTGAGGAGGGAATTAAATCCGCGGGTGTGCTGAAAGAAATTATGTCCACATGAAAACAATTCAAACCATCGCGGTTTTTTTCTGGCTGGCTGGCACCGCGTTCGCGCAACGGGCGGGCGGACCGCATCTGGCTTACGTTTATCCGGCGGGTGGAAAAGTCGGCACGACGTTTCAAATCACTGTTGGCGGCCAATTTTTAGCGGCGGTTTCTAATGCGTTCGTCACCGGGCCAGGCGTCACGGCGACGGTGTTGGAACATCACCGACCGATGGGACAAAAAGAATTCAAAGAGCTGCGCGACCGGTTAAACGTGTTGCAGGATAAATTTCAAGCCGCACGTAAACGCAATCCCGGCACGAATATCTGGACGGCGGCGGACGCGACGGAACGCGATCAAATCCGCACGGACATTTTCAAGAACCCGCCCAACCGCAATGCCAATCCCGCGATGATTGATACGGTAATCATTAAGGTTTCCATTGCCGCCAATGCCATACCTAGCGATCGTGAAATCCGTTTGGGCACGCTCAACGGACTTTCCAATCCGCTACGTTTCTGCGTCGGGACGCTGCCGGAAATTGCCAAGCCCGCCGCCAAAGCTGTTAATCCTGACTTCGCCAAATACGCTGAAAAGATCGGCGGCCATCCCGCCCCGGCTGGCACGCCGAAATATGAGGCGCGTATTTCGTTACCCGCCGTCATCAATGGTCAGATCATGCCCGGCGGCGTGGACCGCTATCGGTTTACGGCCGCGCGCGGCCAGCAACTCGTCATCGCTGTCAATGCTCGCTCGCTGATTCCGTATCTCGCCGACGCCGTGCCGGGTTGGTTCGAATCCGTGCTGACGATTTACGATGCGAAGGGTAAGGAGCTGGCGAGCGAAGAACGGTTTCATTTTCAGCCTGATCCCGTTATCCACTTTGAAGTGCCGTCCGACGGCGAATACACCGTCGAGATTCACGATTCCATTTTTCGTGGGCGCGAGGATTTTGTGTATCGCATAGCTATCGGTGAACTGCCATTCGTCACGGGAATCTTTCCGCTCGGCGGTCAGGTTGGCAAAGCCACTTCAATTGCGTTGACCGGTTGGAATCTCCCTCAAAAAACTTTTTTGGCGAACAATGCGGATGCTCAAAATGGCATCACCGCGCTGGCGGGAGAATTTATTAACCAGGTGCCTTTTGCTGTGGATAATTTACCAGAGTGCTTTGAGCGCAAGCCGAGCCATTCGGTTAAAACTGCGCAGATGGTCGCGCTGCCCATAGTCGTTAATGGGCATATCAGCAAACCGGGGGAGCGGGCAGTGTTCCAGTTTGCTGGTCATGCGGATCAACAGATTGTCGCGGAGATTTATGCGCGTCGGCTTGGCTCGCCGTTGGACTCATTTTTGCAACTGACGGATGCGGATGGAAAACAGATCGCGTTCAACGACGACTTTGAGGATAAAGGCTCCGGACTGAATACGCACCACGCCGATTCGTATTTGACCGCCACGCTGCCGGCGGACGGAACTTATTTCATTCATCTTACCGACACGCAAGGGAAGGGCGGATCTGACTTCGCCTATCGCCTGCGCGTGAGCGAGCCGCGCCCGGACTTTGCGCTGCGCGTGGTGCCATCGAGCCTGAGCTTGCGCGCGGGCATGAGCGGACCGGTGACAGTTTTTGCGGTGCGTCACGATGGGTTTACTAATGCAATCGACTTTGTTCTCAAAGAAGCACCGCCGGGATTTTCGTTGAGCGGAGCGCGGCTGGCAGCGGGACAGGACAAAGCACAGTTCACGTTGAAGGCTCCGGAACAATCTTCTGGGAAAATTATTGGCATCACCATTGAAGGCCACGCGTTGGTTGGGGGAAAGTTACTGACGCGAACGGCCGTCCCGGCCGAAGATATGATGCAGGCCTTTCTTTACCGTCATCTGGTGCCGTCAAAAGAACTGGCAGTTTCAGTGTCTGGTCGGCAGAAATAATTCCGGCGCGACCATTCAATATTATGAGCACAACGCCGGTGAGTCTTTCTGCTGGCGGCACGACAATCGTGCGCGTGAGCGGTCCCACCGCAAATTTCTTTGCGCGGTTCAGACGGGAGTTGGAGAATGCACCGGAAGGGATAGTGCTTACGAATGCTTCGGTCGGTCATGCCGGTCTTGAGTTGGTATTTCAGTGTGATGGCGAAAAAGCCAAACTTGGAAACATGGGCAATTTGATTTCCAAAATCGCCAAGAAAACATTGGGTGCGGTAGATAAACAATAAGACCCGGGCAAACTTACTGGGCCGCTAAACTTCTGGAGCGTCGTGTAATGAGGCAGCTTGTTTTGCATTCCCAGCGCG
This sequence comes from Verrucomicrobiia bacterium, assembly GCA_037138135.1. Lineage (GTDB taxonomy): Bacteria > Verrucomicrobiota > Verrucomicrobiia > Limisphaerales > UBA11358 > UBA11358. The sequence continues at coordinate 17,089 of JBAXIY010000015.1, forward strand.
GTCCGTAAGTTCGGACTAACAGCCAGTAACTCCAACACCCCACGGCAAGCGGTCTTCAAATGCGCCCGCAAAATCAAGCACTCCATTAATTGCCGCTACGTGAAATCATGTCGGCTGCGGGCCGATCCCTAGCCGGCCAGATGTTTCCCTTCCCAGCCGCATAGCAGTTAGGCCACCCGTTCCATCGTCGTCTTGTCATTGCTTGTCAAAGACATCCGCCAGAGAAAATGAGCGGTTTCCACAAGGCAAGCCTGTGTTTGAAAGATGCAGATTGTTTTGTCCACGTTTCATCCGACAAGACGGAATGGTTTTTCTATGAGAAAGTCACCTCATTCAACCACCGCCGGCCATGATTTACAACAGTCTTTTGCCTGCGTCTCACTCTTACAAATGCTAATGAAATCAGGCCAATCCTAAAATCCAACCCATGAAAAAACTCACTCTCGGCGTCCGGCTTTCTGCTGCCAATTCTGTTCTCCGGTCATGCTTGTCTGGTTTCAGCGTCATCGCTGTATTTTTGCTTGCCCTCAGCTTGGTGGGATCATCGGCTATTGCCCAGGTAACAATTCCATTTTATGACGGATTTCCCAGTAGTATTGGGACGGGTAATTTGGGGCCAAGCGGGGTTGACGCCACAGCTTGGTCTTTGGGCGCAAGTTCGGCTGATATCACGGTCGGCTCTTCTTATGCGTTATCTTACACCGGCTTACAGACACCGCCTTCCGGTAGCTATGGGGTAGATGTAAAATCGCCAAACCTAGCGAGCAATACTCAACGTGACGTGGGAGCGCAATATAGTTCGATTACATCGGGTTCAGTATACGTCTCATTCCTACTTAAAGTGACGACTCCAATAAGCACGTCAACCTATAAAGACATTGTGTGTTTGAATCAAGCTACAAGCAGTTTTCCTAGCACGTCTGGCAAGCTGAATGTCATGCTGAATAGTTCTGGTGCTTTGACTATTAATAAAGCTGTCAACACAATCCCAACCGTTTTCACTGGTGGAACTGCTGGAGTGGGTCAAACGGCAACGCTCGGAACAACTACCCATTTAGTGGTTGCGCGATATACCTTCAGCACTGGTAGCGGCACGGACGACACCGTAGATTTATGGCTGGATCCAGCTACTAGCACTTTAGGTGCGGCCAGTGCGCCCGCGGCAACTGTCGGTGGCGTTGGGGGTGGCACTACTGATGCAGCTTCACTTCAGTCCGCCACCATACATATAAACTCCTCGGGTTCTGCTTTTACCGGCGAATGGAACATCGATGAATACCGGGTAGGCACCACTTGGGCTGCGGTCACGCCGCCTGCGCTGCCTGCGGTTACTACACAAGCGGCTAGTTCAATTGCAACCACTTCGGCGACGTTGAATGGCACCGTCACCGACGGGGGAGGTGGCTCATTGACGGACCGGGGCTTCTACTGGAGCACCACGCCAACCGTGACTACTTCGAGCACCAAACTTTCGGAAGGCGGAACCACGGTGAGTGCTTTTAGCAAATCACTCTTCGGTTTGAGTGCCAATAATATCTATTATTATCGGGCGTATGCTATTAACAGTGGCGGCACAACGTTGGACGGTAGTGGCGACACCAGCTTTTATACTTTAGCAATTACGCCGTCTGCGCCTACGGTCACTACGCCTACGCCTACCACGTTGAACGTGGCCATCACATCAGGAGATGGCAACTCCACAATTACGACTTACGCAATTAAGGAAACTGCAAGCGGAAATTACGTAAATCATACTACAGGGGCTTTGCAAGCCGGTGCTGACTATCAAACGTCTGCAACATGGGGAACCAAAACCGTTACGGGATTAAGCGCTGGCAATACCTATACATTTTCCGTCGTGGCCCAGAATGGCGCTGGGGTATTCACTAGTTTTAGTCCCACAACTGCCGGCACAACTTCTTCGTCTGCCACTGCGCCCTCGGTGACTACCTCTGCAGCCACTTCAATTGGCGTCTCGACCTCGACCTTAAATGGCAATGTCTCGGCTGACGGCGGGGCTGCGATTACTGAACGTGGGTTTATTTACAAAACCAGTAGTGGTGTCACAATCTCGGATAATAAAACACCGGTGACCGGAACAACGGGTTCATATTCGCTCTCCCTTTCGTCGCTTGGGGCAAACGTTCAATACTTTTTCAATGCCTACGCGATAAATTCGGTCGGGACGGCATTAGCTGCTGAACAAAACTATTGGACGCTCGCGACTACACCTGTCGCTCCCATCGTAAGTGCGCCCATAGCTAATAATAATACCAGTCTGAACGTCGCCATTGGTTCAGACAGTAATTCTTCAACAACCACCTATGCAATTAAAGAAACGACAAGTGGTAACTATGTTCAAGCGGGCGGGGGAGCTTTGGGTGTAACGGCGGTCTATCAAACAGCTGCCACGTGGGGAACGGTTACTGTGACCGGGTTGAGCGCCAGCACAACTTATACTTTTGCAGTGGTTGCCAAGAATGGCTCCGGAACCATTACTAGCTTTGGAACAACTGCCTCTGGCACCACCACAATTTATAAATACATGAGCCGGACCTCCGGTAATTGGAGTGATTTTAATACTTGGAGTGTAGATCGCGGCACAGGAAGTTTTGTCAATGCTGTCAGTGGGGAAACGCCCAGCGCAACAAATAACACAAGCATTGAGATTGCTAGTCCCAATACTGTGACCGTATCGGCTGCTACTTCGGCGGTTAATCTCACAGTAGACAACGGCAGCACGTTGAACGTTAGCGGCGGAGTCCTGACTGTTAATCATTCTTTGAGTAGCACGAAAGACTTGGATCTGGCAGGAACATTAAGCCTGTCCTTCACGACAGCTAATGCTTTGACCTTTGGCAGTGGTGCGCTGATGACTTTGGAATCAACCGGCACACTCAATCATACAGGTAATGCGACAGCGATTTCAGGCGGCACACTGACTTTTAACGGCACTTACAAGCAGAATATTGACCAAGGGGTTATTCCGACGGCAACTTGGTCTGTAGGATCCACCTGTGAAATTGATACGACCTTTAACAGTTCTCCCGCAGGGGCTTTGGGTTACGGTCAAACTTTTGGAAACTTTGTCTGGAACGCCGCTAATAATGGGACTTCTTACACTCTGTCCTGGGCAAAACTAGCTGGCGGTAATGCGGTAACCTCAGCGACCATTCAAGGCACGATGACGGTGGAATACACAGGCGTAGGCACTTTTCAACAACTCGCAATGAGAAATGCCTCCGGCCAAACCTTAACCACTGTAAATTTTGGTGCGCTGACAGTGACAGGTGGCGCCTTTCAGTTGGCGAACTCCGCCTCTTTCCCAGTGACAATGAATGTTGCCGGAAATGTTTCGATTGGAGGTGGCACTACCGATATACACGGAAGTAGCACGCTAAACGCCAGCGGCGATGTGAGTGTGTTTAACACCGGAGTCCTCACTGGCGGCACTATAAACTTTGCCAAATCAGGGACTCAAAGTCTGACTGTGTCAGCTTCGTCGGCTCCGACGTGCGCGTGGAACGTCAACAGCACATCTACATTAAACCTGTTGACCGGCGTTTCTCTCGGGACCAGCTTTATAGTATCTGGCACCTTGAATTGCGGATCAAACCTGTTGACGGGTTCGGGGACTTTCACTTTAGCAGCCGGTGGCACGCTAGGCATTGGTGATCCGAACGGAATCACCACTAGTGGAGCAATTGGGAACATCCAAGTAGCTGGTGCACGGACTTATACTGCGCTCGCTAATTATGTATATAATGGCACGGTGGCGCAGGCTACTGGTAATGGACTTGGTTCGACCACGGTGAATAATCTGACAGTCAATAATACCTTCAGCACTAGCCCGCAGTTGTCCTTAAGTCAGGCAACAACGGTAAATGGCACGCTAACATTGACCAGTGGACAATTAAATACTTCGGCGGGGAATATACTTAAAATTGGTTCGGCTGGCAGCATTTCCGGTGGATCTTCCAGTGCTTTTGTTAGCGGACCGCTCGCGCAGGTTTACGGCAGCGCGGTATCCAAGATCTTTCCGATTGGGACAAACGGGAATTACCGTGCGGTCACTTTGAATCTGACCACGTTGACTAGCGCCACGCCTACAATCACCGTCACGCCGAATGAACCCAGCACTTGGAACACTGCTAATACACCCGCCAGCACTTCGGTGTTCGGTGCGCGAGATTGGACGGTCACGGATAATGGTGCCAATGCAATTTTCGATGTATGCACAATTACGGTAAATGGAACCGACTTTTCCCCCGGCAGTCACACTGCTGAGTTGCTTGGATACAATGGAAACAGCACGACGATTTATCCAGTTTCATTTGCGACGCCTAATTACACTGCGTCGAGTGTAACTTTGGGAGCTTCAATGGATCTAACTCTAGCATATGACTGTCCGGCCCCGACATCGCCAACAATTTCATCTGTTAGCACGGTCGATTGCAGCGGATCAGTCTTGGTAAACTGGGGATTGGTCAGTGGTGCAAATAGTTACAATATCTATCGTAAATATGGCGGTGGTTCTTATGGGCCAAGTCCTATTGCCAGCGTTTCAGCGTCAACAGTTAGTTACACTGATTCAGCAATATTCAGCGGCAGCAACTACATTTATGCCGTTTCTGCCGTAGCGGACTGCGGTAGTGAAGGCAGTAAATCCACGGATAGCAGTGTGGTTGCTCCTACCATAGCAGCGTCTATAACTGGTTCTCCAGCTTCTGTAACCACATCTGATGGTCACACAGCCGTTTTCACTGTAATCGCAAATAACGCAACCGCATATCAGTGGCAAATCAACAGGGGTAGCGGATTTACGAATGCGATTGAAGGCACAGACGGTGTTGGCAGCTCTACGTCAATCTTCACCAATGTGGCGGCCACGACTAACATGAACGGATTTAAATACCGATGCGTGGTTAGTGGTAGTTGCACACCGTCGACTGTCACATCAAGCGCAGCTACACTCTTTGTCGCAACATACTTCAAGTCACTTGCCAGCGGCACCTACAATGTAAACACTACCTGGCAAATATCGACGAACGGCAATACGGGTTGGACAGCCGCGCCAGCAGGTGTATTTCCCGGCATCGCTGACCAAGTGGAAATTCAGAATACGCACACAGTTGCCTTAGGAAACGCCACGCAAAACGCAGGCAATCTAACAATTGATGGCACTGGTGTTTTAGTCTTCGGCAGTGGAACGGGAAGTGGTTTAGCCAGGACTTTAAATATTAGTGGAAACTTTACCAATAATGGTGCCATCCAAATTTCTGCTAAAAGTATTGTTCATAGTCTGAATTTTACTGGCAACGCGATATGGGTTGGTTCTGGAGATGTCTCAACCACTATTGGCAGCACAGCAGCAGGCATTGCTATTACTAACAATAGTGGGATGATTTTGGATGTGTCGGGTCTAACAACCCCAATTAAGTTGCCCAATAGTGGTGCCGTTGTATCTACTTTCACGGTGAATGGCATACTCAATTCAGGTGGGCAGACGATATCCGGCAATGGGGCCAATAACGTCTTTACTTTGGCCAGCGGTGCGACTCTCATTTCTTCCAATGCCAACGGGATTAACAATGGCGCGTCCGGCACGTTAAACTTTACATCTGCACCGGTTTTAAGTTCGGGTGCAAATTACATCTTTAACGGCACATCGGCACAAATAACCATCGGGCTACCGGCAACGGTCAATAGTCTGACCATAGCTAATGGTGTGGGCGTTACACTCAGTTCAGCGGTGAACTCGGCTTTGTTGCAACTGAACAGCGGCGCAATTCTTAATCTTGGAACCGGTCTTACATCGACGGCGGGCTATCTATTATTTGGCGGCTCGCAACAAGCGGCTGGATCGTGGGGTAATTCGGCATCCGCTGCCAGCCATATTGACAATGCGCGCTTTGCCATTAGCTCCGGCATTGTGAATGTCAGTTATTTCCTGACAGTAAACCAAACGGCGGTAACCGACGCTAGTTGTAATGGCGGCAGTTTTTCGGTTGCCGCTAGCGGCGGTTCTGGCGCCTACCAATATTCCACTAATGGCACAGCGTTTCAAAGCAGTGGAACATTCTTGGGACTAGCTGCAAGCACTTATGCAGTGACTGCAATTGATGCGGTTGGTGTTACTGCGACAACAGCTATTACGATTAATCAACTACCCACATTTACAGCTGGTAGCCCGACTTACTACCGAACTGGCGGTCAATCCTATAAAGTTCCTATTGCCTCTATATTAGGTCTAGCTACTGGGGATGGTGCCGGGAGTGCATCATTAGTAAGTGTGGATTACACAACGGCTGGGTTTAAATCGTTATTGACAAACGGCACTTATGTATTTGTCGGCACAAATACATTAGTTGACAGCTTTAGCTATATGATCGCAAATGACAATGGATGTCTATCCAGCGGAACGGTGACGCTCGCTCTGGCTACTGATGTAGTGGGGCAAGTGTCGGCTAGCATTGATACCAGTTCGAGTAACCCAACTATAAGCTATGCCGGAATCCCAGGTTATAGTTATTCCGTTCAGCGCACTCCGAGTATGGCAAACCCAATCGTCTGGACGACGATATGGACAACCAATGCCCCCAGCGGTGGACTTTTTGCCTTTACGGATCCCAACCCCACTCATCCGACAGCTTTCTACCGTTTGGCTTACAACGCACCGTCGACGGGCACACTGAGTTCCGCCAAGTATCCAGGCCAAAACTTCAATCTAACTGGCTTTACGATTCAACTCCCTATCAACGGTTCCGGGGTAGAAAATACTGGCGTAGGCGACGCTTATGGAACCCTCAACGACTTGACCCCTGTCGTTTATACAAATTCTTCCAACCCTGATTATTGTAACGGCAATATAACTAATTACTTTTACACTGGTATAGACGGGGCGATGACCTTCTGGGCGCCGGATACTGGATCTACAACCCCCGGATCTACTCATCCCCGAAGTGAATTATATAGTCAGACCTATTTTCATACGGCTGGCACGCATTCTCTGAATGTTCAATGCAAAGTGTTGCAGGTGACTGCCAGCGGCAAGGTTACGATTGGCCAAATCAAATGTTTCGGGTCAGGTATATCGCCCAATACAGAGGCGCTAATGGTAATATATGACAATGGGTCTATCTATGGCAGGTTCAATACTAACTATGATACTGGAACCTCAACCGCACAAGGTTACAACTACTATTATCCAGCAACAGTCAATATAGGAGACCCGATTACTTACCAGATCATAGAGTCTAACAATATGGTTTCATTAACTGTAAATGGTGTCACACACACAGATACGCTGGCACCTACATGGACCGGTTTCGGTGCCAATTTGTATTTCAAAACCGGTAGCTATAGCCAAAATAACGTCGGTGATACTAACAGCAGCACTTTGGGGTCTAGAGTCGCAATTTATACAATCCTCGCCCAACCCTGATGTTGCTAAATATCTTCAATGAAAAATCTAAAGGTTAAAATCATGAAAAAATACTTTCTGGTGGTAATACTAGTGATTGGTGGATTGCCACAAGCCAACGCCGCGCTATATTCGGTAGGCAATGTTAATGGCAGCGGAACTTCGCTCAATCAGATAATTTCCGACGGCAACCCAGTCGGCATCACGAGTACGATGGTTTTAACCGGATTGGGTAACGGTCTCTCGGCAATCTCCGTGACCCTGAATGTCTCGGGGGGAAACAACGGCGATTTATACGCCTTCTTGAGTTATGGCGGCACGCTGGTAACGCTATTAAACCGTGTAGGAACGGGTATGGGTGATAGTATTCAACAATCCTATGGTTACACAACCTCTGGATTTAACAATGTTACTTTAACAGATGGTTCGGCGAGTAATATTCACGATGTGCAAGTCCCAGGATCTGCTGGTTCTTACTCTGCTGACGCCGGAAGTCTAGCGTCATTCAATGGCGTAAATCCAAACGGAACGTGGACATTGTTTTTTAGTGACATGTCAGGTGGAGATACCGTTACGAGCACGTTGAATGGTTGGAGTCTGGAGATCACGTCCGTGCCGGAACCGGTTAATGTAACATTAATTGCGTTCGGAATAGTGATGTTATCTTCTTGTATTGTCCGCCGTTTACGTCGCCCACGTGCCGCCTGATTTCAGATTCAATCTTCTCAATTCTTTGTGCGGCGTTTAGCATGCATTTGCTCTACCTGATAGGTCTGCAAGCGGGAGTAAATTGTGTCGGGAAATCGTGTAGAAAATCACACCTTTTTAACATTAAAACGCGTGTGCTGACTACCAATTATTTTACGGGGGCTATATTATTGTTGAAATAATGAATAAATCAGCAAAAGCACCTGTCCTCGTTTCATCCGACAAGACAGAATATGTAATTGGTGCTACTATCTAAAACATCACCAAATAAATCAGACCCAACTAGGTCGTAAATGCCGACTTAATTAAGTTTAAAAGGCCCATAATTATATAAATTAAAGTGTATGAAAGCTAAATCGAAACCCGCTGCTGGAATGCAACAAAAAAATCGGTCAGCATTAACGAAAACCGCCAGCAATACTGGGTTTACACTAATTGAGTTGCTGGTGGTAATTGCCATCATCGCGATTTTAGCGGCGATGCTCTTGCCCGCTTTGGCCAAGGCTAAAGAAAAAGCCAAGCAGGCCAACTGTATTTCTAATCTCAAACAGACGGGATTAGCTTTGAACTTTTACATAAGCGATAACGCTGATTTCTTTCCCTACACAATTCAAGGAGGTGTGGGGAATACGTATTTAGGCAACCCGGTAACTAGCAATATAAACTGGTATGAATTGCTCTATCCATATCTTCCCAATAAATCAAGCGGAGCTGCTATTGGTGCCTCAGGAAATGCCAAGACCAATGTCAGTGCCGTGTTCGTCTGTCCCACCGCTGTGTTTAAGACAACGCCGCCGCCATATAATCTAACTTACGCGAGATCGTGTGTAATGTTGGGTAATTCGGCGACAGCGGTAGGAGCTACTGTTTATGTTCCACGGAAATCACTACCGATTAATTATTCGGTATCGGATACGCCATTGGTTGTAGAGGGAAAACCGGATTACACTGGAAATGCTCCTTATACCACTTGCTTTGATTCTTTGGGTTGGGGGCCGCAGCCGGGCGTAACCGGTGGTGGAACTGCAACTAGGGATACGGTTTACAATGACGCATTTGTCTTAACCGATAACAATAGTCGGGTCGGTCTAGACTTTAGGCACAACTCGGGCAATTTGCTAGTTGAACTCCATGCAGATTATAGTGTCGGGTCAATCAGTCCGAAAACCGCTGCCAGCATATGGACATTAGATATGTGGCGAAACAAGTAATTAATAATATACTAACCCTGTAGATTCCTAATTATCCTATATCATGAAGCCCATAATTTATTTACATCGGTCCATTTCCGGTTTGAAAATGACGGGTGTGCTTGCTCTAACATTGACATATTTGACCGTCTTTGCCGGCACAGCGATAACTTTCCCATTTTATGATGGATTTGATGCTAGTTTGGGCAGCGGTATTTTGGGAACGAACTTTATAGATGGTAACTATTGGCAATTTGGCGCTCCATCCACCGGTATGCAGGTAACAAATGCCGTGTCAATGAGCTTTCCAGGATTGCAATTGCCAGCAGCTGGCAGTCAAGGCGTGCAACTAACCAACACTGGTGTTAGTCAGGCAATTGGGGGGTCAATTGGCTCGGTTTCCAGCGGTTCTGTGTATGCTTCGTTTCTTATCAAGGTTACTACTAAAACCTCAGGCAACCGAATTATCTATGAAATGCACAATAGTTCTTCCGGGTTTGTATCTACCACGCCAGCTTTCGCAGTATATTTAAACGGCACTAACCAACTAGGGTTGTTTAAGTCATCGACTACATCAATCGGGCTATGCCCAACTCCTTTGACTAATAGCGCTGGAGTATTTATTACGAACTTTGTGGTGGTTCGCTATACATTTAATACAAATAACGCCACGGATGATACTTGCGATCTATGGCTAAATCCTGCCACTAGTAGTTTTGGGCTTAGCACCAATCCCACGCCGGATATTGCGGGCGCCGGTGTCGGTTCTGCGGACACCGCCTCACTTAAGACATTTTGGTTTGGTCTTTTTACGTCGTCTTCGGGCGCGTATAATTATGATGAATTCCGCTTGGGAACTAATTGGGCACAAGTAACTCCAAGTGCTATTTTGCCCGATGCCAACAAAAGCACGGTGTCAGCCAGTCCTACTATTAACGTTCCTGCTGATGGCTCAGCAATTAGCACCATTACGATCACGGCCACAAACTCGGCTGGACAGCCAATCTCTGGTATCGCCGCTTCCAATGTCGTGGTGGCTGCTAGTGGATCGGGTAATACCGTGACTCAACCTACTTTACCTACCGATGCTAATGGTCAAACTACTGCCACAATTATCTCTACATCCGCTGGCACCAAGACCATATCGGTGGCAATCAGTGGGGTTCCCATTATCCAACAACCGACGGTTCAATTTATTTCGGCTAGTTCTCAGTTTCTAGTTTGGAGTGGTAATAGTAGCGCAAATTGGGACATTTCCTCCGTTAACTGGTTGAACTCTGTTACTTCAAGTCCTGCTAATTATAATCAAGGAGATTTCGTTACCTTCGATGATTCTGTCAGCGCCAGTGGAAATACGAACGTAAACCTTACGACAACGCTATCACCGGGCAGCTTGTTGGTCAGCAATGTAAATCAAAACTTTACCTTTAATGGTTCAGGTGCAATTAGCGGTAATATAGCACTGATAAAGGCGGGACTGGGTGTGTTGACGCTAGCAAACAGCGGCGGGAATACCTTTAGTAATGGTGTATCTATTTTAGGTGGAACACTGCGACTCAGCGGCGCAGATAATCAACTGCCAACTAATTCAAGTGTAACCATAACAAATCTTGCCGCGACATTTCTGGATCTAAATTCAAATAGTCAGATTCTCAATTCAATATCCGGTGGTGGCACGAGCGGTGGCGCAATTAATCTTGGCGCTGGCACCCTGACCATATCCGGAGGCGGAACTTATGGTGGAGTAATTAACGGATCAGGCATGTTAGTCAAAACTAACTATCTAACTGGCGGGACGCTCACGCTTACAAATGGCAACACTTACTCGGGCGGAACAGTTGTCGGTGGCTTTACCAACAACACCACTCTGGTAGTTGCGAATGCCACCGGGAGCGGAACAGGTTCCGGGCTATTACTTGTGCTCACTAACGGGACATTGACTTTCGGAAATGGTGCGGCTGCAGGTAGCGTTTCGACGGCAAACATCACGAACCACGGAACCATTCAGCTTAAGCGTAGTGACGACTCTGTCTTTACAAATATTATGGTTGGCGCCGGTAGTTTGGTTGTCAATCAAACCAATTCAAATACGGTTACAATTGCTGCCAATAATAGCTTTTCGGGGGGGACTACCGTTACTGCGGGAGCTTTATTAATTAGTAATGGGTCGGCCTTGGGTAGTGGACTCGTTAGTCTGCAGCAAGCCAGTCTTTGCGAACTCCAATTAACCAATGGTGTTACTCTTACAAATGCATTATCTCTGGTTATCAGGGCTTCTAGTTCGCCCGGACCAAATATAGAAAATGTTGGCGGGAGTAATGTTATTTCAGGCCCGATCCAACTAATTAATAATGGATCTATTGGTGCGGGAATATCGGCTACGGCTGGCTATTTGCTTATTTCTGGATCGATTGTCGCATCACCGACTAATTCCACTCAGGTTACCACCCGCACGTTAAGACTAGAAGGGGCTACGGGAATTGGAGAATGGAGTGGGGCTATAAATGACACCGTAAATAATGTTACCAATATAGCTGTCCATATGGATGGACCGAGCACATGGATTCTGTCCGGAAATAATACTTATACAGGTCCCACAGTAGTTACTAACGGAACACTACTTATTAATGGTAATTCTACAGCGGCAACTAACATCGTTACGGTGGCTAACGCCACGCTGGGTGGTTCGGGCACAATCGGCGGGGCGACCACCGTAAATGCTGGCGGTAATCTTGTAGCTGGTAAAGGTGGCGTAGGCACATTAACCTTTAACAAAAACCTGACTCTGAATGCTGCTTCCACTAATATCTTTGTGGTAACCACGGGCGGAGGAGTTAGTAATCGTGTGGTGGTAAACAGTCAGTTATCACCAAGTAGTAGTATGATTGAAATTAACACTGCCGGCGGACAGTTGGCTGGCGGATCGTATCGGCTAATAAGCTATTCGACGATTGATGGGACGACCTTCACCTCAACTCCAGTGTTTGATACGCTTCAAACGACTAGCACATCCGCAATTGTGGATGATGGTTCTGGACACATAAATCTAGTAGTTGCTTCAACTGTCACCGTAAGTTCCGACGCGAGCTTGAGCGCCTTGACCTTGAATCCGCTGGGAACGTTATCACCAGTGTTTGCTTCCGGCACGACGAATTACACTGCGACGAATGCCAACGCCACGACTTTGGTGACGATGACAGCCACCAATACGTCGGCGTTCGCGACCAATCAATTATTCCTAAACGGAGTGCCGCAGGGCGCGCCCGTCGCGGGGGCATTGAGCACCACGGTGCTGCTGGGTGTTGGCTCAACCAACGTGATTAAAGTGCAGGTCACTGCCCAAGACGGCGTGACCGTTAGTAATTACACAGTGACGGTGACGCGGTTGCCGAGCACGAACGCGTATCTGACCGCACTAGCAATCAGCCCGGCGGGAACCTTGACGCCGAC